>CAZJKZ010000099.1:0-8431 GCA_964546885.1 uncultured Bacteroides sp.
TTAACTTTTGAATCAAGTACAGTTTGCTTCGGTCAGCCTCTCTCAGCCTTTAATATTCCCCGGAACGGGTTGAAAATATTTACTTCTTTATCATTGCCTGCAGGGGCTTCATCATATAGGCGGGTACTGTAAATGCAAGGGCAAGCACTGCCAACGCCACAAAGCACCAAGCTGATGAGTGAAGGATATTGCCGATACCGACAAGCGGGGCAACAATAGCTGCAAAAATATATTTCACAACATTGAGGATTGCTCCGGCTGTACCGGCATCCGCCTGCCCTTCCTCCATACCGAGACTGTTAGCTGACGAGAACAGCATACCTCCACCTACGAGCATCGGAATCACAGCCAATTCATACCAAAGGAAATGCATCTCATGGTACATCACAAATCCTTCGATAATTGCAAACAAACTCATTATCACTGTCCCGACAACAAGACCTTGCTTAAGGACCTTAAAGCGCACCACTAAAGCAGAACCCACTGCAATAGCCACGGCGTTAGCTCCAAATATCAAGCCAAATTTTACGGAAGAGAAACCATAATGTTCCTGATATATAAACGGAGCGGAAGATATATAGGCATAAAGGAGACCGATACCTATAGCCTTCAGGAGCACATAGACCATAAACCGACGATCAGAAAACAGCGTGCCATACGCTTTGAAATATGGCTTCAAGCCGTCGGCAGGTAGTCTTTTTGATGCCGGGAGACTCTCAGGACGCTGCCATGACCATAACAGCATCAATAGTCCTATAATAAGCAGCAATACAAATATTCCGCGCCAACCTGTGGAGTCTGCCATAAAGCCACCGATAAGAGGTGCTGTAGCCGGAGCAAAACCGTTTATTGCACCAACAAGAGCCATAACTTTCGCAAGCTGACGTCCTTGATAAAGATCGGTTGGAATGGAGTAGGATAACACCATCGCACCTCCGGCTCCAATACCTTGGAAAAGTCGACAAATAATGAAAAACAGTATTGACTCCGATAAAAGAGACACCGCTGTGCCAACTCCGAAAATACCAAGTGAAAGAAGTAGCATGGGCTTCCTGCCATAGTGGTCGCTCAATGAGCCCCAAACCACAGATCCAATACCTAATCCTATCATTGCCATTGACAGACCCATCTGAGTCATGGAGGGCGTAGTGTGAAACTCCCTCATCATCTTTGGAATCGTAGGAAGGTACATATCATTGACGAGCGAACTGAATGCCCCCAATATTGCAATGAAAATCAGAAACAAAATATATGAATGTTCCCCCTTAGAGGGGGAACCGGATGAAACGGTATTAGCCATAACCTATAAATTTAATTATAACCAAGATAAAATTCGATATACTATACGCTTTCTGAAGAAGAAGGCGGTGGCGTAGCGCCTTTGTCAGGATTGAAGATATGCACAAGATATTTCTCTTGGAAACGCTGTAATAGTTCCCAGAAATTAGGCACAAATAGCGTACCTATCACCGCATTTATAAACATACCGAATACTACGGCTGTACCAAGCGATACACGCGACGCTGCACCTGCGCCTGTAGCATAAAGCATTGGCATCACACCGAACACGAATGCTAACGCTGTCATAAGGATTGGGCGGAATCTCACTTCGCCGGCATTAAGAGCGGCCTGACGGATATCCATGCCCGACTTTCGGTAGTCAATAGCATACTCTACTATTAGAATAGCGTTTTTAGCCGATAGACCCAAAAGCAGGATGATACCAATCTGGGTGTATATATCGATGCTCTGTCCCATAATGAGGCAACCGACTACCGTACCAAGTATTGCCGTAGGCATCGAAATCACCACAGCCACCGGGTCGGTCAGACTCTCATACTGCGCAGCAAGCACAAGCAGGGTGATGATTACTGCCAATATCAGCACAAAGGTAACGGTTGTACCACCTTGAGTCTCCTGATAGGCCTCACCTGTCCACGCATACGAATACTCTTTGCCCAACTGCTCATGCACAATCTCCTCCATAGCTTCAATACCCTCTGACGAGCTTACCCCATCGGGCACAGAGGCTGTAATCGAAGCAGTGGTGTACATATTATAGCGGTTGATAAGACTCTCACCGCTCACAGGTTCTATAGTGGCGAATGCTGCAAAGGGCACCATTTTGCCTTGTGCGTTCCTTACACTCAGATTCATCACATCGCTGATATTGCGTCGCGCCACTGCATCAGCCTTAAGATTTACCTGGTAAACACGTCCGAAATCGGTGAAATCGTTGACATAAGCTCCTCCCATATAGGATGACAGGGCTGAATTGACATCAGAGAGCGTAAGTTGCTGCAATTTGATTTTGTTTCTGTCAAGGTTGATACTATATTGTGGCACACCTGCCTGGAACATTGTAGTCACAGATGAAATACGAGGGTCTTTTTCAGCTGCTATCTTCACCTTCTCCACAGCATCCGCCAAAGCGTCGGCACCCTTATTGTTGATATCGAGGAGCTCCATCTGCAGACCGGAAGCCATACCCAAGCCGGGAATCGCCGGAGGATTGAGTGCGAAAATTATAGCTTCTTGTATTCCCGCTGTGGCTTTCTGGAATTTCTCAATCACAGCGTTGACTGACTGGCCCTTAGCCTTTCGCTCATTCCAGGGAGTAAGCGTCACGATCAATGACCCGAGATTGCTCCCATGTCCCTGCGCCATAAATGAAAAGCCTGTCATGCTAATCACATTCTCCACTTCAGGGATTTCTTTGAGGGCAGCCACACACTGGTCTATAACCTCATTTGTGCGATCCATCGAGGCTCCCGTAGGCAGCTGTACCGATCCCATGAAGTAGCCCATATCTTCCTGCGGAACGTATGAAGTAGGCATTTTTATATAACCATAGAATGCCGCGCCTGTGATCAGAAAATATGCAATGATAGCCACAACGGGGCGTTTGAGGAATGTGCCTACCACCTTCATGTAGGCAGCAAGAGTTGCAGAGAAGCCCTTATTAAACCATCTGTAGATAAAGAATTGCTTTGCTTTTGGATTCTTGCGCTTTAAGAATAATGCGCAAAGCGCCGGAGTAAGCGTAAGGGCATTGATGCCAGAGAAAGCGGTTGACACAGCTATAGTAAGTGCGAATTGTTTGTAAAGCTCGCCCGTAATGCCGCTGATAAACGCTGTGGGGATAAATACCGATAGCAACACCAGCACCTCACCTACCACAGGACCCTGCAACTCATCCATGGCTTTTTCAGCCGCCTGCCTTGACGTGAGTTTTCCTTCCGACACTATTCGGGCACAGTCCTCCACCACCACAATGGCATCATCCACCACAATGGCAATCGCCAAGACAAGACCGAACATAGTAAGGGTATTGATAGTGAACCCCATTATCTTCATCACGGCGAATGTAGCTATAAGCGACACCGGGATAGTAATCATAGGAATAATCACCGCTCTCCAGTTCTGCAGGAACAGTAAAATCACTATCATCACGATAAGTGTTGTCTCGACGAATGTAACGAGCACTTCATCTATACTTGCAGTAACAAAATCCGTGGAGTTCTGAATCACACGGTAGTGTACTCCTTCGGGGAAATAATCTTTAAGATCATCGAGCTTTGCCTGCACGCGTTTTGCCACATCAAGTGCATTAGCTCCGGGCAACTGATTTACACCTATAAGGGCTGCCCCTTCACCGTTGACATTTGCCACAACTGAATAGCTCTCGCTACCAAGATCAACACGCCCGACATCACGAAGGCGCAGCATCGATCCGTCAGGATTGGCTCGAAGTACGATATTGCCGAACTCCTCTGCCGTTACAAGGCGTCCGCGAGTAGTAAGAGTGAACTGGAACTGCTCGTCACTGCTTACAGGCGGCGCGCCCACCTCTCCGGCAGACACCTGAGCATTCTGGCTTTGGATAGCTTGAACCACATCAGAAGGCTGAAGTCCGCGCACACGCATCTTCTCAGGATCAAGCCATATACGCATACTGTACTCTCCTGAACCGAAAGCTTGCACTTGCCCCACACCGTCTACGCGCGCCAATTCGTCAACAATGCTAAGTTGAGCATAGTTAGTTAGATAAAGTGCGTCATAGTTATAGCCGGGGTCCGCCTCAAGCGCTATGAAGAGAATAGTATTTGTGGATGACGACATTACCTGAACGCCCTGCTCTGTCACGGGAGTAGGCAACTGAGGCTCGGCAAGCGATACCTTATTCTGCACCTTCACTGCCGCCATATCCTGATCAATGCCGTTTTCAAATGTAAGTGTTAGATTGTAGCTTCCATCAGAACCTGAGCTACTGCTCATATATAGCAATCCTTCGACACCATTGAGCTGCTGCTCAATAGGCACACCCACGGTGGTAGCCACAGTCTTTGCGTCAGCACCGGGATAAGAAGCCGAGACGTTTACAGTTGGAGGAGTGATTTCAGGAAATTGCGCCACCGGCAAATGCTTCACCGTAAGCACACCCGCCAAAATCATCATTACAGCTATGACAATGGCAAATATGGGGCGGTCAATAAAAAATTTCGAGAACATATCTTAATTTTTGGATAGTTAGACGTAGGAATATCTTATTGGTCTCGGTATCATTTTTCCATGACGGGTTTTACTATCATACCCGGACGTACCTTGAGAAGAGCTTTGGTAATGTACCGTTCGTTGCCTTTAAGACCGGATGTGACTATACGCATGGTATCGTTTGCCAAATCCCCGACTTCGATTGGGGTGTACACCACACGGTCGGAATCGTTCACTACATAAAGGAATTTTTTTGACTGAGATGTGGAAATAGCAGCATCGTTCACCAGTATAGCTTTTGTATCGAGCTTATAAGGGAGTTTTACTGTGGTGTACATACCGTCGCGCAAATCACCCTCAGGATTTTTCACAAGCAGGCGCAGAAGCATTGTGCCTGTGGTTACATCCACATCAGGCGCGATATACACGAGCTTTCCTGTATATGGGCGAGCCAGACTCTCGCTGAAATAAATAGGCACATTGTCATAATCAATTGTAGGACTATTGCTCTTTGCATCATTTTGGAGGAATGTCTTTATGTAAGCCACATCCTCAATATAAAATTCAGCAAAAAGTTCTGAATTGTCGTATATCGTAGCGAGGGTCACAGGCGAGCCCTCTCCGTTGATATATGCTCCGGTACTGAATTCGCTCTTGGAGATGAGGCCGCTTACAGGTGCTTGGATCGTACAATAGCTGAGATTTGTCTGTGCCGTCTCAAGTGCGGCTTTGGCATTTTTTATAGAAGCCTCAGCGCTTTCCATATCGCTTTTTCCTTGAAGCACCTCAATCTGCGACACGGCATCGCTCTGCAGGGCTTTTTTCAGAGCCTCATAGTGCTTTGATGCGTACTCATATTGGCTTTTTGCAGTGGTAAGCGCTGCTTCTGCCTGCTCTTTCGCATTACGATATTTTGTATCCTCTATAGTAAAAAGTAACTGACCTTTCTTTACTTTATCGCCTGACGTATAAGGCTGAGATGTAAGATTACCGTTCACCCTTCCCTTCACCTCTACCGATGTTGTGGCCGACAATGTGCCCGGATATTCTTTGCTCAAAAGCACGGAGTCAGTCACCACCGTAGTAACATCCACCGTAGGAGCCTCTTCCTGTACCTCTTTATTCTGTTTTCCGCACGATGTACATGTTAAAAGCCCGAATATTGCCAATCCTATTGTAGTTTCCGTTTTCATAATATTTTAGTTGATTTTGTGAGTATTTCAATGTTTCTAAAAGCTCAAAATGTGAAATTAATTATTGGACCATCCTCCTCCAAGGGCCTCATATAGATTTATTAGAGAGGCAAGTGCCTGTCCACGGGCTTCGATAAGTTCATTGGAGTATGTAAGGTAAGAAATCTGTGCATTAGTTACATTTATGAAGTTTGTTAGGCCCTGCTTATAAAGATCAATTGACATTTCAAATGATTTTTCAGCTTCTGCCACCACTTTCTCGATTGTATCGATGTATTCCACATTGTGATAATAAGCTGACATGGCATTGTCGACTTCCTGTACGGCGGTAAGTATTGTAGAGTTATAATTGTCAATGCCCATCATCATCTGTTGTTTGGCGGAGGCCACTGCAGCTTTGCGGCTCATGCCGTCGAAGATTGTCCAACTGAGGGTAGGAGCTATCGAATATGTAAAGCTACGCTGGCTGAAAAGCTTGTCGGCCTTATGAGCCATTGTGCCGATTGATCCCGTGAGCGATAGTGTAGGTAAAAAATCTTTTTTGGCTACGCCGACGGCAGCGGCATAACCGGCAAGAGTGTATTCTGCGTCCACCACGTCCGGGCGTCTTCTGAGCAACTCCATCGGTATACCCACTGCCACTATCTGATGATAGTCAGGCATAGGAGCCGGCGCAGCAAGTGTCCGGGATACTTCGTACGGAAATACACCGGTGAGCACTGCTATTGTATTGATAGCCGAATTCAAAGAATTCTCAAGCGACGACTTAGCAGCCTCGGTAGAGTATAAAGTAGTGAGTGATTGAGCCACATCGAGTCCGGATACCAATCCTGCTTCGTGACGCGCTTTTGTAATCTCAGCCACACGGCGTTGCTGGGCAATATGTGTGTCAAGCACCCCGATTTCTGTCTGCAAGGTACGCATCTGCATATAAGCCGAGGCAATCTTTGCACTCACAGTCACCATCATGGCGGCATACTCGGCACGTGAAGCTTGTACTTGAGCTTTGCCCTGTCGAGCTTTTGCAGTCACTTTACCGAATACATCAATTTGCCAGTTCATATCTAAGCCTAAATCAAAATACTGAGCATTGGTTGCAGGCATTGAATGGCTTGTACTGACTCCTGATGTCCTGTTTGCGTTCCATCCTCCTGAAAATGAAAGCGAAGGATAGTATCCCGCATTTATCTGCCTCAAATTTTGTCGAGCCATTTCTATTCTTCTCTGCGCAGTGAGCACATCATAATTATTCTCCACTCCTACACTAATAAGCGAATCAAGCACAGGATCGTGAAATTCTTTCCACCAGCTATCTGATGTAGGCAGTGTCTGATCAAACATTTCCGTATATTTCCATCTTTGCGGCATATCATCCGTTACGATAGCAGATTGCCCGACGGCATTAGAGCTAAACATAGCACAAACGGCTATGAGCGAAGCGTGAAATAATTTATTGAAAGGCATATGACTGAAATAAATAGTTGACAATATATAAATTATAACCAAAAATTTACCATTTTGTTTTGCATAATATTAATATTTCTGTAATTTTGCAGTGCAAAATTATTTATGTATATGACGGAAAATACCAAAATAAAACCTTGGACTACAGTAAGCAGCGAGTATTTGTTTCGCCGACCGTGGCTCACAGTAAGACGCGACGCCGTACGTCTTCCCGACGGACGTATCAACCCCGAATTCTATGTTTTGGAATATCCCGATTGGATCAATGTGGTGGCCATAACCGAGGATGGGAAGTTCGTCTTGGAGCGTCAATATCGCTATGGTCTTGGCGAGATAGGCTACGAAATATGCGCAGGAGTAATCGAGGACGGTGAAGACCCTATGGAAGCTGCCAAGCGAGAGCTTTCAGAGGAGACAGGATACGAAGGAGGAGAATGGACAAAAGTGGCAACCATCAGTGCCAATCCAAGCACCACCTCCAATCTTACTCATTGCTATCTTGCACGGGGAGTGCGTAAAGTGCGTGAGCAGCACCTTGATGACACTGAAGATATCGAGGTCACGCTCTTATCTCGTGATGAATTGTATCAACTGATGCTCAACGACAAAATCAAGCAAGCTCTGATGCTTGCCCCACTTTGGAAACTTTTCGCTACGGGGCAAATTTAGGTCATATAAAGTACACAATTTGGTTAATTTAAAACTAAAACCATAAACTTATTAATTTTAGTTAAAGATAAGCATACACGCTTGATTTGTAGCAATAATTTGTCTATTTTTGCGTTCATTTCTCACTTCAATCTCTAATATTTTAACCGAAAAATAGTAATAGCAACAACACACCATATACCTTATGAAACGCTTATTGATCTGTTTATTGTGTCTACTCTCACTGACTCTTCCGATATCAGCAGCAGTAGATGGAAAATTTCATTATTCATATCCTCAAGAAGAGGACTTTCCTTATAATTTGGGTTATCAAGATTATGATAAATCAGATAAAATATGGAAATTGAAGTATCTCAATAAACAAGTCGAATTAGCTTATAATATCATATCGGAAGAGGATAAGACTGTAGAGGTCGTATTCGACCCTTCCTATATGGAAATTGTTGATATCGTCATCCCGGATAAAGTGATCGATAATGATACCGGCATAGAATATACCGTGACCGCTATCGGCAAAATGGCGTTTGACGACTGTCCGGAAATTCGGTCGGTGATTATGCCCAACTCAATTACCAGAATTGAGGATTATGCCTTCAATATGTGCGAAAATA
>CAZJKZ010000100.1:0-8210 GCA_964546885.1 uncultured Bacteroides sp.
AATAGTCAAGAACGTAGGAATAGACGTATCCCGGTTTCCAGTCAACGTTGACAGGTACAGCCGCCCAGCCGTATGCGCGTTTCTCCTGGCCGTCGGGAGCGATGTAGCTGTCATATTCATTCGCAGAAAGACGTTTTATGATCATGCCGTCAGATTTGCGGACCACAAGGAAAACCAAGTAGGATCGGGATTGGGGGTCGGTAGACGGGAATACGATATGACGGTCTCCTTCCCGCTCGCGCATGCGCATCAGTACGCTGAAATACATCCCATTGTTGTCATTTTCTCTATCATTGACGCAATCCCACTTGTCGTGCTTGTAAGGAATCACCATAGCGTTGCCACCGTTTCCCATGATTGATGAAACCCGGTCTTTGGTGTTATGCTCGTTAGCGTTGATGCCGACTACTTTATCTCCTTGGGTGAAGACATAGTCGACATGGCCGTGCAGCGACGAGTCGCCAATCAGCCATGAGCCGACTTTATTCTCGTCGTTTGCCGGCTTCGCGATCTCAGTCGAGAGGCTGAAGTCTGCCTCTACATATGTGCCTCCGATGCGCACGCCGGCTATCTCGATATCGTAGATGGTATTGGCGCCCCATACTCCTATTTGAACTCCGGAGAGCTGATGCTCGAAATTGATCTTGATACCGGAGTAAATATTAGCGGTTTTGTTGCCTTCGCCGATGGCTGTCACGAAGTCCACCTGCCTGGATATGTCCGGAGCAACGCGAAATTTGGTAAGGCGGTAGTCATAATTGACTCCGTCAGCATCCTTGGTCGTTAAGTTGGAATATATGAAACATTCATTGCCCACGCCGGCACAAGTCTTCATCTCGGCGAGTGAGGGGTGTAAGGCAAAAAATTTCAGGTGTCCATCATTCTTCTTGCCTTTATTTTCGTGCCATCTGCAGCTGTCACCACGGAAAATGCCGTCGACTTCTCTAACCACCGCCGCATCCTTGAAATGTGTAGGGAGAATGCCGTAGGAATCGGGCGCGTCTTCTGAGCAGATAGCCGAGACCCTGAAGCCATCATAGAAAAGCTTGCTGGCGATATCATATGTGGTGCGGGTATCGACTCCGGGCAGAGAGGCCACAAAGGAGATCCTTTCGCTGTCAGCGAAAAGCCCGTTGTCCTGAAAATCATCCTGAGAGCAGGATGCGAGTACCAAAATAGAAGCGAATATTATTATGTGATTGATGCGTTTCATAAAGTCAATTAAAAAACAGTAGGGACATGCCTTTGGCATGTTTCTATAGTAGCTGAATATTCAATGATACATTGCAAAGCGATGTCCCTACTTTCGTTTCACACTCCGATAAGTTATGATCCGGGAACTACGTAACTGCTTCCGCCGCCCGTTTTCCACTCCGTGACGTTGTATGAGATGCCGACTTTGTCGCTGATGATAGCGTCTCCGGCAGCGGGAGCTGTAGTAGTGACCGCGGGATCGTGAAGACCGACACCTACCGTATAATCAAGTGTATAGGTGTAGATGTTGCCAGGCACCCAGTTCCCTTTGATGGGGAGAGCCGCCCAGCCGAATTCTTTGATCTCATCAGAAGCCTCAAGCGTGTAGAGATCTGTGCATTTGGAGTCGGCGAAATAGCCTTTTTCGTTTTTGTAAATATGGTCAGAGACTACGCCGGTAGTCTTATTTACAGCGAAATACTCTTTGGGAATTTCATAAGAGTCAGCACCCTGCGAGAGATCCCGATAAGGGTAGCGCTGTTTATCCACAGGATTTATGCCGGCAGTGAGCGTAGCATCCGTGATTCTGATAAGCACACTGATATACATCTGATTGCTGCCGTTGCGGCGATCGTTTGCATAATCCCATTGGTCATAATTGCCTGGGATCAGCATTGCGCAGTTTTCATTACCGTCCTTGTGTTTCTTGCCCATTATCGAGACGGCATCTTTTACGTCTTCTATAGGGTGATGCTTGCCGCAGGTGACAATCGTATCGCCCTTGCAGTAAACATACTCGACAATGCCGCGGGTCGGAGTTCCTGACCACTCGCCGGTGCCATTGATGGGTTTGAAATCAAATGTACCCTCTACGCCGGTGCCACCGATGCGCACGCCGGCGATCTCGATATCGCAGCTCTTGTGGGCACCGTAAGCCTTGATCTCTATGCGGCTGAGCTGATGGACAAACGGGAGATCAATGCCTGAGAATTGATTTTCTGCCATCGTGCCGGAAGTGTAGGCAGTGATGAAATCCACCTGATCGGCTATGTCGGGGGCAATGCTGAAGCCTGTAAGCTTATAGTCGAGGCTGCCAGCAGTGGGTTTGTCGGGCAGTCGGGCATCTCTCCCTAATTCTTCCAGACCGGGATAGAAAGCGAAGAATGAAACCCTGTTGTTTTCCTTGCCCTGTTTAGGCCAGATACAATTAGGCGAGGAGTAGAAATCCTTATCTGCGTCTATATTAATTCTCGCATTAGAAAAAAGTGTGTCTTTGTCGACCTGGTCATAAGCCGTCACCTGGAAATAAGAGAGTTTTTCTCCGGTAATAATCTCGGCACGGCTGACGAGGTCCGGGAGCGATGTGCGGAACACTATCCGGCGCCCTTCTACATCAGTGAAGCCGGGCATATCGTCTTGCTGCGAACACGCCGAGAGAACCAAAACAGCTCCGATAAAAAGGTATGTCGATTTTACTTTAAAGTTCATATATCGTTGGTATTTATTTTCTTGTTCTTGGCACTATAGTGTTTGTTGTCCCGCCCACTTTCCATTCGGCCACGTCGAAGCTGAATTTTAATTTGTCGTCGCGGACCGATAATAACAGAGTGTAGGTACGTCCCGGAAGTAAACTTACGGGTATGGTGAGCGTTTCTGATTCGTCATGTGGTTTGCCACCGGGATAAGTCGTATAAGAGACGGTCATCTCGGTTGAAGTTTCCGGGTTGGGTATCAGCAACAATGCGTCGTCGCCGGAAAAAAGCTCACAGGGTTTGTTGTCGGGCGGAATGTTTCGGGCCTCGTCGCCGCTGAATTCAATTTTCAGATCGTCTCTGCTGTTGATGGTCAGACCTTCAAACAAAGACAAGTTGTCGGCATAGTCATATGTCGAGGAGTTGCCAGCGAGTGCTGCCGGAGCAATGCTATAAGTAGCTGAGGCCGGTATGTTTTTGAAAGTGATATGGTCTACCGAGAGAGGGCGCACCCCGTTGTTGGGGTTGTAGTATGAGACCCGTATGTTGATATTGGAGAGTATGTGGTCAAACCGGAAGTGTACGGCATCAGTGGGGCCTTCTACATAGTTGCGCCGGTGGACGGCGACGAGCATGTCGGAGGCATCCTGATAGTTTTGGGGTTGGGTATATGTGAAGGAGAGCCGAGAATTCAAATAGTTATAATCGGAAACGAAACTGTTTCCGTAAGGATGGAGAGCGACGAAAGTGTGGGTGTGGACAGGAAACCAATACTGTCGGTCGCCGGATGGTTGCCATGATGTTGTTGGAGAGAATTTCACTTCAGTATTATTATAGAGAATTACTGGTCGTGAATCCTGTTTGCCAATAAGATTGTTGTAAATCATATCGCCAAATAGGGCAAATGATCGTGAGGTGAGTGTGTTAGATTGTGTTGCTGTAGCACGCGAATTTAACGCAGTGTCAAACAATATCTCAACAGCACTATGGGGCGCATCAGGTTCGTCTGATGTGCAGGAAAATATCATCAACCCTACTGAAAAAAGTAATAATGTATGTTTAAGATTATCAAACATTACAAATGTATTAACTACTTTCTTATTTGAGCATTATATGTTCTTGCTATGCCACGGTGTCGGTGGCACAGCAAGAACATAAAGGAGTTTTTAGTTAGCAAGGCATTTATTAACCGGCTACAATAATCGGAGAAACGTCGCCGTTAGACCACTCGCCGGTTTCACCGCTTTGAATATCTGCACTGAATTTAATTTCGCCCAGACCGATGTTGCCGCCTTCAAGTGTGATAGTGTATTTATAGTAATTACCCATCACCCACATCGGTGCCCATTGAGCTTTGATCTGGTGAGTGTAGACGTGCTCTTCACCACTAAAGACATTAATGACGAAACTGATTTGCACATTTTCTTCCTTGGTATTTTTATAGTTATAAGGAATAACAAAAATATCACTTGATGATTTAGAGCTACCCTTTGTAACCGTTTCTGAAGTCATGTCAATATCCACGTGGTTAGCTTCCGTTTTATTGAGATTAGACCACCCGTTATTATTATCATCATTAAATGTGGCCTCATCATAAATCCAGTCCAACTTAATTTCGGAAATTGCTACATTATAGCCTTCGGGGAAATTGCTCACAAACGTGAAGTTCAATCTTGACAGAATATGCTGAAAACTTAAAGAAACATCGTCATTTGTTTCCCCGTCTTTCTTGGATTGGAAATTCTCGTTTCTCGCAAAAAGCAAATCGTGCTGATGGTTAGTGTTGCACTTGTAGTTTTTGATAACCAAAGATCTATCCTGGAAAAGGGCATTTGATAAATCCATTGTTGCCATGCCGAAAGCGGGGGCAAATTCCACTCCTGCGCAACTTAAAGCATAAAAGTTGTAGCTGGCTTCGGGAATCCAATAGCGCGTATTGCTATATCCCCAATTGCCGCTGTTATTGGTCACTTCAACACTATTAAACACAGGGGTTGCAGGTCCATTTGTGTTTTTAGTATAATATCCAAAGACCCAGAATTTTTTGAAACTTTCGTTGTTCATCAAAGTAGCCGATGCACGAGACAGGTCGCTGGATACATTTGACTTTTTAACCACATTTGTGAAGCCGATAGCATTGCTTTGAGGTCCTTCTTCATACACTTCAGTCGATGTACAGGATGTAAGGGCAGATATGCCCAACGCGAGCCATAAGAAATGTTTTTTCATTGCAGTTCGTTTTAAGAGTAATGAGTACTTGAATTATTTTCTATTTAATTAATTTTCTATATAGGGTTAATCATTCTGTTTATAAGGGTAATACTACATCAATAGGGTCGCCCCAGTCTGATATATCTACATCAAAAGCACCGCTACTGTCGCCGATATTCTGATCATCCTCGACGCGGATGCCTTTGACTGTGATTACTCCGCCGCGCGGCTGGCTGGCCATCTGGTCGGAGACATCAAAGTTAAACTCGACGTATTTGCCATTGGTGAGCATAAGCTCGAGGTTGATGGCAACCGGAATGACGTTGTCAACAGCCTTAACCTTGCCGTAATACTCATCGGGGAACGATGGGACTCCGAACGACCTCACGTGTGCCTCGCAACCATAATCGGTCTTCGTGCAGTCGTAGAGCAGGATGGCCGTCTCGTCGGAGGTGACGCCTGTGCGGAGATAGACCGACTCGGCCATGCCGCCGATAGCACCGCGGGCGAGCGCCACATGATTGAGACCATATTCAAATTCGTACCGGATGACATAGGTGTAAACCAAAGGTTGCATCCTCACTGGCATACGAAGCGTTTCGTGGTAGTTGATAAAGGGCACCTCATCAACATAGGCCGCGAAGAGCAGGTCGGGCGGGTTGGCCGTGCGTGTGTCGGATGCGAGAGAGCGGAGATAGTGGAGCGCATCGCCTGATCGCGAACGCGATGTGGTTGTTGCTCGTGCATCCGACAATGAGGCCATGTCCTGAAGCACGATATATTCCGTATCGCCGTTGTAGAACAAGAATGAACCGCTCTTATCATTATCGATTCTGATGTTGCCGCCTTTGACGTTGAGGAAGTTGTCCTCATTAGAGCCGTCACTGTTAAACTTGACAAGGTTTACCCATTCGGGAAGATTAGGATTCAGGTCAGCGTATCCGAAGCCGTAGAAATGCGCATTCCACGTGGCGGCGTGGTGCATACCATAGTCACGCTCCCACACCTGTTCCCATGAGAATTGAACATCAGTTGAAGGGAAGTGATTGTAGCACAATTCCTGACGACACGATACAAGGATCGGCAGCATGGCGATCAAGGCAGCTATTATGTAATACCTGTTGTTCCTCATTTTGCCGATTTTTTTCGTTTGTGTCTGTTTATGTCGCAGAAGCGCCACGCAATGGACAATTTCGCCTTTATCGGGCCGAAATAGTTGAGTTCCTTGGTGCGCAAATAGAGATGGTGGCCTTCGTAGGGTCTATACTCCTTGTAGCGGGTATAGACATATCCCGCTCCGATCTCTGCCTCAAGCGAGAGGCGACGTCCGATGGGCCACATGTAGCCAAACGAGAGGCCTGTCATCAGACCCTCGCCGTAATAGCCGGGACTGCCGTTTTCGAAGTCATACCATCCACCTCCGGCTATGAGTCCGGCATACATGCCGTGCCAGGGTTTGCGAGGTTTGAACCAGCGGCGCACCTCGGAATCGATGACATAGAGACGGTAGCTCTTTTCGTGCTTATAGCTACCCCACGACGCAAAGTTACCTTCCAGAGCCACCGACCAACGGTTGTTGATGAGCCACTCCAGTTCAAGGTTGGGCAGGAGAGCGGCATAGTAGAGCATATTGGTTTTGAGTGCCAGAATGTAGCGGGGCGTGTGGGAATTCTTGTCAGGAACGGGTTCTGTGACTGAATCGGTCGTAGAGCCTGCCGGGTTGTTCGGACTCACTTGAGTAGTCTCGGAGTTCTCGAATCCATCAGAGTTCTCGGCAGTCTCAAGGTCTTTAGAATTCTTGAGGTCCTTTAAGTCAGTCGTTCCCTCAGCGGCCGGACTTGTCTCAGCTGCCTCTGAGTCCTTCAGGTAAAGCGAGACGGCCACGGCGTTGCGCAGTTCGGGGAAGAGATGCTCGCGCATCCAGTTATAAGGGCGTCCGCCGTGGAGATCCATCAGCGGCTTCTTGCGACCGTCGATGATGCGGCCTTGGGCATCGAACACCCAGACCGGAGTGTTGTCGATGATGTCTAAAATCTTCTCGCGCGAAGGCACCTCGGGATTCTCTGCCACCAAACGGCGCAGTTCCGACCACGACACTCCCTGAGGCTTGGTCTCGATACATTCGGCGCTGATGGCCGTGCGATCGATAATAAGACGAGCGATGGCATCTGCACGCTCTGCCGACAGACGCCGGTTGAGGCGCTCGGAGCCGTCGGGCGAGGCACAGGCGCTGATGACGATGCGATTGAGATTATGCGCGCCGGAAGCTATGCGAACTTTCTCGACGAACTTATCCATCGAAGCCGCATTATCGCCAAGAGCCGGATCAAATTGCCATTGGCCTATGTGAAAGTACACCTTCACCGAGTCGGACCGGGGCTGCCCGAAGACGACAACGACGGTGGCCAGAAGCGCAAGTGTACACGCGATGAATTTTCTCATATAAGTATTCAAGTCTTACCCATATAATCTTTATCCAAGATATACTTTCACGGGTACAAAGGTACGCAGAAAAAAAAAAAAATGCAAGTATTTACACAATAAATGACGCATCAGCCTGTACTTTTTCAAATATACATAGGACAACGATGCCAAAATAACAAAACAGACGCCGTTACAAGGAGAATTATTGCCGACCTTGCGCCTAAATATTAATAATGTATAGTTGTTTTATGCAGAGGGCAGAGACGTGGTGCCATCCGCCTCGCAACAAACAAAGACTCGCATATCAGTGACGTGTAAGGTGTCCGGACACATCACGGATATGCGAGTCTTCTGTGGAGATTGGCTACTTGCCAACAACAATCTTCCTGACGATGGAAGCGCCGTTACGCAGCACGATGTGGGCGATGACAGTCTGCCCTGGCTGCAAAGCATAGCCTATCTGGCGGCCCTGGAGGTCATAGTAATAGACGCCGGCTATGTCATCGGAGAGCGATGTATTCTCTTCGCCCGGCTGCAAGATGTCTTCTTTCTGTATCTCGTCAATGGCGGTGGCAATGGCAGATGAAGTGGTCTGCTCGAGCAGACTATTCACAAGCTCAGACTTCGGAGTAAGGTAGTAGTTGTCGAGGAACTCGAAACTTGAAGCATTGGCAACAGTAGTCCTCACGGGCTGTCCGTTGGCATCGAAGCACAATGAGCGTGTACTCTCACGAATGACGAAGCGGCCACGCGAGAAGGAGATTGTCAGCTTTGTCGGAACTTCGGAGAGTCCGGCATTGTTCTTAATGGTGAGATAGTATCCGGTGGCAAGGTTATAAATGCAATAGGTGGTTTCGTCGTCATGGCGCAGGATAATCCAATGGTTGGCAGGATCGGTTACATCTGCTT
>CAZJKZ010000101.1:0-8089 GCA_964546885.1 uncultured Bacteroides sp.
GGCCGGGCCCGGTGGTTGCCGAGGCGCCCCAAATTGCTGCCACCGAGTATTCGGCCGCGGCGAGCCGTTCGTCATCATAATGGTTGAGAAATTCCCGCAGCTCCCCTGCATTGTCCCCCGCCTCAAGAATCACCCTTTCAACAAGGGAGTCAATATCATTTCTCTTTTGGCAGCCAGAATACGTAGCCATCATGAGAATCACAATGGCTACGCGGCTAATTGCAGACATTATCAATTTTGAACATTGACTAATATCCAAAGAAAAAGGAATAAGTTTGTATCGAAGTTTTTTCATCTGTCAATTATATCCTTAGCCTCCCTTTTCATGTCATCGACAGCAGGAGACGCAATCTTTTCTTTAAAGGAGAGTACTTTTTTTGCATACTCTACCGACTTTTCTTTATCGCCCACTTTCTCATACAGGTTCATCAATCGGTAAAGTGGATAGATACGGTTGGGCATCGTCAGCCATGCTTTCATATAGGCTGCCTCCGCCTCGTCATATGCGCCCATATCACGATAGTTATTCCCCTGAAGCACAAGAAACATCGGGTCATTGCTTACCAAAGCCCCCCGACGTAGCATATCGTTGCTGTCATTGTAACGCTTTCGCTTGGCAAGCAGCACACCGAAATCGAACAGAAAGCGCTTGTCCCCTTCCATATAAGGAAGCATCGCATAAAAATCCTTTATTAAGGCTGTGTCCCTTATGCCCGCCATCATTCTATATTCTTTTTCTGCCTTTCGTGCAGTTTTTATCGATCTGTACAGCGACGTTGCTGCAAAAACCACCGTTGCGGATAAGAGAGCCACGCCAATTCTACCCGTCAGTCTCTTTTTCGCGGCGTTGCGGGGCTGATTACTTTCCTTCACAGTGGCGGCGTATGCCACAATCACCGCAGATATTATTTGAAACGGCAGCAGCTCAAACGGATATGAGAAAAGAGATATGACAAGAAGCGACAGCGAACCAAAAAACAGAACCCGGCAGTTATACCAAAGACGACGCAAGACAGCAACTGTAAGAGCCGCCGAAAACATCAGTCCTACAATACCCTGCTCCACGCCGACCCGCAGCAAGTCATTGAAGGCATAATCCAGGACATCCACCTTCATAAGGGCATCATTCACCCCCCCGCTACTCAGATATACGGTCTCTCGGGCGAAACTATTGAAGAAACTCCCGATCCCGTTTCCGAACCATGGATTTTCTGCGATGCATCTTGCACCTATATAGTTGATGACGCCGCGGCCGTCAGCCGAACCCGGCTTGAACATATACAGCAGAGCGCCCACCGCCGTCGCCGCACCTATAATCCCAAGCAGGCGCCTCCTGCCGCATATTCTGTCACGGTATATTATCAGCGCGCACACGCCCACTGCAAGAAAGGCGGCGCGGCTCATGGTGAGCACAAGCGCTGAAGCGAACACAACAAATAGTACATAGTAATCATTTTTTTTAAGCGCGAGCACAAGCACCAAACCAAGCGCAAGGTACGCTGAATACGGACCCGGATTGAGAAACGACCCCGTCACGGGGTAGAGGTAGTGCCGGCTGGACCCGCTAAACACCTGATAAAATCCGATGGCCGCCTCAACGAGGGCAAAGCCTGTGAGCATCACAGCAATTGCGCTCCCTTTGATTCTCACAGAGGAAATAAGTACTCTAAGGATGGCGTACAGCAGGAGCGCCAAGGTAGCCCTCGTTGTGAACCCGAATGTCGGGAAGCCGGTATCCAGCCAAAGCCGCAGCATTGAATACAAATACCATCCTGCCACAATCAGATCAACCAAAGACAACGCCAGACGGGCTTTTCTTCTGATAAAAATAATTGTGGCAATGACACCTATTGCCGAAGCCGCTATACACAGATACTCCTCAGCCCCCGAACGCCCTGTCTCAACAGGCAGTACGGACAAAAAAAGGACAGAAGCCATGCACGCTAAAGCAATCCAGGCATAGGGATGGATTGCTTTAGCCATTCTGATTATCCTATGGACTTCCGTCTTCATTACTGCAGTTTTTTAAGTATTCTGTCCGTGCGGCACTTGTTCGTGTGTTTGTCAATGGAATAGGATATGAGGGATGCAACCCCAACGATATACTCCTCCGGCACCATGCCCCAGTAGCGCGAATCGCCGGAGTTGCTGACGTTGTCGCCGCACAGGAAATAGTAGCCGTGTGCGAACACATGGCTGCCAATCGGCTTGCCGTCAGCCATCACCCTGTCATTTTCCCAGTCAACAGATATTTTCTTGCCTGTCTCCCATTCAAGAATCATGCGGTAGATGCAGCCCTCTTTTGCCGCAAGTCTAATATAGTCGCCATTTCTCGGGAGATACAGCGGGCCGAGGTTCTTGATGGTCCAGCCCACATGCGCATCGTGGGGGATCGCCTCCATTACGCCGGCGGCGAGCAAGCTGTCGGGGGTGCGGCTCAAGTCGTCCTGCGTCTTAAGCAGCCCTATCGGGCCCGGATAGTTGCTGTTCATGAAAAAGCCGTCTGCAACCCCCACCGAATCGCCAGGCACGCCGACGCACCGCTTGGCGTACACGTTGTTGATCACAAAGCTGATTCTGCCGCCGTGGTGCGGGAAGTTGAACACCACTATGTCGTTGGGCCTGACGGCCCTGAGCCCGCGGGTGCGCCAGGATTTCAGCTCGCCTCCCTCTTTCCTAAATTCGAAGTCCGAATAAATCCTCGCCCCGGCTATCGCCTTGTTGACGATTATGCGGTCGCCGGGCACAAGGGTCGGCGCCATTGACTCGGTGGGTATCACGAACTGGTCGAACAGGAAGATACGCGTCAAGAGCCATAAAATATAGCATAAAATTCCCGTCACGACAATAATGGACGCAATATTTATTACTTTGACAGAAACTGAATTTATTTTTCTCGTCCTCTCTGACCGGCTCATTTTCTATCCGATATATCTTGGCTACTTCAGGGAGTAGCGAACAATTACGTTCGGGTATTCTTTTATAGAATCGGGCATTTCAAGGTTCATTGCCGAATAAATGCCGTTCATGTTCTCGCCGTCACAGCGCCCGTATATCCACTTGCCGTCCGAAACAGTGATAAGGGGGAATACGTCTTCCTCCCCGTCTTTTATCATAAATTTTTCCATGGTTCCGTCTTCATTGGAGAACAAATACGACATGGTTGATACAGAACGACCTTCTTTTGCAAGAAAACCGACCTTGTTTTCAGTAGAAAGAAGGCGCATAGTCATTAGCTCAGTGGCACTCAGCGCATAGTCCAGGTACTGGTCAGTATGTTCGCCGGGCTCAAACTCATACCCCTCGACTGCGATTTCTTTGTTGAGTGTGTAATTATCCTTGTCAAAGGAATACACGTATTTAGAGATACCCGGAGGGTAAAAAACAATGCTGTCGCCAAAGTCGGTGAAGCTATGGTTCTGCATATGCAGATACCCAACAAGATCGGAGCCGTAATCAATAGTGTTGAGGGTCTCTTTTTTGGAGGAGTCGTAGATTACAAGCGTTCCATGGTCATTGTCTATGCCTGAGGGAATGAGCGCGTGTACATTTTCATCCAGATCATAAATTTCTGAAAAGAAACAGCCAGCCTTGTCTTGCGTTGGCATATAAGCGGGAATATCCCTGTCCTCAATAAAATTAAAGTCCATATCGTAGACTTTCATTTTTAGGGGGACGATCACCTCCACCGTGTTGCTGTATGGGTTGTAGCTGTATGCAAGCATGAGGTCGTACTCTCCGGGGCCTCCCCCTATTACGGCTTCCGAAGAGGAAACAAGGTTGCCCTCGTCGTCAAAAATATATATGGTACGGTTTCTTTCGCTGCTGCAAATAAATTTGTCGCCTACCTTGTTTATGTTATTCAATACTACCAACAGCGGCTTCCCGTCTTTTTTCAAAGGTATGACCTTGTCAAGACTCACCACATCTGACACATCCACCAGTTTGGTGTTGGAGAGATCCAAATGTCTATCCTCATCTTTGTATTCTTTAGAACAGGAGGAAGAAAGAAAAAGCAGTGTAACGGCTAGGCATAAATATCGGAAACTAAATGAAGAATAAATCTTTTTCATAGGATGTCGGCTATAGTTAAGAATTTATTTATCATACTCTAAACGGCTTAATGTTGATTAGTCTAAGGGAGTATTTTTATCCACAAAAATAAGCATTAGGATTCTATCTTCCAAACTTTTTTAATCTAACTTTATCTATCCGATCAACTTGTAATACTATTGATATTCAAAGGCAGTAATATAGGCAAATATATAAAAATCTATCCGGCACAAAAATCGCCTAACTCGTGTGGTTGACATCGCACGCAATGTCCCTACGATCTTGCGTATCCCTCACACCGGGGCTCTAACGTTAATGTGGGATGAGTTCTTGAAATGCATGGAATTTATATATATTTATTTAAATCGTTTCACATCAAGCAATAATGGGTTCAGATCTGGATTATCGTTTGGCACAATGAAAATGAAAGAATCTTTGCTTTCGCTGTCAGCGAACGAGAGTAGAAATGATGCGTCACCACTAGAAGTTATGTCATTTTCTACAATGCATTTGTCCTCAGGCCAAACAGTGTATTGTTCGTTCTTTGAACCGTTGCCTATGACCACAGAATTTTCTAGACCAGGATATCTGAATGAAATAATACTGGAATTATCCACTTTACGGAAGGCCACTATGCCGACATAATCATTCATGACTTTACTCGAAAAATCCATCTCACCGTATTGGTCATAATATTGCTGGTTAATGCCAATAGTGACCACTCTGTAGTTATACCCAGGAATGATATCCTGCATGGAAAAAAAATTATTTTCAGCATCGTAGTATACTGCCGTGTTGGAATCGGCTAATCCAGAAACGAATTTTTCCTTAATTTTTACAAACTGCGCTGTTTTTTGGCCGCTGTTTGCCGGATCTTTGTCATAATACGAATCCAATATTTCCCCCTCCACCGAACACAGATTGAATACCTTATCATCAGGAGTAAGGGCAAGGAATTTACCTTTGTCAACATATTTTATCCTGCTGGCAAAAAAAGAAAGCGGTATCTTACCTATATAATTGAAATCTTCGATATTGTATCGTAATATACCCGACAGTGAGGACACCCAAATTTCACCGTATGGCTCAACTATGTCGAAATCCAAAAGCTGGTTGTACTCCTGGGCTCCGTTTCCCATTCTTGAAAGTTTCCTCTCATATTTGCCACTGTTGTCGAACTCAAGAATTTCATTCATGGACTGAATGAAGTAATGGTTGGCTGATTTTATTATTTTACAATACATACCGCCTATCAGACATTCATCAGATGTCTCTAAAGTGATTAGCGTATAGTCATCCAGAAGATTCGTAATTTTTGTTCGTGTTTGGACAAAGTCCTGTAATGACACATCTGGAAAGAGTGTATCTGTATTAATACTTCTTTCTTTTGTACAGGATAGTAAAGAGCAAACACATCCCGTGACTGCAATGATATTTCGGTATTTAGGTTTCATATTATAATTACTAGAACAAATAATGTTTATCTAGCAATCCTCACACTAGGCTTTATTTTAAAATAAAGCCTAGTGTGAGGATTGGGTTTAGTTACTTATCGTACCACAAACACATTCAAATCCATTACCGTCGGGACGGCACTCATGGTACCAACAACCATGGGTATCCTGTATTCTTTTCCATTTACATGTTAATGGATTTTCATTTTCGGTTAGAGCTTCGATGTTTTGCTTAAGTAAAGCCCCATATTCATCCTCGGATGTGTGAAATGTTTGGATGGCATTATAGCCTATGGCAATAAATGCTAAGGTTACCGTAATAAAGAATGGGATATTTCTCATCGTTTTTATCAATTTTATTTACTGTTATTAATCTTTTCGGGGTCTATCATTTCACCCGTGGCTGTTTGTTTCTGCCTTAATAATATTTATTCTTTATATCTGATTCGTTTTATGTTATTTTTTGGTTTCACTTTAGTTAATTATCTCTTGCCTTTAAGGGCTTCATTATACTCTACTGAGGAATCATTTAAGCAGTTCACTGTAGAATAGCTCTTCAATTCTGCTATTTATTGTGGGGTCACCGATAAGAATCACATTATTATTCTCATCAAGCATAAATGTATGAAGTAGTTTGTTATCAGGGATATTGGGATTATGGCTTATAAATTCGCCGTTCACATCAAGGATACACCAAAAAGGGAAACGCTCCTGCCCCATTCGTTCTTTTAGTTCCTCCAGTCTTACACGCTGAGGGTGAAGCACTGCCACCAGCTCTCCGTTATGAGCAGACAGACTATCGCTAATTTGGTTGTAATCTTTAAGATGACCCAAAAAGCAGCCGGAGCAGGAAGTGCTGTCAACGTACAATATTAGCTTTTTCCTGTTGGAAGAACGATATGTCGAGTCTATCCCGTCATAAACAGCAATTGCATTTTCGAAATTGAGATTTACGGTCATGCCTTCCATGGCAAGTATCTGCTTTTCCAACGTTCTCTTTGAAGTGTTGGAAAAGTAATATATTCCCAACGCAATCATGCAAAGTATGATAATTGCAGTAATACCGGTATATCCTCTTTTATCCTTTGTTTTCATTTAGTTAATTGGTTGGTATATTGATTTTGACAATTTTGTTTAAATTACGCCGACAGTAAAGCACAACCGATATTCCAAGAAGCAACAAATTTTTGATGAATGTTTCCATCGGACTCAGATGAATAAGCTCCCCGAAGCATCCGCATGACTCCATGCCGCCATAGGGCGACGTTAAATTTATATATGTCAACACCGTAAAGAAGAACAGTACAAACACATACAGAAGCGAGATTTTCCGAAACAGCCATCGGACACATGCTATGATTCCAATAGTTATCTCGCCGATGCACAAGGCTATTGCCATCATTCGCAAAGGCAAATCTGAATATCCTATCCCAAGAAGGCTGAGATATTGTATTATGGATTGCACGACGGCGGAGGGTGCAACAATCTTAAGCAATCCGGATAATATAAAGGTCACGCCAAGGATGTAGCGGAGAACACTCATCGAAGTATATTATCAGTTAGAGTTCTCCAGCAAATGTGTGCGAGCCTATAGTAATGTATATATAGGTGTAGTTGATATCTTTCTCAAGGAAGATGCAGTACTCTCCATAAATTACGGCTGATTCATTGTAAACTATGGAGCCTGTTTCGTCTACCATAATAATCTCTGCCTCGCCGGTGGAAGTACAGAATAAAGTAAGACAGCCGTCTTCGATATACCCTGACACCGGACAGAAGAGAGGTTTCTTAGGTTTATTATTGTCTTTTCCCGGGTTAGTAGGTGTTAATCGTAAGTCCTGTTTTTCCGCATTAGCAGGAATTGAAACTGATAACGCTCCAATAATGAGCATCAAGAAAGCAATAATTTTTTTCATAATTTTTGGTTAATTTTTTCTGCAAAGTTAGGCATTTGGGTCATTTCCACCAAGCTTTTTGCATCTTATTTCATCTAACTTATAGATTTGTAATATGTTGATATTAACGCTATTAACTAATGGAATTTTATAAAAAATCTAACCACTCCATTTCCGCCTCAAAAAACACCCTTCCAAATCCCTATTTTGTGGGCATATCGCCTGCTATCCCTAAGAATTTTTGCGTGTGTTTGTTGTATGGCGCTAAAACAGCTTTTTCAGCATTGGATCGTCGGTATTTTTACAGATACTCGTCAACTTTTGTGCCGGGCAAAAAGGTCTTTCACCTCGATAGCGAAATCCGATTTCTGCCGGTTCGGGGCATATACCTGTCAGTATGCTTAGAGCTGAGTCGGGGGCATCGGTCATCAGGGCATAAGCTTTACTAAGTCGGTTATCCACTTCACGATTGCCTCCGCAGCCGGTGAAGGCTGCACAGCACACAAATCAACATAAAATTATATATATGATATTCTTCATTTAGTAAGGGTTAAAAAAGATTACTCTATTTCCCAGCTCTCGATGGTGCGCAGCTGACTGGGAAGAAGGCCGCCCTCCGTTATCTGCCAAAATGTTTTATAGTGCTTCGCTAAAATATTTGAGTTAACTTACATAGTGTAGGACAGG
>CAZJKZ010000102.1:0-7741 GCA_964546885.1 uncultured Bacteroides sp.
TCATCCTGAGCCAGGATCAAACTCTCCGTTGTTGTTTATCTTGTTTTCTTTCTTTCAAAAGATGTGTGATAAGCGACGGAGCCTGTGTCTCGCGCCGGCTGCCAAGAGCCGGCCGAACGCCCTGATTTATTGTAGTCGCTGGTCTTGTCGCAATTGACAGAGTCGCTCGCCGCCCCTTGGGACGGCTGCTCTTGTACTACTTCGTCTTCCTATTGTAATTCTTTTCAATGTTCTCCTGCCGCCTTCCGGTCGTCCGGAACGGCTCTGCAAAGTTCGGAACAATTTTTGAAACCGCCAAATCTTTAACTTTCGTTAACTGAACTTTTTCACTCCGGCGTTTGTTTAAAGTATTCCCGGCTCTG
This sequence comes from uncultured Bacteroides sp., assembly GCA_964546885.1. Taxonomy (GTDB): domain Bacteria; phylum Bacteroidota; class Bacteroidia; order Bacteroidales; family Muribaculaceae; genus CAG-873. Next base: position 363 of record CAZJKZ010000102.1, read on the forward strand.
CCGCCGTCGCCCTTCCTCCGAAAAGCGAGTGCAAAGTTCGGCATTTTTTCCGAACCAGCCAAATATTTTAGCGACTTTTTTTTGTTAAATTTAGTTTCATCGCTGACTACTAGCCGTTAAACCGCCAAATATCTTGCGGTTTTTTACAGTCCCGTCGCATAAATATCTATGCCAGGGGCATTAGTACCCATTTAATATTTGATAATGTCGCGCCAATACGCCGGTTGCACTTGGTAGGACTCCTCCCTATCCAAATTTGGATGCTTTATGAATATTCTCGGTTGAGATTCGGCATCAGGAGTGAATTCAGCTTGCATACCTTCGGAATTTGAGAATGTGAATACCCGAATGTCGGCAGATCCTTCAGTATGCCCTGTACCCATAAGTAAAAGATAAGGCATGCCCTTGAGATTTTCAGCTTTGTCGAAGCCCATAAGTCGGAAGGCGTCATCTTTCGAGTCGATCCTGAACACCCTCTCCCCGTCAACTTCCATAAGAGTCATCACCGGAGTCCAACCCTCCCGGAACTCAGGAGCAAGCGACATAATCTCCTCTCTCGCCAGAATCCGCTGAAGTGCCGCCTCCGCCGGCGACAAATAATCAATCAACTGAACACCCTCTTCACACCACAGATGGTTTGAGCCAGGTATACTCCAACCTCTCCAGCCATAATTTTCCCAATCATCAAGACTTGAATTCTTGAATTTGGTGCGCAGCTGCTCATCCACAAGAATCGGGAAATAATCCACCATCGACACAGAATCCTCGATAGCTCTCAAAGGATAAGGACGAGGAATCGGATAGGAACATAGTGAGGCAAATCCGGAAGCGTCACCATCGGCCAAGGCGCGAGTGATTTTAGTCAATACATCATCCGGCCGTACAAAGGCACAGTCGGGCTGCACATTATCCTTGCCGGCATTTGCATCGCGGCATGACAGCATGACGAAAGCCGAGGCAAGAAGCACGCCAAGCGAAGCCACCTTATGAGCTGATATTTTACTTACCAATCTTTTCATTTCATTAATAATTATAAGTGAGTGTTTTTCATTTAAAGTAAAAGTCTCTCATTGATGAACGGTGTGCACAAGTGAATCATTATTTTCTGTTGACGACTTGGCATCATCAATAATGGATTGATTTATAGCTTCTGTATTTATCAACCCCGCCTCCACCTCAGCCACCGCCGCCGTGTCAGATGCAACAGGATTCTTTACATACAAGGTAGACAGTTCCTCCTGACGGCGTCGTTTGAGCTGAGAGAGCTGTTTTCCTTTGTATTTGCTGTGTGCGATATATGAAGCCTCAATATCCCTGTTTCCAGCCTTCAATTTCGCCAACACACTTGACTTAGCCACCACCCCGGGACCGCAATTGTAGGCGAGAGCCGCAAGAAGAAGGCTGTCTGCCCCGAATTCACGATATTTTGCGCAAAGTTTGGCATAATCCTCCCTTACAAGAGCGTCGGCCTCCTCAGCGCTCAATGCTTTCCCTTTCTTGAACTTCTCTCCCGGCATCACTTTATGCCCATATCCAACGAAAGGCCAATGGCTGGCACTTGACAGACTTTCGTATTTCTTAATAAGGGCAATAGCATCGTCAAACGTAGGCATCTTCTGCTCTGCAACATCGGTCTGAGCAACAGCGAATCCCACCGCAAGGGCCAATATAAAGATTAGTATAAGCAACGGCAGCTTTTTCATAAGTTCATGCTTTAGAGAAATAGAAGCTTATTGCTTATTAAGCCTAAAAACACGGACGCCCGTGAAACCGCGGTTTTTCTTGAGAAATTTGTCTATGGGAGATTCCGTCATTACGACCTTACCCGCAGAAGAAGATGCGTGTATCACATAAGGCTCGCCGTCCTTCATCTTTATTACACCCATATGGGCGACATCAAGGTTGGGCAATGACGAGGTGAAGGCCACAATATCCCCATTATGAAATTCTTCTCTTACAAACTTGTTAGCTAAATCCCCTGTTTTTAAATATGGGAAACGGTGCTTTCTATACCCCACTTCCACCTTTTTTATTCGAGCAAGATTTGCGCTATCGGCAAGCGCCGGATATTTGTCATGGTTGGCCGACATAAAATCAATCGTTTTCACCACATAGTTGCATTTAGGGAAACGATTGGTCACATCTGTGAGTATGCCGCGATGCACATTGTCAACAGCCCAATCAGACACATAGTGCAAACGCGAGGGATAACCGTCAATTCTACCGTCGCGATAACGGATTTTCTGCAAATTGAACACGAAGTCGCGCCACGAACTGCGGTTTTCATCAGCTGTGATAGCGAGCGCAATCATTTGATCGGCAAAAGTTGTGCAATCCACCTCGTCAATATCCACACGAAGCACCTCAGGATCCCCTTCCAAAGTGCCTGCCACATACGGGGTGCCTAAAAATTTCTCCGCAAACGCCACCACTGCGTCACCGGGGGTGGCGAGATGCTGCCCTACCACCTCAATCAGCATATTATTAATACGTGTGGTGTCAGCGGTCTCATTGTGGAACACTGCCTGAGCATTAACGCTAAAAACCGTGCTCAAAAAAGCAGCTATAACGATTTTCTTTATCATAACTTAACTATGGATATTTACACCTAAATTTTGAGAATTGCAAAAATAGTCAAAAATTCGCTAATCCGCAAATAAAAAAAAGAGGCTATCCAACAAATGATCGTTAGATAGCCTTACACAAAGGATGTTTAGCCGCTTGACTGCTCTCTTTATCTCATTTCGTCACAATTTCTTTAAATGTTGAGAAAATGAGCTTGATATCGTTCCAAAGAGTTGCTTTGTCTACGTATTCGAGGTCGATGGCAAGTTTGTCGGGCATTACCTGCTCTATGTAGCAGCGGTCCGGATCGTCTGCCGCGGCAAGTATATCATTCTCGTTGCGATAGCGGATTGAGGCGAGAGATGTGATACCCGGACGGACCGACAGCACTCGCATCTGTTCGGGAGTGTACATGTCCACGTACTTGCGCACCTCCGGGCGAGGCCCCACCAGACTCATGTCTCCTTTGAAAACGTTGATGAGTTGCGGGAACTCGTCGAGTTTGTATTTTCGAATGTAATACCCTGAGCGCGTAACTCGTGGGTCATGGCCGCCTACAGTTATCAGTCCCTGTTTGTCGGAGTCGGGGCGCATGGAGCGGAACTTAAAGAGCCGGAAATCCTTGTTGTCACGGCCCACACGTGTCTGACGATAGAACACCGGACCCTTTGAATCTGCCTTTATCCATACTGCCAGAACGGCAAAAAGCGGACTTAGCGCAATAAGGCCAAGTCCGCTTGCTACGATGTCAAATAGCCGTTTCAAAGCTTTGATATTATATCTATGTAGTTTTCGAGTATGTAATCCACCTCTTCGTCCGTAAGACGGGTATGCAGAGGCAGCGTGATCTCATTGTGGTACTGCTCGTAGGCGTTTGGATAGTCCTTGATGTCATACCCGATCGCCTTATAGGCTGTCATCATCGGCAGAGGCTTATAATGAACGTTGGTCGCTATTCCGCGCTCTGCCATTTTTACAATGATGTCGTTGCGCTGCTCAACAGTTATTCCCGGGATACGGGTCATATAAAGGTGTCCGCTCGACGAGTGCTCGTTTCCGTAATGAGGAAGAACGATTACCCCGTGAGGCTCAAGAGCCACATTGTACCGCTCGATGAGCTGACGGCGGCGGCGCAGCATCTCAGGATAGCGTTTCAGCTGAGCCAGCCCTATTCCCGCCATAATGTCGGTCATGTTGCACTTGTACCATGTGCCGATTATGTCGTATTCCCAGCCGCCAAGTTTAGTCTTGGCAAGAGCGTCCTTGTTCTGCCCATGTAGGCTCAGGAGCTGAATCTGCTTGTAGATTGCGTTGTCGTCAATACCATCGTGGGCACGCCAAGTAAGCGCCCCACCCTCCGCAGTCGTCAGATTCTTCACGGCGTGGAACGAGAAAGAGGTGAAATCAGCAATCTCACCGCACATCTTTCCGTGGCGCATAGCTCCGAAAGCGTGCGCGGCATCAGAGATTACGATGCACCTCCCATACGCTCTCTGAATATCATTTGCCGGTCTGAAAAGATGCTTTTTAGCCTCGACAGCCGCATACACCTTGTCGTAGTCGGCGACGATACCGGCGAGATCCACGGGCATGATAGCCTTTGTACGCTCTGTAATAGCGTCGGCAAGCTTATCATAATCCATCTCGAACGATCCGGGAGCGCAGTCCACGATCACCGGACGGGCTCCCACATGACATACCGAGCTTGCAGTGGCAGTATACGTGTAAGCAGGCACAATCACCTCATCGCCCTCGCCTATACCAAGCACACGCAGTGCCATCTCCATACAGGCTGTAGCCGAGTTGAGGCATGCGGTTGTAGGCAAATCCCTGCCTTCCCTATCCTTCCGGTTGGTCTGGCAGCAAAGCGATATCAGATGTTCGAATTCTTTAGTCTTGGGCCCTGTGGTGATCCAGCCTGAGCGCAGAGCCTCGGCTACCTCTTGAATCTCAGCCTCCGACATATCAGGCGGCGAGAAGGGTATATTTTTGTTTAGGTTCATATTTATAATAGATTAGTCTTGTGTTTTGTGCTGACAAATGCGTTGTGAAAAAAATACTCCTGTGAATTTGCACAGTAAAAATTTAAATACTAACTTTGCAAATCTAAAAGTACAACTTTAAAATTTGCAAAGTATGACTAAATATATTAAGAGAGAAATATCGGATAAAATATTGGAAGTACAAAAGTATTACCCAGTTACCACGATAACCGGACCTCGTCAGTCAGGAAAAACGTCACTTTGTCGCCATTTGTTTCCGAACTACAAATATGTCAACCTTGAGGATCTGACCATAAGAGGAAGGGCTCTGACTGATCCGACCGGATTTATTGATTCCTTGGGTCCCACCGCTATCATCGACGAAGCGCAGAATGTACCCCAACTATTGTCAATGATACAAGTGAGGGTAGACGAAAATCGCGATATGCGTTTTATTCTTACCGGCAGCTCAAATTTCAGTCTGCTACACCGTATGACGCAGTCGCTCGCCGGAAGAGTAGCTCTTTTTACTCTTCTTCCCTTCTCATTTAAGGAAATGACGGATGAAGAAAAAGATGTACCGACATGGAAACTTCTGTCGCGCGGGCAGTATCCCGGAATAATTGTAAACAACATTCCTGAAGGGATCTTTTATTCCAACTACTACACTACCTATGTAGAGCGCGATGTGCGAGATCTGATGAAGCTAAAAAACATAATGCGTTTCGACACATTCGTACGTCTGCTTGCAGCTCGAGTAGGGAGCGAATTCAATGCCTCACAGATTGCTAAAGAAGCTGGAGTAAGTGGTCCAACTATTTCAGAATGGCTGTCGATACTCGACGCCTCCTATATCACCTTTACCTTAAGGCCGTACTTTGTCAATATCTCCAAGCAGCTTACAAAGATGCCAAAAGTATATTTTTATGATACAGGGCTTCTTTGCTATCTCTTAGGAATAGAGACTGAACAACAATATCAGTCGAGTACTCTGCGAGGGGCAATCTTTGAGAATATGGCTATATCAGAGCTGATGAAAAACCAATACAACCAAGCAAAGATTCCCCGAATAAACTTCTACCGGGAGCGGTCGGGCAAAGAGGTAGACGCTATGGTCAAGACAACGGAAGGATTGCATCTCTACGAGATAAAAGCTGGAAGCACGTTCAGGCCTGAGTTCATCGCTAATATGGCATATGTGTCCGATTTGCTCTCAGACGCCCAGCTTCGCACTGTAATTTACGACGGTCCCTCTTCGGCACCGCTTCTCCTGAATATTCGTGATCTTTAGATCAATTAAAACCCTAATTTAAGATGTTTGGAGACATAAGCCCATAAGCACAAAATTTCTAATGGTCTCCATCCAGAAGGTTGCTTCCTATTGGGAACCCCTACCGTAGGCTGTTGAATCCTTATATAGCAACCTTCTTGATCATAACTCGTATTTTTTTAGCATGTCCCAGGTAGTCGGTGGCATCCATCCCTGACGATCACTATGGGTTATATCCACAATAAACACCAAGTCAGCTTGTTGCATGTAAAGTTTAAGTTTATTGAAAATTTCATTTGCGTTGTAGTTATTATCATCGACTACAACCACCCAAAGCGGCTCGTGAGGATGCTTCCATTCTCCTATGGATTTGACCACATTGAACAAATCAGTATAATTATGTGATTTGTCTCTTAAATCGAATGTTATAGCATAAGCTTTTTGGGCCATTATGGTAAGTTAACGTTTACAACTGCACGCATAGTGTCACGACTGGAGAATACTTCGTCTCTAAATATGTAAAGACAAATCAATAATTTTCGAATTGGAAGCTACTAATCTATCGATTGGTTTGTGCTGAAAAAGGCTGTTTTGTCAATATTTTCCATAAACCCACAATATAGCCTACCCCATAACTAATATGTACAACCATATAGGTCCATGTCTGAGCCACGATTTGTTTAATACTCGTACTTGACGCTAAGGAAAAAGCTAATGCCATCAAAACATACAAAATTAAGCAGCTGCAATACAGCCAAAAGAAAGGACGCCAAATCAATCCAAGCATAGGGCCAAGAATAATACCAACTACAAGAGCCAAAGGGAAAAATTGTCTTACGGTGGCCGGTGTACCGAGTTTTTTATTTACCAATGGCTTAAAAAGTCCGTATTGATAAAACATTTTTGCCACTTTACTCACTTTATCTCTCGCATAATAACTAACCTTTACTTCCGGTAATAAATAAATTTTACCTCCGGCTTTAGTTAGTCTTCCATTGAATTCATCATCTTGATTACGAATTAACTCCAAGTCGAATAGTCCTATTTGTTCAAACACTCTACGAGGCCAGCATCCAAACGGCACAGTGTCTACTTGACAAACATCCTTTGCGCCTACTCTAAATGATGAGTTCCCCATTCCGAATTTAGAACTTAATACATTTGCTATCGCTTTAGCGGTAGCTGAATCATTCGTGGGCTTAGTAATGCAGACTGCGCCGACATTATCAGCATTCAAGATTTTGAGCTGTCGAGTTAATTCGGAAAAATAATTGTTAGGATATTCAGCATGAGCATCCAGACGCATTACTACATCTCCTTTTGAAGCCTCAATAGCTTTATTTAGGGCAGGCGGCACAATTCTTTCCGGATTATCAATAAGCTTAATCCACGGATATTTATCTGTATACTCCTTGACAATCTCACGAGTGCGGTCGCTACTCATTCCATCTGCAAAGATTACCTCAAGGTCATCCTTGGGGTAATCTTGTCGCAAAATTGATTCGATACAGCCCTTGATATACTTCTCCTCGTTGTATATAGGGCAGATTACAGAAAGCATA
>CAZJKZ010000103.1:0-7675 GCA_964546885.1 uncultured Bacteroides sp.
CCACAGTCACGTTCTCAAGAAGAGCGTCACGACGGATAGCTTTGTAGATATCGGGCTCGCTTTCCTTGTCGAGGTTGATCACCTTAGCATAGCAGCCGCCTTCGAAGTTGAATACGCCCTGATCGTCCCAGCCGTGCTCGTCGTCGCCGATAAGCAGACGTTTGGGGTCGGTAGAAAGGGTGGTCTTGCCTGTACCGGATAGACCGAAGAAGATAGCTGTGTTCTTGCCTTCGAGGTCGGTGTTGGCAGAGCAGTGCATAGAAGCGATGCCCTTGAGGGGAAGGTAGTAGTTCATCATAGAGAACATACCTTTCTTCATTTCGCCGCCGTACCATGTGTTGATGATTACCTGCTCGCGAGAGGTGAGGTTGAACACAACAGCTGTCTCGCTGTTAAGACCGAGTTCTTTGTAGTTTTCGAGTTTAGCCTTCGAAGCATTGTATACAATGAAGTCGGGTGTGAAGTTCTCGAGGTCCTCAGCGGTAGGACGGATAAACATATTGGTCACGAAATGAGCCTGCCATGCCACTTCAACGATGAAGCGAACAGCCATACGGGTAGCTTTGTGTGTGCCGCAGTAGCCGTCAACCACATAGAGCTTCTTGCCTGAGAGCTCGTTGAGAGCGAGTTCCTTGCAAGCTTTCCAAGCTTCTTCAGAGGCGGGTTTGTTGTCGTTTTTGTATTCTTCAGAAGTCCACCATACAGTGTCCTTAGAAGTTTCGTCCATCACGATAAATTTGTCTTTAGGCGAACGGCCGGTATAAACGCCGGTCATTACGTTTACAGCGCCAAGCTCGGTGAGCTGGCCTTTTTCATAGCCCTGGAGGGAGGGGTCGATCTCAGCTTCAAAGAGTTCTTCGTAGGTAGGGTTATACACCACGTCTACAGTGTCTTTGATGCCGTATTTTGCGAGGTCGGCTTTGACATCGGCGATACGGGCTTTCTTGATTTCTTCAATTTTGCTCATGATAGAAAATCGTATATAAAGTTAGTGTAGTATGAATAATCTTAATGTACCTAAGGGTTTAATGCCTGCTCGCATCGTAAGGGCTGCCTGTACGAGCGACTCAGTATTTACCAACTGCAAAGTTACTAACTTTGTTTAAATTTTTAAGAAAAGTTGCATAAAAAATTACGGAAATATTTCCCTATTAATAATTTTTAATAAATCAATATTTCCATTCAGCATTTAACATATTCATTAAAGCAGTCGGCTACCCACGTTGACACATTATGCTCAACCATATTACGCGAGCGTTTGGAAAGTCTATCGCCCGTAAGGGATGCGGCTTAGTTATTGACATTTATATATAAATTATCAAAACTAAGCCGCCATTGGAACTATTTTGGAACAGGATTTTTGCTACTATAGTCTATTAACTTTGCCTATAAACAGGATAGTGGAGGTGGATGTCTCCTTTATGAAAAAGATGAACGGACGATCGACTTTGATAATTTTTGGTATTCCTGTAAACCCCATACCTGAAGCGGCAACTGCTACTGTGCCCTTTTCGTCCACTATTATGGATGCCGCATGAAGAATTTCTGGCAAAGACTGACTATAGGAGCTTACCTTTGAAAAATCAGCTACTGATGTAAAAGCACTATATATACCCATTTCTCTTAGGATTTCTCTCATTTCTTTTTTGAAATCCACCTTAAATTTGGGCATTACTATAGTTATTTCACTACCAACCATTATTTCATTAATTTCCGAGCTTGCAGCCTCCACACTGAATGGGCCATTTCCTTTCGGCAAAATAATCGAGAATGCAAATGCTTTATTTCCATAGGGGATCTCAATATATTGGAAATCACTATTAGAGAAATACTTACATGAAAGAGTGCCTTTTATATATGTAGCAGTTGATACTGACTCGTCTGAATTATGAAATTCCCCCTTTGCATCCACGTTAAACGGTTCGCTCCACTCGCTCTTAAAGTAAGCGGCATTGTACAGAGCATATTTTACCCCATCATTCAAATTCTCCTGAAGGAAGTTTTTTATCACTCCACCGGTACTTTTCTCGCACCATTTGTTTATTTCTTTACGTGCAGCCGCAGAACTCAGAGAATTAAGCACGTGTGACTCTGCGGCATAATATTTTTTAAGTGTAGTTGCATAATCAGGAAGGATATTGATATCCTTGGATTGCCACAATGAGTTGGACAGTGTGAAAGTGGTCTTTTTGTCAGCTGTCCTCAGGCTCGATACCAAATCCGAGTTTATGACATTTATTTCATCCATGGATAATTCACCAGCTCCTAAAACTGCCTCTATCTCTCTTTTAGTGTCACCGTCCGCTCCGTTGGCAACCATGGAAAGATATTGATAAAGGCTTAAGGGAGAAATCACTATGTTTTCTCCTTCATCACTCAGCTCATCCATAAGCTTAAACGCAAAGGCGTTATTGGCGTTTACGATTTCTTCGGCTCCTCTTGAAAGTGTGATATCCCTGCGTTCGTTGTTGCCTTGTCCCGGATCATCGTCATTGCTGCAACCTGAAATTAGCGCTGTTGCGAGCGCGATTAATGCTGTTTTTATGGCTTTCATAATTAATTATTGTTTATGTTTATTATTATAGATAAAGAAATATACAAAATACTGCATGGCATAGTATTTTTAGAATTTTAATTTAAAGCCAATCGGAAGGGAGAATATTAATTTGCTGTCGGTCCATATGTTCGGCACCTCATAATTATGATCGAAATGATATTGTATCGACGGTTCGACGAAGATACCAATATGATTGGTTAGATTAAAACTAACGCCATAGCTTGCTGAGACCGACCAAACAACAGGAGAGTGGAATCTACCCTTCGGCAAATCTAATTTTTCATATACACCGGAAGTTGGTGCCGTAGAGTAAACGGGTATGTCAAGTTGGACTCCAGCTGTTGCATATAGATTAAAACACCTACTTGAATAATTGTTAACAGTAATCTTAAGTGGTAGTCCAATATAACTCCATCGGCAATCACTTGAATGACCGTATTTTTCAAATGTAGAATGTAAATAGGTATATGTTATACCCGTCTCCACGCCAAAAAACCTTGATATTGGTTTATTAACAGTGGCCACTACAACAATCGGAAAATCATTAGTATGAGCCAGGTCTTTATAATTTCTTTTTATCGAATTTACTTTCTGCGGTTTCTTATCCGATTCAGGTTCATCCTGTGGGTGATTCGGACTCGAACTCGAACAATAACCATACTCTCTATCTCCAGTAGTGTTAATTGAAATATGAGCACTTCCGCCCAATTTAAATGACCAGCCTTCACGTTTAACAAGTTTGGGAGATATGGATTCATCATTATATGCGTATAGGCTTTGTTCCGATAGTTCTTTACTGAGTATCTCTTCCGAAGATTTTAAAGTTATAGTGTCATTACTATCACTGACCGGCTCAATAACTTCAATTGCACTTTTTTCGTTAGTCAAAGAGTCGGCAGAAATGAATGATGGCGAAACATGTGTTGTCGGCACCAAATTTTGGCTATTGACAGTTTTACGGGCTATACTATTATTCTGATGAGCAGAAGCTATATCATTATCATAAATGTGATTTTCTAAAGTTTTCTCTTTAGTGATTATTCCGGTTAACAGTGCTGTTTTATTTGAAAGTGTAGTGTCTACATTATTCAGATTGTCATTATTGTCCCATAAAAATAGACCGGTAAGCCCCATGATCAGCAACAAGGATAGCAATCCTGCTTCACGGCGATACTCATTAATAAACTTACGCATCATCAATTTAGCATGAAAAAGCTGGGAGGATGATGAGTTGGGTGCAATGCCGAGAATTTTCGCTATTTCCTTATGGGTCTTATTCTCGAGTACTGATAGACGAAACACCTTCTGATACCCTTTTGGCAACTTCTGTATAAGAGTCTCAAGAGTAGGAAGGTCAATTATATCGCAAAAATCGGGCGTTTCCTCCACTTCGGGTAGGTCATGTAGAATTGTGACAACATCCTGATGCTGCAGAAACTGAAGAGACAGATTTTTCATTATAGAGGCAAGCCAATACTCCAAACTTTCAGCGTTACGAAGCGCCTTAAGACGTGTGAATGCTACTAAAAAACCATCATGGAGGATATCACGGGCATCCTCAGTATTATTTACATAACGACACACCACACTAAACATCTTAGGTGCAAAGCGTGAGTAGAAGAGATTAAGAGCATCTTTATTGCCCGTTATACACTCCTCTATAAGACTGTTATTATCAATGTCGAGATTAAATTTCACATTATATAGTTACCAAAAACCGAGAAATACTGCATGAGCATTAAGAATTTTTTTTGTACACCATAAAATTGTTATGCACTCTATAAAAAAACCCTGTCGGGGAGACCGACAGGGCTAACTATTTATCCTTAATGGATTATTTATTTGCGTTCTCGATGGCGGCAACTTCAGGATCCACGCCCCACTGCTGCTGAGCGAGACGCTTGTAGTTGTTGTAGCGCCACTGTGCGTTGGCCTTTGCTCCTGCGAAGAGCTCGGCTGCCTCGGCGGGATACTGCTTCATAACAGAAGCGTAGCGCACCTCGCCCTTAAGGAAGTCTTCGAACTTATCCCAGTCAGGCTGCTTAGAGTCAAGCGAGAACGGATTCTGGCCCTGCTCCTCGAGAGCGGGATTGTAGCGCCAAAGCTGCCAGTAACCACATTCTACGGCACGCTTCTCTTCGTTCTGAGAGTGTCCCATACCGGCCTTCAAGCCGTGGTTGATACAGGGCGAGTAAGCGATGATGAGCGACGGACCGTCATAAGCCTCAGCCTCGCGGATAGCCTTGAGAGTCTGAGCCTGGTCGGCACCCATAGCGATCTGTGCCACATATACATAGCCGTAGGTAGATGCGATAAGGCCCAAATCCTTCTTGCGGATACGCTTGCCCGAAGCAGCAAACTTAGCGATAGCACCCATAGGAGTAGCCTTGGAAGCCTGGCCACCGGTGTTGGAGTAAACCTCGGTGTCGAGCACAATCACGTTGATGTTCTTGCCGGAAGCAAGCACGTGGTCGAGACCGCCGAAACCGATATCGTAGGCAGCACCGTCGCCGGCGATAATCCACTGCGAACGGAACACGATGAACTGCTTAAGGGCAACGATGCCTTTGCAGATATCGCAAGTGCATGCCTCGCAGAGAGGAACAATCTTGTCGGCAACCTCACGTGTCACTGCGGCATTGTCCTTATTGTCGAGCCACTGCTGAGCAAGAGCCTTGATGTCGGCGCTGCAGCAATCGCATGTAAGAGCCTGCTTCATAAGATCCTCAACACGTGCGCGGAGCTTCTCGGTAGCGATCTTCATACCCAGACCGAACTCTGCGAAGTCCTCGAAGAGCGAGTTGCCCCAAGCCGGACCATGACCGGCAGCGTTGACGGTGTAAGGAGTAGAAGGCACTGAACCTGAGTAGATTGACGAGCAACCTGTAGCGTTGGCTATCATCTCATGATCGCCATAGAGCTGGGAGATGAGCTTCACGTAAGGAGTCTCGCCGCAACCTGAGCATGCGCCGGAGAATTCGAAGAGAGGCTGAGCGAACTGGCTGTTCTTCACAGTCTGCTTGATGTCAACGAGGTGAGCCTTCGAAGTAACGTTCTTCACGCAGTAATCCCAATTCTTCTGGTAGTCGAGCTGCGTCTCAAGAGGCTTCATAACGAGAGCCTTCACGCCCTTCTTGCCGGGGCAGATATCAGCGCAGTTGCCGCAGCCGAGGCAGTCGAGCACGTCAACAGCTTGGATAAAGCGCAGACCTGCGAACTGCTTGCCGAGGGCAGCGAGTGTGTAGTCTTCGCCGAACGGTGCGCCTTCCATTTCCTTAGCATCGAGCAGGAACGGACGGATAGCAGCGTGAGGACATACGTAAGCACACTGGTTGCACTGGATACAGGTAGAGGGATCCCATTCGGGCACGAATGCAGCCACACCACGCTTTTCGTAAGCGGCAGTGCCCTGAGCCCATGTGCCGTCAGCGATATCCTTGAAAGCAGAAACCTTAAGGAGGTCACCATCCTGAGCGTTGATAGGACGAACCACTTCGTTGATGAAAGCGGGATCATCGTTCTCCACTTTAGGATCGTCGGGAAGCTGAGCCCAAGCGGGATCCACAGGGAGCTGGTGGTATTCGCCACCGCGATCAACAGCAGCGTAGTTCTTATCCACTACGTCCTGACCCTTCTTGCCGTAGCTCTTGACGATGAATTTCTTCATCTGCTCGATAGCAAGGTCAACGGGGATAACCTCGGTGATGCGGAAGAACGCACTCTGGAGGATAGTGTTGGTACGGTTGCCAAGACCGATTTCCTGAGCAATCTTTGTAGCGTTGATATAGTAAACGGTGATATTGTGTTCAGCGAAGTAGCGTTTTACCTTGTTGGGGAGATGCTTTGCAAGCTCGTCGCCTTCCCAGATAGTGTTGAGAAGGAATGTACCGCCGTCGCGAAGACCGCGTGTCACATCGTACATGTGCAGATAGGCCTGTACGTGGCAAGCTACGAAGTTAGGAGTGTTCACCAGATAGGTAGAGCGGATAGGCTCGTCGCCGAAGCGGAGGTGAGAGCAGGTGAAACCGCCTGATTTCTTCGAGTCGTAAGCGAAGTAGGCCTGGCAATATTTATTTGTATTTTCGCCAATGATCTTCACAGAGTTCTTGTTGGCACCTACTGTACCGTCAGCACCCAGGCCATAGAATTTAGCCTCGAAAGTGGATTTAGCTCCGAGAGCCATTTCGGGTTTGGGAGGCAACGACAGGAAGGTCACGTCATCTATTATGCCGAAAGTAAAATGATCCTTTGGCTGGGGAAGAGCAAGATTCTCGTAAACGCCGATAATCTGAGCAGGAGTAGTGTCTTTTGAAGCAAGACCAAAGCGACCGGCATAGATTTCGGGGGCGTTTTCTCTGCCGTAGAATGCTTCTTTAACATCGAGGTAGAGGGGTTCGCCGTTAGCACCGGGCTCTTTTGTGCGGTCAAGCACAGCGATACGCTTCACTGTGGCGGGAACAGCAGCGAGAAGGTGTTTTACCGAGAAGGGACGATAGAGGTGTACAGCCACCATACCGACCTTATGGCCGTTGGCGTTCATGTAATCGATAGCTTCTTCAGCGGCCGGAGTCACTGAACCCATTGCTATGATGATGCGGTCAGCATCAGGCGCACCATAATAGTTGAAGAGGTGATATTCACGACCAGTGATCTTACTGATCTCACCCATATAGTACTCCACGATTTCGGGGACTGCATCGTAGTGAGGATTGCAAGCCTCACGGTGCTGGAAGAACACGTCGCTATTCTCAGCCATACCACGTGCTACAGGTGCATCAGGGGTAAGGGCGCGTTTGCGGAAGCGAGCAAGAGCCTCGCGGTCGAGCAGCGGTTCAAGGTGTTCGTTGGAAAGAGCTTCAATCTTCTGAATTTCGTAAGATGTGCGGAATCCGTCGAAGAGGCTAACGAAAGGTATTGAAGATTTGATTGAAGCGAGGTGAGCAACACCTGAAAGGTCCATTACTTCTTGTACTGAACCCTCGGCAAGCATAGCAAAACCGGTCTGACGCACCGACATTACATCCTGATGGTCGCCGAAAATAGAAAGAGCATGAGAAGCTATTGTACGGGCCGAAACATGGAACACGCTGGGGAGAAGCTCACCGGCGATCTTGTACA
>CAZJKZ010000104.1:0-7648 GCA_964546885.1 uncultured Bacteroides sp.
TTATTCTGTCTATGGCCGCAAAACAGGTGTAATAGTAAACAACGATGGATCATATCATGTCGGAAAAAATTGGGGGTTATGGATTCAAGCATCTGAGTCTGAAAAACTAATTGCCAAGGCTGGTGATAATGAACTTATAATACCAGGTGTAACCCCGTTACCACGCATATACCATAGGGCATTATGCCTAATTACAGGTAAACTTCCAAAATTTGATTTCGCAACAAAGACAAATCACTATCATCTTGCATCTAATCCGACAGCTACCGGACAATATGTCACTGCTGAAGGTATAATAAAAAAACTTAATTGATATATTTTATGGCAAAACACCTTATAAATCCAATTGCTTCCTTCGACAGAATTCAGAAGCACTTTATAACTTATATCAAGTCTCAATTCGGCACCCGTTATGATTCGATTGAAAAAGACCGAGAGGCTTTGCTTCATAGCAACGGTGTACTTTCACGAGAGCCATGGATTGAAATTCTACCGAACTACGAATCAGTAAAGGACAATAATGGGCAACCAATGAACATTGCAACGTTGGATAGCGCCTATTTTCCAGGTATGAATGCTAATCAGATTAGCGTTTTCAAGAAGATTATGGAAGCTGGCCTCTTTAGTGGGGGGATCCCTCTATATTGGCATCAGGCGGAAATGCTAAAAGAAAGCCTTTCGGGGAAAGATTGCATAATAACCTCAGGCACAGGCTCGGGTAAAACTGAATCGTTTTTGCTACCTTTGCTTGCAGATATTGTCAAGGAAGCCACCTCATGGGCATCGGCAAATTATTCAGTAATAAACTGGTGTAACGAATCGGGAGGAGCAAAAGCCCTTTTCGACGTCCAAAATCCTTTACCCAGCGGCATCCTTCCCTTAAAAACCGACAAGGCCCAACGAAACGGAGAACAGCGCATGGCCGCTATCAGAGCCTTAGTGCTTTATCCGATGAATGCCTTAGTAGAAGACCAGATGTCGCGTTTACGCGATGCGCTTGACAATGATGAAGTGCAAAGCGTATTAAATAGTGAACTTAAAGGCAACAAGATATTTCTTGGCCGATATAACAGCAACACGCCAGTGTCTGGTGCACCCCGTATTGAAGACACGAAAGGCAATAGCCGACTGTATAATAAGCTAAAACAACAGCTCCTCAAGATACAAACTCTCTCTGACGAGACGATAAGAATGTATCGTACAGCTACTGAAAAGGATGATAAAGATCTCCTAAAAAAGTATAAGGATCGTCGTAAGATTACCCAGACCTTGCATGGATGTAATGGCAGTCCAACGGCTGAGATGATTACTCGCTTCGACATGCAGCTTACGCCCCCCGATATACTGATTACCAACTATTCGATGTTGGCAACGCTGCTCATGCGTGAGATCGATAATCCAATGATTGAAAAAACGCGCAAATGGCTTGAAGGGGAAACCGATCTCAATAATCCTACCCGAATTTTCCACTTAGTTATTGATGAGCTTCATTTGAACAGAGGCTCATCGGGCACAGAAATAGCGTTGCTGCTGAGAGTCCTCATACAGCGTCTCGGTTTAGACAATCCCAGAAGAAGCAAACAGCTCAAGATTCTGGCATCATCAGCGTCGCTTGAAGGTACTGACAGTCGTAGCTTTCAGTATCTTCAGGATTTTTTCTTTAACCGAGAATTTTCATCGGTCAATATCATAGGTGACCATAAAATTATACCACCGTCAGTAGCGTCATTAAATTTTGCTGAGCCCGAGCCATTTTTAGCAATCCGCAATGAATATGATCGCTCGCCCGAGTCATTTGATGATATCAGTTTGCTCAAGAAATTACCCTGGGCCAATTGGGAGGCTGAACTGCGTCTCCAATTTGCCTCGATAGCACCTTCAAATGACACCGATCCCATCGGTAGTTTTTATGAAACACTCCTTTCTCCGGCTGTCGGGCTATGGGGTAAGATACATCATACCTTTGGTCGTGATTTAAAACCGATGGAATTTGCTGGACGAGACACAGGCTCCATAGAAAACTTTGCAGGAAAACTCTTTGGCAATCATCCAAATGCTAGGGAAGCAGCAGAGGGTATCATAATTTTGAGAGGCCTACTTGATTTGAAAGGAATCAGAGATCATCTTCCCGAACATGTAAAGGAGGTGGTAAAGAACCTCCCCCGTATGCGTTTCCATTTCTTTTTCAGGAATGTAGACGGCCTGTGGGCATCACTTGATACACCAATACAAGGACGTCCTGTAGGACAACTTCATTCCCATTCGCGCATCATGGATGCCAACGGCCACCGGGTATTAGACCTATTGTATTGTGAACGTTGTGGTGAGGTTTTTTATGGCGGTCGTAGATCTATTGATGGAAACGAGACCTCATTACTCCCGACATCTTCAAATATTGAAGAATTGCCAGAAAAGAGCACTCCATTATTGCCCACCGACCGAAAATATAACGAATATGCAATATTTTGGCCTGCAAATGGTCGTGAACCAATTGAAGACACATTTATAGCTCGTTCAAGTAAGACAGCTCGAAATGATCTTGATTCTTCATGGATTGAACGCAGTATTAATCCGTCAACTGGCTTAATCATGCCATCTCAGACGCCGGAAAATATTGAGGGCTGTGTATATCATATTAACGGTGACACAATTGACTCTCCTGCTCTTCCCCTGCACTGTCCTTGTTGTGGTATTGATTATTCTAATATTTCGCCAAGGCCGAACGCTACAGTTAAATTCCGGTCGCCAATTCGTGGTTTCAGAAGTGGTTTTGCCAAAACCTCACAGATATACACGAGTGAGTTATTCCAAGAATTACCTGACAACAATGGTAGAAAGCTCGTAGTCTTCTCTGACTCACGTCAGGAAGCAGCGAATATCGCAAACGACATCGAGCGTAACCATTACGTTGATCTTATTCGAGATTTGATCCTAAAAGATTTCCTTGCGGATAAGACTCAGGAAATCAGTGATCTTGGGCACGAAATTTCCCAACTTGAGGTCTTAATTCAGCAAAAACCATCAATGACTTCAACCATTCAACCATTCATTGATGAAAAAAGGACTCAATTAGAAAATTTGCTCATGCCTGGATTCAAGGAGATTCTAAATAGAATCGATACGAACAGGCTTTTCACTGAGCTGTGGAATCTGCATACGAATCCAGCCGGTTGTAATATCGACCGACAAAGTTTCCCGAATGCCGCAAATAACTCCCAAACACAATGGTATGAAATTGATGAACAAATTAATACAAATGAATATGCAGAGCTAAGAAAAAGTTCATCAGAAGCATTCAGTGAAGCTCTTGGCAAGATACTGTTTGGCAAACGGAGCTATAATATTGAGCATATCGGTATCGGAGTACCTACTGTCAAAAAAACTATGACAGGCGATAGGTACAGATATAACACCGACGATGATATTAAGAAATTACTTATAAAGCATAATCTATCGTCATATATCAATCCAACGGTGTTCAGAGAAATTGTTGATGGCGCAATACGCATTCTCGGCACTCATTTTCACTATGAAGGCAACCCATTCAATTATTCTGGGGCAGCTCAAAACAACGACTTTTCTCAAGTAAAGGCAACACATAAGATTAGAAAATATGTCTATGCTTGCTGTGGCCGCTATAAGATTCCATATAACAAGAAAGTTGGCAAAAATACTAAAGTTCCAAACGATTTAGGACAAGCCATTGTTGATTTCCTCCGCGATCGTGGTCATGACTGTCTATTAATTAAAATGGATATTCTCGTGCTTAGATTGCCAAAGGATACTGATCCTGTCATTGAGTGTCCTCATTGTCATAGTCGGTTGCTACACAAAGCCGATGGAGTATGTCCCGAATGTTTTAAAAAGATTGGGCCAAATCCCAATAAATTGACGATTCAGGAAGCGAGGGCTAATGCTGAAGTTCTGATTAATCTAAACGCTGGTCGACATCCCCTAAGAATTCATACTGAAGAACTTACCGGGCAAACTGACAATCAGCCTGATAGACAGAACTGTTTCCGAGACCTGATTTTTGTAGATAGAGATAAACCTAATTGGGAACACATCGAGCGCTCACGCAGTATTGATGTGCTGTCAGTTACAACCACTATGGAGGTTGGAGTGGATATTGGTTCTCTTCAAGGAGTTATGCTTGGCAATATGCCACCACAGCGTTATAATTATCAGCAGCGAGTAGGTCGCGGTGGCCGACGCGGACAGGCTTATTCAATGGTTCTGACGCTTTGTCGAGGTCGTAGTCATGACGAGCATTATTTCAACAATCCCGCTCAGATTACCGGTGATCCGGCTCCAATCCCTTCCATATCGATCAACCAGATAGAAATCATCCAGCGCATATTTGCCAAGGAATTGCTGTATCATGCATTTAAGTCTGTCCCGCATAATATAGCGGGCGATAGTACACACGGAGAATTCGGCTTGACAAACGAGTGGAGTCAAAATCGACCACGCATAGATCAGTGGCTTAAGAATCCGGCTAACTTGCCAACAATCAAATCTGTTGCCCATTCTTTGACACATGCTAGTAGTAATGAACAAATGCTGCTGGACTATGTTGTCAATGGAAGATTGCTCAGCGATATGGATAGCGCAGCAAAGCAAATGAGTCACGTCGAGCATTTTGCGCAGGCTCTTGCCGAAGGCGGGGTTCTTCCCATGTTTGGAATGCCAACCAACGAACGCCAGTTCTACCACGGAACCACCAAAAATGGACAAGATTACGAACTCAAAAGCGTAGGCCGCTCTGTAGATCAGGCTATATCGTCTTTTGGAATCGGTAAATCTGTTACAAAGGATAAGGCAGTGCATACTGTAATCGCGTTTAGCCCCACACTAAGGTTTGATTATATTGGTAATATTGTTGGTAATTCAGGTATTTTCACTTATGATGGAGTCCTCTTCAAGTGCAATAACCCCGGATGCAGCTACATATCTACTGACCGACCAAATAGCGACCTTTGTCCATGCTGTGGCAATACTATTCAATCGCTAACGGTGAGAACTCCGGCTGCTTTTATCAGTGACTTCTCCAAAGGTAAGGATGAAAAGGATACAATTCAGTCTATCCCTGCAAATATCGTTACTGCTGAGTTTATGCCAAATAACGACTATCAGCAAGAGGAAGATGAACCTCGCGGTAAAATATCTCTCATTCCTGATGGGGTAACATGGCGACTTACTTTTGATAATATTAACGGTCAGGAATACTCTTTTAAAGGCGTAAACGTATGGTCTTTAATTGGTCAAGGGTCTCCGCTATATGCCAATCGAGGTAATCAAGAAGCAATCCGGTTGGCATCAAGGAAGAATACAAATGTATTTAAGTTAGAGGTAAAGCCAGTCCCTGGTTTAGCTCTCAATCCATATAAAACCGATCATGGTCATCTTGATTTTTGGGCACAAGGTGTGCGTTCGGCCTATTACTCGTTGTCTTTTATCCTTCAACGAGCAGTTGCCTCAAAACTTGATATAGACCCGGTAGAGATTGAGGTAGTCAAACTTATGCGCTCTGGAAACGATACAGGTATAATATGTCTTGCAGATGAAAAGATTAATGGCGCAGGTTTCGTCAAGGATCTCTACGATAATTTCGATGACTATGCTTTACAAAGCATTCTGAAGGGCGCTGATTCATTCTTTAACCAAATGTTATCTCATGAGCATGATGATAATTGTGACTCAGCATGTTACTCCTGCCTCCAAGTTTATCGCAATATGCCATATCATGGGTTGCTCGACTGGCGACTTGGCATCGCTTTATTGCGCATCATAGTTGACGCAGACTACAAATGTGGTACTGATTATAATTTTGCAGAGTATCCAGAACTGAGAAGTTGGCCACGTATGTCATATCAGCTTATCGAGAATTTCCGAGATATATTTAGACCCAAATATAAACTTGATCAATATAAAGGTGTTCCGTTTATACATGATGGCAACGGAGATGTGATTGTAGCAACACATCCTTTATGGGATGTTCATGTCAATAATAATTTATCCAGATTTCTCGCACAGCTGAAACGTGGAATAAAAAATCAAATACATACTGATATAATTAACTTTAAGTGTTGCGACACTTTTAACTTAAGCAGGCGTATGTCCTCTTGCTGCGAACAACTCCTATGAATATCCCTCAACTGAACATATCAAGGATCAATGCAGCCCAAATTCCAACCGAATATGGGTTATCGCCAAGCCGGGTAACATATTTGGCTGGGGGCTGTCCAGGTTGTGAAATGCTTAAGCTAAAATTAGCGGAGGCGTATAAAGATAACCAAGAAAAATATCTTACTCTTACATTTCATCCTTCAGCTCCTATAGCAGGCAATGTGCTTCATCGCCTTGCTAATTATTGCATTGGGAAAACCGAATTAGATGAAAATGAAGTTTTTGATCTTGCAGAAAAATATCTTAAAGAGGAGGCAGATAAATTGATATTGAAATGGCCAATGCTCAAGTCGCTTAATATTAGATTTGATTTTGACAAAATATCATCCTTGCTTGACCATTTTTCTGATAAAGATAGGAAATGCAAAATTACTTCCCCTTTAGGTCAGTTGTACACAGAACGCAGTCTTGACTGCATTTCTTCATTAGGGCTAAAAGGCACCCCTGATTATCTCTGGATAAATGGAAACGACGCTGAAATTAGAGATTATAAGACAGGTTTACTGACTGATAGTAATGGCGAGATTAAAGAGTCCTTTTGTATTCAGTTGAATCTCTACCGACTGATGGTACTTCAAAAGTATTCTGATGTGCGCAACGTAAAGATGTCATTAGATGATCTTGCAGGACATCATGTGCTTATTCCCAAAATTGATGATGATCATCTTACAGATATTGTGACTGGAATTCAACAGGACATACAGTCCGGAAAATTTTGCCCAGGGGATAATTGTCATCAATGCCAATGCGGACATATATGCCCCAATAAAGAGTGGTCAGCCCCCTCTACTAAAGAATACTTTGACTTTATGGGTGAGGTAACCGTAAATGACGGGGCTGTCACTTTGACTGATGGAAAGCGTAATATTACTGTCCAAATTGCCCGTACAGACAATTCCAGTGATCTATATGATGCTTTGAAATCAATCAGTGGTAAAGGTGTATATTTGACTAATCTCAAGAAATTATCGGACAACCCTTTAATTGGTATGCTTTTATCATCCACGATAGCGTGTGAGATTGAAAAATAAATTATTAGTATACTCCTGCTATATACAAAAGATGTGACAGAATAATACACGTAGTTACAACCATAACATTTAAGCCATCTCTATTACGCCTTACTTACAAGATTTTTCATACACATCTACTCCTGGGTAGTTATTTCTTGAATAATCTCCCAATGTCCTCCGTTCTTTGAGCCAAATCTTTGTACCAAATGCGACATCTTCGCTAATTCACGGTCAACTGTGGAGGTGCCAATACCAATCTCCTTTGCAATCTCATCCAAAGTTATTTCAGGATTATTAGCCATAAGAAATAGAATAGCATCTTGACGAGGTGTAGTTTTAGCACCACTTTTAGCACCATATTTAGCACCATATTTAGCACCATATTTAGCACCATATTTAGCACCATTTACAGGGACACCATAATCCTCTGTCTTACGCCGGATGGC
>CAZJKZ010000105.1:0-7564 GCA_964546885.1 uncultured Bacteroides sp.
GTAGTATCACTATTTATCTTTCCCATTCAGGGAGTCACGGGTCGTATATGATCGTTGAACTACTTGGTTCTTGACCCTTGACTCTTGACGCTTCGGCGACGCCTGGAGGTTAATACTATTCAATCTTACTTCTCAAATATTTTATAGAAGGCACGTATGCGCAAATGTGTATCTCTGGGCGTTCTACCTTTATCTTTGTTATGACCCTCAAAGTTATCTTCGCTATTACCTCCGCTCTCAGCATATTTGACTTCTGGAGTCGTTTGAATTACTTTGGTGGCTCGAGCATAATTATTTTCCTCTACAGTTACAATAAAAGTTGTTTTTGCAGAAGCAGCTGACCAATAAAAATAATCTTGAAATTCTTTAAAAGTCAAGTAATATTCTGTTAATCCACCTTCAAGTTCGGTAATACCTGGCATATACCATCCAACGGTGTTGCCGGCAGCGTTAGTTGAATAAGCTGTATTACCTCCAGTGTCTGTACGTTTATTTTTACCATAACAATAATGGAATGCTGACTGTGGTACCGTATTATTATAGAGTTTTATAGTGGAAAGAGCGTCTGTATTTTTATTCCCAACTATATCACGAGTCATCTCATAACCCTGTATGTAATTTTCATAAACCTTGACACCGGATACCCAACTATTACATGATTTTCCTTTCAATCCCCAAGGCAAACCATCGGTATAATATTCACCGGGTGCAAGATGCTTATCCAAAGGATCTGAATGCTCAAGATACTCTTCATAATACTCCATCCATTTATAACCCGTATCACCATTCCTATTTGTACCTGATACTCTGAGGAGTGCTTTTTGCTGGATTTGCAGAGTAATTGTCTGATCGGGCACACCTTCCTTGTCCGTTTCATACTTGATTGTAACGGGAACCATACGGTCGCCATAATAATCAGATGCATTCGGATTAGTCATGTTAGGGTCGTTGGATGTTGGCACATTCTCGTCAATATAGAAATATATACGTGAGCGAGAATTATTTACATTTTTATTGCTGACAATAGTAATTTCCCTACCGCATTGTCTTCCCGGTTTACCAGATATAATAGTACCTTTGTTTATTCTATCTAATAGATCAGTCGTAAAATATGGTTCGATACCCGTTCCAGGTTCGAAATTAGCGTCTTCCATTTCCTTACGTGGAATCATAACCATTCTGATCCAATTATACTTATCACCCTCTGGGATTGTAACCGTCACAGTAGTGGTATGATCTTCCTCCACATCGCTTGAGCCGTCACCAGCTTCACGATACATCATCCACACATCCATAGGAAGTGCGGTGGCGTGGGCATCGACCATACGCTCATTTACAATAGCCAAATATAATGGGTTATTATCGACTACGTTAACACGACCGTCAAATGTAAACACATCGTCATCAGAGTTTCGGATATAATCCAAACCCTTTATAACAATATTATTCGAATACTGATGATTTCGTTTTACCTTAAAATCATCGTTAGGATTTGAACCCATATACACAGTAAACTGAGCATTGTAGGTCAATCCTTGGTCAGTGGTATATTGTCCTTTCAGAATCAAAGCGGATGCTTCTTCTGTGCGTGCCAACTTTGATTTCCAACGCTGCTGTTTCGTTTTATCTCTTTTGACTTCATCAGGATAATTTATTGCTCCATTGACTCCATTATTATAGAACTTTTCTCCATTATCAGCACGAACGGCATCGTAGTTGGGAAGCCTAATATTCTCGTAAGTATAATAGGTGAAAGTAATAGGTTTTGTTGCATCCTTGTTAATGGTAGTTACACCAATGGGTTGCACTTCTATTTCTCTTGAACCATTGGCATCAACATAAATAGGTGCTTCAGTACAATCAGACTCAGATGTCCCACCAGGTATCTTGAAAGGCTTAATGGTGGTCGGCATATTGCGTATACCATAGCTTGTAATTGTCAACACAGGCAATTTGCCATCTATGCTTGTTGCTTTTGGCTCAAGTTTAACCGAAACATCAACCCTTGCCATCAAAGCAGTCATTGGAATCTCTAAATTTCCACTTGTTCTGGTGAGGTCATGGGTTTCACCTGCCACGTAGTGGTACATAGGCATACCAGCAGAAGGTACGTGCAAGATATCGGAATTCTTATCCTCCATTCGGATGCGGGGAGCATAGGTCCAACGAAGAAGATCATCACGATTTTTAATAGTATAAGGTTTTCCTGTATCTCGAGTGCCATCCTCAATACCACCTACAAGATGTTTGTCACCCGGAAGCATAACATCAAATCTATTATCATCCTCATTTTCTGCCCCGTCAATGTTAGCTAAAGCTACAATGTTGACATTATCCAATCCGTCAAGGGCATCGAGGCTAAACTCCCAGAAGCTTCCATTTACCTTCACATACGGAAGGCTATTATTATAATCGCCTGTAAGGAAATTACCTTTCTCATCAAACAAAAAAATGTGAAGAGATTTGATTTCTGTCTCATTTTGATTTTTAGGATCAGAAGCACGAGTACCCATATCAGTAGGATCCACGTAATTCTCCATCATCCCAGTACTATATGCAGAGATTTTCACTCTTGAAGAGTTAGAAACTCCCTTATATGCATCAAAATCGTCGTTTGTGCAAGATTGCGCTGCAAACAACAGCGCAAAAATTGAAAGTATATATAAATTACTAATATATTTTTTCATGACTACCTATTGCTTTATTACGATTTTAATTGATAGTGAGAGTATCATCTGATCCATTTTCCCATACATCAGTCTCAGGTTTGAATACTATATAGAATTGATTCTTGCCCAAGAAGTGAAATGTTGCAGTGTGGCGGGTACTCTGTTCTGGAATATACGACAGATTTATTTCAATTGGATCTGATGTATATTTTTCTCCATTAAGCTCATACGAAATCTGGATTGTCTTATTATCACCGAGGGCATTTCTGACATCATTTGGATTAGTCGGATCCACGTCAGGATCGGGGAGCAGAAGGAATGTCAAACCGTCGGGATTCTCAGAGGTTGCTCCTACGATGCGACTCAAATTATTAGCTGGAACAACCAACGGGTTATTGCTATCTACCACTGTGAATTGTCCCCAATAACGACCGGATGTACGATCTACATCCTGGTCAAGAACTGAAGACTCGTATGTGAAAGTAGCTTTCCCAAAGAAATTTCCTTTAAACTTCATACTGGTAATCTTAAGCTGATCATTTGAATGATTTGCAATTCTAAAACGAATACCAGTGAGTATATGGTGGAAGTGCAAAGGAACCTTTCCTTCTATTGATTCATGATCGTAAGTCTCTGCGATAAGCGCATCCTTCACGAGCGCATGATCACAATTTACGGGATTATTCTGACTGCCGCCTGAGAAGGGCATTGAGAACCTTAATTTGGGGGCTGCTTCAGATGTAAAATTATCCATGGTAAAGTCACCATTTGCCCATGCTATGAATGTAAATTTTGCTCCGGAAGCATAGTTCTTATTCGCCTCATCAAATGGGGAAACCCATTTTTTCAGATTATCATATTTCCAGGAAGAACCAGTCTTCTTTACTATAGCAGAGCCTCCATCAAAAACGTTTGGGCGACAAAACTTCGCCTTGCTCACCCAACTTGCAGAAGCTTGACTATAATCAGCCTTATTAATATCTTCTATATTCTGAGGAACACAAAAGCCACTAACTGTAAATTCAGTCAAGTCATCTGTAGTCATCAAGGTAGATCGGGTACCGACTTCAGGACTGCCAAATGTCACTGTCGGTTGAGCGAAAGATATGTATGTCATGGGTGCATCCGTCGCATCAAAATCGACGTCGTTCGAACACCCTACGCATGCAAACGCAGCGATGACAAGAGGTGATATGATGGTCTTATTCAGTTTCATAGCAATTATGTTTCCTGCCGAAGTTATTGGATTATATAGTTACCTCCTTCATAGTCAGTCCAATCTTGAACTGTAGGAGCATTGAAGATGATAGACTCATTGTCCCCAAGAGAGAAGTTATAGGTATAAGTCAAACCTCTTAACCATTTTGCTCCATGGGAAGCCTGCGTAATGGTATACATCTTGGTTGGAGAAGGAGTAATTGGATCATTTGAACCTTTTACGTGATATGTAATTTGCAGTTCAAGGTCTTTAGAAATGCTCTGGGGAATGACCATCAAGCATTCATTATCAGGGAAAAATACGAAAGGCTTATCTTCGGATACTTCAATACCTTTAGTATACTCAAAGAGGGTATTCGTTTTCTCTGACAGGTTGGTCCACTCAGAATAGAAATCGTTAGTTTCAATAGCAGAACCAACGTTTTCAGGGGTAATTGTATAAGTACCGGTTGTGGCTACATTAACTAACGCCAGCCGATCTATGACAAAAGTTTCACCTGAACCTTCATTCACCTTTGCAACAAAATTGATGCGGCTGAAGATGTGTTGGAAATCGAAGGCCACTTTCGACGGTTCGCCCGACTCATAGAAGCGATGATGAGTGGCTGTCAAGATGTCTTCAGATTCTGTGTAATTTTTAGGAGAGTATGTAAACGACAGTGAATTGTCGGTATATGTCAAATTTTTGATTGCGTTTGCAGTTGCCGGATAGATGGCAGCAAAATTGTATTCGCTGTTTGAAATCCAATACTGAGTACCGGAATATTTCCAGCCGGAGCCATCATGGCTCACTTCCGTACCATTAAAGATACGCGTGGGAGTTGAATAGTTAGGGAGAAGAACATTGCCGTATACAACAAAATTATTCTTTTCCAGATCCTCTTTCGAGCCTATGACAGCGCCACGAGTTGAGGTACCGGGGCGGTTCCCGAAGGAACCGCCGCGGGTTAGGTTTTCGGCAACTACAAAACTGATCATATCGGTTTCTTCGCCACCAACGTGGTTGAAATCGGAATCAACCAGCTCGTTGGAGCACGATACGGCAGCTGTAGCGACGCAAAGGCCCAGTAGCGAATTATATATATTCAGTCTCATAGTTGTTTTTGAATTATTCTGTTAATTATTCTCCTGCGTTAGGATCCTCTTTCTTAGATGTTTCAAAACCAGAAACCTGTGAATCGGCGAAATCCTCCCAGTCAGTTACAGTAGCAGTGAAGACAATTGGTGAAAGCTCATTAGCGGGGTCAATAGTCTTATCGTTAAGATAAGCCTTCAGATTATAGCTAAGACCTGCTTCAAATTTAGATGGCAATACAATGTTTTCGTGCTTATAAGTTTTAAGAGTCTGACCTGTTACATCATCCTTAAGTTCAACCTCGAAATAAGCAATCGCCTTATACTCAGTATCATTCAGGGGGAAGAGATACTTCTGTCCAGAAACTTCACTCTTAGTAGAAGCTACAAAAGTTCCAGAAGTGGTGAATGCAAATGGAGCAACCTTTTCCTTATTATCTTCACCCTTAGCGGCCGTCCAGAGAACATCATTTGACTGCTTGTTGATAGTTGCGTCAGTTACCACGTTGGTAATCTTAACTTCAGATACTTTGACCGAATAATTCTTTGGCATTTCATTCACAAACTCGAACTGAATGCGGCTAAGCATGTGACCGAGAGTGAAATCAACTTCGTCAGCACGATTAGCAGCAACGCCTTTAGCGTCCTCATAAGCCGCATAGAGGAGGTCAACTTCTCCATTGTTTGTAAAGGTGATTGTTTTGATACCACCTGCCTTAGTGTCTGTACCCTGATCAACAGTAGCGGCACCAGCAGGAGCCACAGCTGCAAATGTATAGTCATTGTCAGCGATCCAGTAACGAAGTGGAGAATATGTCCATGCACTTCCAGTATTTGTTACTTTGTCACCGTTGAATACTACCACTGAAGTAGTTCCTTTAGTTGTAACGCCATACACGTTGAGGTCATCAGGAAGATTTTTGCTTCCATAGTCAGCACGAGTAGCGTTGTCTACGAATGATTTGAAGCCGATTGCACCTGTCTGAGGAGCTACGTTAACGACTTCGTCGTTTGAGCAAGCAGTGGCAAGCATAAGGACTGCTGCTCCGAGAAGAAATGAACTTTTTTTCATGTTCTTGGTTGTTTGAAAATGTGAATATTAGTTTGTTATCTCTAAATCTAAGTGATAGTTTTCGTAAGCTCGACATAAGAGTTATAAGTTAGCGAGGCTCTGTAGTGATAGGGTCTGTTTGGTCAAACTTATAAGGGTTATGAGGCTATTGTAAGTACGCTTGCGAAAGCTTTTATGTATTATGTTTTATTTTTAGTCTTTTTTACCGAGGTCGAGAACTATGTCTTCATATTCACCCCAGTCGTCGATGTTGACACCGAAACTACCTTGGTCCTCCTTATTACCGATATCGTCAGGAATTTCAAGATCGTAGACATCGATAACTCCTCCGCGAGGCTGGCGCAAGATCTGCTCAGTGATGTCGAAATCGAAGTTCAGCATCGCGCCGTTTCGGAGTCGCACTTCAAGGTTGAGACCAAAAAACTCAGCGCGGGTGTAGTCGGGGTTCGGGAAGTTTGGAACGCCGAAGGTGTTGACAACTGCTTCTACTCCCCACATGTTTGCTTCGGCATCGAAGAGAACAGTAACCGGTTCCTCTCCTGTGTGTCCGTCATTCAGGTAAACGTTTCCTGCCATGCCGGAGAGAGCTCCGCGAGCTAATGCGATATATTCTGAACCGCTCTTGAAGTGATAGCGGATGAGGTAACGGAATACAAGGGGTTTCAGAGTGATATTCTCGATCGGGGCTACCTGAACCTTCTGTGCTGTATAACTTGGGATATACGTTGCAAACAGGAAGTCTGGCGGGTTCACTGTTTCCTCTGCACGGATGGATGGACTCTTGGAGTTGCCGATGTAAGTAGCGCGAGTGCGGGTTCTTGTAGTGGCAGTCGCATTAGCCAAGAGTGAGATGTCGTTGAAGAGGATGTATTCAGTACCGTTGTTGTAGAAAAGCACTTGGTGCTCACCTTCCGTCATTCTGACGATACCGCCTTCCGGTGGGATGTTGGAGACTTCATTGTCGTGGCCGTCGGTGTAGACTTGGGTTCGGATACCGGTGCCTCGTTCGGGGCGGAGGTCGTCGTATTCCATCGAGAAGTCGTAGTTGTGCCATTCGCTTTGCCAGTTGGTCCATTCGTGGGTGTATTCCCAGAGCAGGTGCCAGTCGGCTTGGAAGTTCACCTGGTGGCGGGCGGTGTGGTCCCAGTGGTCCATGCAGAGCTCCTTGTGGTCGCACGATGAGAGGCCTGCGGCGAGGAGGAGAACTGCTGCGATCTTATTAATCATTTTCATTTCTTACCTCCTTTCTTTGGATTAGCGTTGCCGTTGCCGATTAGCCATACGAGGGCAACCTCAAGTTTTGTGGGTCCCCACATGTGGCGCTTGTGGGTGGATTCCCACACATAGTGGCCTTCTTCGGGGTGATATTTATGGAAATAACCTTCGGTGTATCCGAGGCCTAAGGAGAAATCAATGTTGATGCGGCGAGCTACGGGGAGAGAGTATCCGTATTCTATGCCGGCTGCCCAGAGGCACTTGTCCCAGAGGCTGCCGCCCGGTTTGCCGCCCATCTGGCCTTTGCCGCCCCATT
>CAZJKZ010000106.1:0-7539 GCA_964546885.1 uncultured Bacteroides sp.
CTGAGCGGATGCTTTACGCCTGGAGGAAAGAAGATAACCGATGAAAAACTATGCAAGCGCATTCTCTCCACTCCCGGTAAAGTGATATATTGTTACCAAAACGGAAGAAACGCAATCCAGAATGATAGGGTGTACGGGTTAAACGACAGCAAGGAGTGGCTGAAGCCCAATTTTGAAAATGAGCTAAGGAAGATGTGCGAAAAGCGCTTCAGCGAGCACGGAGACCGCTTTTTCTGGGGAGCGGTATGTCAAAACTATTACCATAGTTCTATGGACTATTATGAAAAGATAACCGAGGAGCACACCAACGGAAGGGGCACACCTTTTGTAATTGAGACATATGTTACCAATGACGACAGCACTTTGACAAAATATGTTGAGTCTTTCATTGCCGCAGAAGACGGCACGATCACCCCTTTCCCGTTTGACGAGATAATGGAAATTGTAGATCAATATGGTGATGATGAAGAAAAAAACAACTATAACCCGCTTTTCATGTTACGGCCAGTTAATTAAACAAGAGCCGTGTTTTAACAAAACCGTTTGCAATCAGCCATACACAGAGCGTTGATCCTCCATTATTGGTAGAGTAGCCGCACAAATTGTCGGGGAACTAAATCCCACATATAAGTAAGATCCAACAAATTAATGCCGATGGCTGTCTGTCCTCGGCATTAACTGTGTTGGACGTCAATACGGTGTTTTATTTTTCGTTGGACTATACAAAGTATTGGGTAGATTGATTTGTCCCTTACCTATAGCAGCCATGGAAACCATGCGGCAAAAGGGCATAAGCCCTCGGCCTACCGCTGCAACGAGGGTTAATAGCCTAATGGTTTCGCCATCCGGGTTTTGAAGGCCGAGGGCGGCCTTCTTCCCAGTCAGCTTCGCACCATCGAGAGCTAGGGCGGAAGGCCTGGCCAACAGGATGGACTGAAATGTATGGCACCGAAAACTATACAACGGCAAAATATTTGCATATTTGCCATTATATAGTTATCTTTGCAGCAGAAAATGAAGACAATCTATGTTTGAGACAAGAGCAGCCATTATGACGTATGCGGAAAATCGGGAATCATTCCGGTTTGCTGATCTACTGTCATACCTTAACGGTATTATCAACATATCAAAAGTAACTCTTTCATGGTATCTTAGGGAGATGGTGAAAGCCAATATCCTGTTCAAGCTTGGACGTGGTATCTATACCAGCCGAAGGCATAAGGTAACATACTATACCCCAAGACTTAGAGATAAAGCGATAAAAATGGCGAAACTCATTGGCAGAGCATTTCCGTTTATAAGGATTAGTGTCTTTGACGGTCAGGTGCTTGCGGATTTCCAGCGTCATATATCATCGAATAATCTCATCTACATTGAGGTTGAGCGCGAAGCGATGACGTCAGTCTTCCATTGGCTTAAAAGTGAAGGGTATAAAGTCTACCTTAATCCTGATAAGGATTTTGTATACGACAACATTGATATTTCCAACGAAGCTGTAATCGTCAAGCCTCTCATATCAGAGTCTCCTCTCACTGCGCTACGGGGCATATCAACCCCAAGGATAGAAAAAATTCTTGTGGATATTCTGTGTGATGATGATATGGACTATCTGCATGGATCGGAATGGCATTATATCCTCGATCATGTCATAAATACATATTCCGTGAACCGTTCAACGCTCCTGCGCTATGCTTCCCGGCGCAATTCCAAGGATAAAATCGGGAAAGCCCTTGAAAACCTGAATACTCATGATTAAGGAACATTGCTTTGTACGTAAATTTTGCCGTTATATAGTTCGAAAAGAATAAAAGCCATTTGATTGAGTAAACTAAAAATCGCTCGGCTTTGTTGGTTAGAGGATTTGCAAAAGCGGCGAAAGATGCTTATCTTTGCGGGGCAATCAATAAAAAGAAGGATAGTCATGGAGATTAGTGGAATAAGATATCCGATAGGAGTACAGTCGTTCGAGGATTTGCGCAAGGATGGATATGTGTCGCCAAGCTCTTTGACTGGGAGGTAGGTCGCCCTCGGCCTACCGCTGCAACGAGGGTTAATAGCCTAATGGTTTCGCCATCCGGGTGTTGAAGGCCGAGGGCGGCCTTCTTCCCAGTCAGCTGCGCACCATCGAGAGCTGCCAAGTGGAATAAGGTGCGCTAACCATGCGGTAAAAAGGACCGCACTCGGTGGTATCTGATAGCGGAAGTATTATTTAATAAAATCAAAGAGGATTATGTCAGATAAGGAAAAATTAGAACAACGGAATATCTTGAACGAAGCACTCAAGGAGTCAATCGATTGGTCAAAAAAAAAACGGTAGGGGGTATATGAGACGGCAATTATTAATTTTAGTGGTATGGCTAATAACCCTACCTGTAGCGGCTCAAAGATTCTTTTTAAATGATATTTTTTTCCGTGTGCTTGACTCTAAAAATAAAACCTGTGAGGTATATACAAATGTGTCAGCATTCGGCAAAGTGGAAATTCCCTCTTTTGCAGAATACAATGGAGAAAACTATAAGGTTACCAGCATCGCTGACAGTGCGTTTTACAATTCAAAGATTACGTATATTTCAATTCCTTCTTCAGTCACCTCTATCGGCAGAAGTGCGTTTGGGGAATGTGATAGTCTCCGAAATGCTGAATTCGAAAGCATTGAAAGCATATGTAAAATAAATTTTGAGAATGAGACTTCCAATCCACTTTGCCGAGGAGCACTTTTGATAGATGGCATCAAAATAACAGATTTAATTATCCCTAATACAATTAGCTCTATTGGTGATTATGCATTCTATAACAGTGGTCTCAAATCTGTAACTATCCCCGCTTCGGTCACATCAATCGGTGTAGATGCTTTTGAGGGATTTCATCTTGAGTCTGTGAAATTTGCAAGTATTAAAAGTCTATGTAGTATAAAATTTAAAAGCATTCAATCCAATCCGATTTCATCTTCTCAAACCTTTTTTATCGGCAACCGGGAGATAACAGATATAGTGGTTCCAAACTCAGTGGCCTCAATAGGCAACTATACTTTTGCACTTTGTAGCAAAATTAGATCAATATATCTACCTGAGTCGATAGTGTCAATCGGAGATAGTGCCTTTTATAGGTGTGACAGCCTCATATCTATATCAATACCGAAATCAGTTAAATCAATCGGCTCGGAGGCGTTTAAATACTGTTACAACATTAGGCATGTAGAGTTTGCGAGTATTAAAAGTATATGTTCCATAGAATTTAAGGATTTTTATTCTAATCCAGCCTACTATCCCAATAGATTTTTCATCGGCGGTAAGGAAATTACTAAAGTTATTATTCCACAGTCTCTATCATCAATCGGAAGCTATGCTTTTGCCGGATGTCACCGGATTAGGAAGTTAGTGATTCCGCAATCAATAAAATCAATAGGAGAGGGGGCTTTTTATTGCTGTGATAGTGTGGTATCAATCACTCTTCCAAATACTTTGACTTCTATTGCTAATTATACATTTGCCGGTTGCGGAAGCCTTAAAACAATAAATATACCTGAATCTGTGACGTCAATAGGCGACTATGCTTTTTTAGATTGTAAAAGCTTGACGACTATAGTACTGCCTGAATCGGTAAAATCAATAGGAGACGAAGCTTTTTTTGATTGTGCAAGTCTTGATTCGATAAATATTCCGGATTCAGTGGAATCTATCGGTATCGAGGCTTTCGAAGGTTGTAAAATTCAACCATTGAGATATAAAAATCAGCAAGTATCTGAGGCTATGCCACCTAATAATCACGAGGAGCAGCCCTCTGTTGACAAAGATTCTTCGCTTAACAATAATTCGGGGAATAAGGTAATAGACATTGTTATTCAGGCGGCCTTTTTGTTGATATTAATCATAGTTGGTTTTATTGTTTATAAAGGAGATGCTTGACAAATTATGACTGGGAGGTAGGTCGCCCTCGGCCTACCGCTGCAACGAGGGTTAATAGCCTAATGGTTTCGCCATCCGGTTGCTGAAGGCCGAGGACGGCCTTCTTCCCAGTCAGCCGGCATAGACCATTTCGACTCTGCCGATAGCGAGGTTGGCGCTTATCACTACAGGGATACGGCTGGAGCGGGCTACATGGGCATGCACCTGATATCCGCTCGGCGCTCCTTGATAGGTGTATTCAAATGACACTAAATAGGTGGGGTAGGTGGTGCCTGCGGCATCATAGACTGACTGTCCGTTGTAGGTTACCGTCACTGACTGATTGTAACCACCGTCAACAGTGATGGGAATTGTAATTTGCTGGCCGGGCGACATGCTGTCGAAGTCGATCTCGTGGAAGTAGTAGAAGAGTCCGAGCATGTCAGCGGTTACGGTTACCGCTTCCATTGTCTGGCCATCGGCGTTGAGATAGCCTTGACCTTTGATATTCTTATAGTTGGCTGGATTTGATGCGTTGAATCCGTCGCTACGGTATTCCATAACCTTCGGTTTCAGATACCATCCGTTTTCATACGTTACGGTCTCTTGGCTCAGTGGAGAGCCGGGGGTCATAGTGGCGTTGAGGGTGTCGCTTACACAGAAAATACGTCCTTCCCACGGGATAGTGTTGCCATCGAGAGTGGCATTGAAACTGTTGCCTTGAGAAGATAGCGTCACTTTGCCGTGTCCAATATTCACTTTTATCAGTCCCCAGTGGTAGTGTACGTCATAGGGGATTTCCTGATATGGAATTTGCACTTGGGCTGCCGCTGTGAGAGCTGCTACAAAAGCGACCAGAATTAATATTGTCCTTCTCATAATCTAATGCCGTTAAAAATGGTTTAAATGTCGTAATATAATTTATAACGCTGAATTATCTTACAAGGTTGACAGCCAATAGCGAATATTTCTGATCATTCTCTTGCAACAATCCTTTAATCGTAAGATTTGATATAATCTTCTAAAATAGGGATTAATGAAGGAATGTGAATATTAGAAGTCGGAGAATAGCGGGGGCTTGATTTGGATGCCCACTCGTATTTGGCTATGAAATTTATTGTATTCCAACAGTCCCTCGCCGTATCCGTTGTAGAACTGGAGGAATAAATACTCGTTGGCGCCCTTCCACATGCGCATTCCCATTTCGAGGATTACGTTGTAGTTAAGATTCCATCCTTGGCGCTTGATGAGAGTGATAGAGGTGTTATATCGTTGGCTGGGCGACTGCATCTGCAGTCCCATCTGGTAGATACCGCTATAGCGCAGTATATCTTGGTTGTTCATTCCGTCGACTATGGGTATCCAGAATTTACCATGGACCATAAGAGTGGGGCCTATCATAATATTCGCACCGAGAGATACCTTATTCCATGAGCGAGAATCATCGCCGTCGCGTCCGTTGCTCTCATGCTCGATGATAAAGGTGGCCTTTCCGATATAGTTGCCCCGCACGAAAAGAGGTTTGGCCAGACCGAGGCCCGGATTGAAATTCAGATCGGTCATCGGCATAGAGTTCTCGAGCACATTCCAGAAGCATTTCTGCGAATAGAAAAGATAGGCATAGGTGCCGAAAGGAAGCACAGTTTTCGAGAGCCTCTGTGCGATGGAAATCTGAAATTTGATGTTAGTGTTTTTAACCGTGGGCTTGGATCCTACCGACGGCCCGAACACGAAATAATTGTCCTTGTACAGCCCGAAAAACGGCTGATCATCAAACGCTTTGCGTATGCTGTCGCTATTGAGCTTCACATCGGGAGCCGTCACAATCTGGGAGTAAGCCTGTGACGGGGCAAAGCATACGAGAAGCAGTGCTAATAATATGGGTGGTATAACGTGGCGCATAATATGATGCAAAATTATGCAAAAAATCTAATTATAGCAAACTAATGGACAATGTTTATACACCTATTCCTGGCATTTGTCATGGCATATATAGATGCAAAGTTAGCCTTTTGATGACTATTTGACAAATTTCCGTTAGCCAAGTTTGTAAAAATTAGCGGAAACATGTAATTTTGCGGCTAAAATCAATAAAGCCATAGCGTATGAGCACTACAGCAAAACTACTGATGCACTGCCCCGATAGGCCCGGTATACTGGCAGAGATCACCAACTTCATCACCGTCAATGGTGGAAACATTGTGTATCTTGACCAGTACGTCGACCGCAAGGAGAAAATTTTTTTCACACGCATTGAGTGGGAGTTGGACGATTTCGTGATACCGCGTGAAAAGATCCACGATTATTTCGGCACTCTTTTCGGCAAGAAATATAATATGGACTTCAAGGTGTATTTCTCAGACATCAAGCCTCGCATGGCAATTTTCGTGTCGAAAATGAGCCACTGCCTCTACGACATGCTTGCGAGATATACGGCCGGAGAGTGGGACGTGGAGATTCCGCTCATCATCAGCAATCACCCTGATCTGAAGCATGTGGCAGAGAGATTCGATATACCGTTCCATGTGTTCCCTATAAACAAAGACAATAAAATCGAACAGGAAGCGGCTGAGCTCAAGCTGCTGGAGGACAACAATATATCCTTCATCGTGCTCGCCAGATACATGCAGATACTTTCCGACAAGATCATAGAGCGCTATCCCAAACACATCATCAACATACACCACTCATTCCTCCCGGCTTTCGTAGGCGCAAAGCCCTATCACGCAGCATTCGAGAGAGGAGTGAAGATAATAGGCGCCACAAGCCACTATGTGACAGCCGATCTTGACGCCGGTCCGATAATCGAGCAGGATGTGGCGCGCATAACTCATAAGGACACCGTGGACGACCTTGTGAGCAAAGGCAAAGATCTCGAGAAAATCGTGCTTTCGCGCGCCGTGCGCAAGCATATCGACCGCAAGATACTTACCTACAAAAACAAAACTATAATCTTCAATTGAGAAGCGGCGATGGCTGCCCCGCGGCTAAGGGCAGGGGAGGGGAGCAGGCAGCCCGAGGCCGACTGTTAAGATGAAACGATTCTAAAAAATAATTGTGAAAATATTTGTGTATTAGCCGAATAATTAGTAACTTTGCAAAGAATTTAAGGCGTGCCATGCTCGTGGTAGCCGCTAAAGCTTTGAGCTATAGGGCGGTAGCTATGTTTTGGGCGCTTTGGATTCACTGAAAACAAGAAACATTTAGAGAACAAACATAAAAAAGTAAAACCAAACCACTAAGATGCCTACTATTTCGCAATTAGTAAGAAAAGGACGTGTGGCGCTCAACGACAAGAGCAAGAGCCCCGCGCTCGACTCATGCCCCCAGCGTCGCGGCGTGTGTGTGCGCGTGTACACCACCACCCCTAAAAAGCCTAACTCGGCTATGCGCAAGGTTGCGCGTGTAAGACTTACCAACGGTAAGGAGGTCAACTCCTACATCCCAGGAGAAGGCCACAACCTGCAGGAACACTCAATCGTGCTCGTTCGCGGCGGCCGTGTAAAGGACCTCCCCGGTGTACGTTACCACATCGTCCGCGGCACACTCGACACATCCGGCGTCAAGGACCGCACTCAGCGCCGCTCCAAATACGGAGCCAAGCGTCCGAAGGCCGGTGCAGCCAAGAAGTAATCCTAACGCGTAGGGTGAAGCA
>CAZJKZ010000107.1:0-7481 GCA_964546885.1 uncultured Bacteroides sp.
GGACGAACTGCGCTTCAAACGCAACTCTATCCTGAAACACCAGAGCCAGATGGAGAACGCTCCGTTCCTCGGCGACGACGACCGTCTGTTCTGGCAGCGCGCAGAGGATCGCAACCGCGCAACTGCGAAACTCTACTCCGACCTCGGTCTTGCCTCTTATGAAGCTATCGAAGCTTTCGTAAGATACCACGCAAGAAAGAACGACTAATTTATAGCCAAATAACACTTAGCGGCCTTTGGCTGCTTAACATCCAAAGCGAAAAGGAAAGGATATTTTATAAGATATTTTTTCCTTTTCGCTGTATTGTATAATATGCAAATAGGGAATTTTTTGTAACTTTGCACATTGAAAATATAGGAGAAATTAGTAACACGTATCGAAAAAACACTGCTGTGCCAAGAACTCATTCACTGCGACTATTATTATTGATGGTGTGCGCTTCTGCGTTCGCCATCCCCAGTCATGCCTTTTCCCTCGCTCTCGACTCGATAGCCAACTGGGGAAAATTTCCGAGATTCTGCATCAATGTGTATAGATGGGGCGACGGATTTTTCAACGGTTATGACACGACATATGTGGAAGGCACAGGATACAAATTCAATGGCAAGCTGCACACAGAGTCATTTCTGAACTCATACCAGTTTTATCTGCCCGATGATGTGAGAATGACCATGCACTCTAAACCGTCCACCACCATCGGTGCGCTACTGACATATCTTGCAGTGTCCGGCGGTTACGAAAAAAACGTAAGCAAATTCTTCGGCAATCCTGAAAAAAAGACACGAGAGCAATTCTCTTTTGGTTTCAACTGCAGCCTTTTCTCATTTAATATGGGATTTGTCAACAATACGGGCGGTGTGACTATCAGTAAATTTGGGCCGAAAGGCAATAGATATAATCCAAATATCACTTTTAACGGACTCAAAACTACATCATTTGGATTTGATACCTACTATTTCTTCAATCACAAGAAATACTCTCAGGCAGCGGCATTCAATTTCAGCCGCATCCAGATCAAGAGCCAAGGGTCCTGGCTCGCAGGTGTGTCGTTTATCAATCAGAATTTTGACTTTGACTTCAACGATTTGCCAACATATATTATTGATACTTTACCAGAGACATGGCCTGACCATAAATATGTGGCTAACACGAAAAACATTGGCATCAACGTAGGCTACGGCTACAATTGGGTGTTTCACCCCGGATGGGTACTCGGCGTTTCAGAAATACCGACTATCGGACTGAAAATAGGCAAAATAAACAATCCAAACAAAACCACCACTACTGTGGCTCTATCCAACAAATTTAAAATGTCAGTGGTGTGGAATCATAAACAATGGTTTGCAGGATTGATAACCGACGTGAACACAGCGATTGTGTACGACAAGGACAGCGCGTTTCAGAACAATCTTTTCACTTTTTCAATTTCCACAGGATACAGGTTCAATATCTGGTAACAAGCCATGCAGGGCCATGTGCATTGAGCGGAGATACTCGGCATAGGTATCGGAATGGACACGACTCCAAATATCTCCAAGACACGCCACGCCGCCAAAGCCTAAAGAGCGCACAATCGGGATATTAGATAATGAAACGCCTCCGAGAGCTATAACCTTATTATTAATAATTCCCCTTTCGGCCGCTTCTTTAAGCTGTGCATGAGAAAAGGCAGAATTATATCCCTCTTTTGAAATACTATTGAAAATCGGACTAAGGAACACATAATCAGACTTATCCGAAAACTGGCGCACCTCTTCTAAGGAGTGACAAGAACGCGAAACAGATCCTTTGTGACCAACCGGTATTAAAGGATTACGCCGATTAAGATGCACTCCTTTAAGACCATATTCTTCGCATAGCGAGAAGTGGTCGTGAAGGACGATACGACTTAGACAGACATTTGACAAAGAGTCGAGAATACGACGGCAATCACGGATATCGGAATCCGGTTTGCGCAAATGGATAGTGTCCACACCCTCATCCACAAGTCGCTTTATTTCATTAACTTCCCCGTCAAAAAACGACGGGGAAGTGATTACTATCCAGTTCAACTCAGCTAAGTTTTTCTATAATCATATCAGCCACTTTCTTACCCGACATAAGCATGCCACCGAAAATGGGACCCATGCGGGGTGTACCTGATACGGCAGAAGATGCCATACCGCACACATACAGGCCGGGGAAAATCTCCTTTGTACCCTCCACCACAAGACGCTCTCCAGTGGTGACATCCATTGACATCTCCCCTATCACCTGTCCGTTAGGAGTGGCGAGTTTGCATCCGTTCTTACTTGCCACAACACGGCATATTTCGCTATCGTGTCCGGTACCGTCAATAACGCATTTTGCGTAGATGTTGAGAGGATCGACATGCAATCCTTCGCGAAGCACCGGTGTCCAGTTGACCACCACTCCACTTACAGCTCCATTGATGAAAATCACATCTTCCACTGAATAGCAGTTGAATATTGTAGCTCCGGCATGCACGGCATGATAGAGAAGCGAAGATGTGCTCTCCACAGAGTCCATTGTGTACAAGCCGTCTTCGAACGGGGCGAAATTGATATCAAACTCCTTCACGATATGCATTGCCTCTTCCTGGATCACGAGCTGGTTGAACATCATTGCCCCACCCCACATACCTCCACCGGGCGAAAGTTTGCGGTCGAATATAGCCACACGTTTGCCGGCTTTAGCAAGATAGTAAGCAGCCACTATACCCGATGGACCGCCTCCAACAATGGCAACGTCGAGCTCAAGATTGCGCTCCATTTTTTCGAAGTAGGTAGAAATAATACCTTTAGATACTTTTGTTTCTATCATTTTTTTAGATTTTGTCCCGGCACGATGCGCCGAGGTTGGATTGTAAATATTGTTGATAGTTAGACTTCACAGATTGATTTGCTGATGCGCATAGCGCAGAAATTTGGGCCGCACATCGTGCAGTATCTTCCTCCCACCTGGTTGGAGGTTTTGTAGTACTCAAGCGCGCGTTCCGGGTCGAGAGACAGATTGAACTGATCCTTCCAACGAAAATCATAACGCGCTTTACTGAGAGCATTATCTCTGATTGCTGCCGCAGGATGTCCTTTTGCCAAGTCAGCGGCATGGGCAGCTATTTTATAAGCAATCACACCGTTGCGCACGTCCTCCTTGCCAGGGAGAGCGAGATGCTCTTTGGGGGTGACGTAGCAAAGCATCGCAGTGCCGTACCAGCCTATAATAGCTGCACCAATGGCACTCGTAATGTGGTCGTAGGCAGGAGCTATATCAGTGACAATAGGGCCCAATGTATAGAAAGGAGCGCCGTGGCACTTCTCGATCTGACGATCCATATTCTCGCGTATTTTGTGCATGGGCACATGT
Organism: uncultured Bacteroides sp.; assembly: GCA_964546885.1. GTDB lineage: Bacteria > Bacteroidota > Bacteroidia > Bacteroidales > Muribaculaceae > CAG-873. Next base: position 3,368 of record CAZJKZ010000107.1, read on the forward strand.
CCGGGCCCTTCTATGAAAGCCTGTACATTCTTAGCCCAAGCACGCTCTACCAGCTCGCCCATCGTATCGAGTTCAGCAAATTGAGCGGCATCATTAGCATCGTAAATTGAGCCAGGACGCAAACCGTCGCCAAGCGATATTGCCACATCGTATTTTGCACAAATATCACAAATATCATCGAAATGCTCATAAAGGAAGCTTTCTTTATTATGCACCTTGCACCACTTAGAAATGATGCTGCCACCACGGCTCACCATACCGGTAAGACGCTTATCGGCAAGATGAATATTTTTTAGGCGGATACCACAATGGATCGTGAAATAATCAACGCCTTGCTCGCACTGCTCAATCAGGGTGTCACGGAATATTTCCCACGTGAGATCCTCAGCTTTACCGTTGACTTTTTCATAAGCCTGATACATAGGCACAGTGCCAACCGGGACAGGACAATTGCGCAATATCCATTCACGTGTCTCATGGATATTATCACCCGTGGAGAGATCCATAAGCGTGTCACCGCCCCATTTACAACTCCACACAGCCTTCTCCACCTCTTCTTCGATTGAAGAATTTTCATGGGAATTGCCGATATTAGTGTTGATCTTCACAAGAAAATTAGTGCCTATTATCATCGGCTCCGCCTCCGGGTGATTAATATTTGCAGGAATCACAGCGCGACCCGAAGCCACCTCTTGGCGCACGAATTCGGGAGTGATATGCGTGTCGATGCCAAGTTCGGCACAGTTCATATTTTCTCTGATTGCCACATATTCCATCTCAGGAGTTATAATACCTTTTTTTGCACACTCCATCTGGGTGCCTTTGCGCGGTATGCCCCAGAGATTTCGCAATTTTGGAAGACCGGCGTTTATATCAATTTCAGCCTGCGGATCGCTGTATGGTCCGCTCGTGTCGTAGATGTAGACAAATCCGTTGTCGGTGCGCACCTCGTTGCCATCGACCACAGTAAGGCTCGGAGTGAGATTTACCCGTCGCATGCCCACCTGGATCTCCGGATACAACTGACCTTGAAGATACACCTTCTCCGAATCAGGGTAAGAGATTTTGATGTTTTTATCCATTATATTGATTATTATGAAAATTATTATTGTAGAATGAGCTCATCTCATAGCGGCGACAAAGGCTGCAGTCGTAGCTGCCGGGTCATTGGTATTAAGTATCGACCCGCTCACTGCCACGCCGCTTATACCACAAGATATAAGAGCCGGAAGGTCATCAAGGGTGATTCCGCCTATTGCAATCAGGGGCAAATCAATGCTTTCGGCCTTCATTGCGCTGAGAATATCTCGGTATCCCTCCAGTCCAAGGATAGGAGCCAATTTCTCTTTTGTGGTTGTAAACCTAAATGGGCCGCATCCGATATAGTCGACGCCTTCCCGATAAAGTCGCCTTACATCATCTTTAGTGTTTGCTGTACCTCCTATAATGAAGTCTTTGCCTAACATACTGCGAGCCTCAGCCACAAGCATGTCATTTTTGCCAAGATGAACACCGTCGGCACCCAATTCTTTTGCGAGGTGGACGCGATCGTCTAAAATAATTGTCGCACCGGCCTCACGACACAAAGATATAGCCTCACGAGCAATTGGGCGAACCTCATCATCGGGCAATCCTTTTATACGCAGCTGTATCCATTTACAACCGCCCTTCAAAGCTAAACGTATGCCATCAATATAACTATACATACCGTTTGTATGAGAAATAAACTGTAATGACATCATAATATCTTTTACTTTTTTATAATTGGATGAGGATTGAAAAAATGATTGAGCGGACCGCAACTTTTATGTCCGAACTCGACATCACTTCCATAAGCTATACACTCATAAACATACTCTTTTGCTCTCGCACATGCGTGAAGCAAATCACATCCCAAAGCCACAAAAGAGGCTATCGCTGATGATAGTGTGCAACCAGTGCCATGCGTATTGTTCGAAACTAATCTTGGGGAGGAAAAGCCACAGATAGTGCCGTCGGGACAATACAATACGTCACACGAGGCTTTCTGATCGTCGGAGTGTCCACCTTTAACCAGGACATTTTCGCATATGCCAAGCAATGACTTTGCCATTTCGTCAATATCGCACTCTATCCCGGTGAGTATTTTCGCTTCGGGAATATTCGGAGTTAATAGAAATGTCAAAGGCAAGAGACGTTTTTTAAATACGTCAATGGCATCAATATCAAGAAGCTGAGTGCCATCGGAAGCGGCTATTACAGGATCTATGATCACAGGTACGTCCTTGTATTCAGCCAAAGCATCAGCGACAGCGTTGATGATTGCTTTGTTGTACAGCATACCTATTTTTACTACTTTAGGCTTGATATAGCGCATCACTGCATGGATTTGTGAGGCTACGGTGAGTTGATCAACCGGGTCAACCGCCCGCACTCCTGAGCCGTCCTGCACAGTGACGGCTGTAATGGCAGTAGCGGCATAGATGCCTAACGCCGACATTGTCTTGATATCGGCCTGAACTCCGGCACCTCCACTGCAGTCGGAACCGGCGATAGAAAGAACAGCAACATATTGAGCCATATACGAAAGATTACATGGCTACGAGGTATCTTAAGAAAAACGTGAAGCAAAGCTTTTCCCTTCGACAGTACTAACTGTATCAGGTTCGATGGGTATAATCTCAGCCTTGTTTGTCAAGGCACCCCGAAAGCCAAATGTTAATGTTCTGCAAAATTAGCCTTTTTTCCCATAAAAGCAAAATTTTTGGACATAAAAGATACTATATTTGGCAAAAAGTTTGTACTTTTGTCGAAGTGAGGAAACTCACATAATAATATTATAATTTAACACCATGACACAAAGATTCATTCTCAATGAGACATCTTACTTCGGACCGGGTTCGCGCGAAGTCCTTCCCGAAGTAGTAGCACGCTTAGGCAAAAAGAAAGCATTGGTAGTAACTGACCCTGGTTTGCTGAAATTCGGTGTAGCTAAGATGGTTACCGACATACTTGACGCCAACGGCATAGCCTACGAGATCTTCTCTGACGTGAAACCCAACCCGACAGTGACCAATGTGAAAAATGGTCTAAAGGCCTTCGAAGACGCTAAAGCCGATCTCATCATCGCTATCGGCGGCGGCTCATCAATCGACACTGCCAAAGCTATCGGTATCGTCACTAACAACCCAGAATTCAGCGACATAGTATCGCTTGAAGGCGTGGCTCCAACAAAAAATAAGAGTGTTCCTATCATAGCCCTCCCCACCACAGCCGGTACAGCCGCTGAAACCACCATCAACTACGTAATCATCGACGAAGATAAACAAAAGAAAATGGTGTGCGTAGACCCCAACGACATTCCTGCCGTGGCTATTATAGATGCTGAACTTATGTACTCTCTGCCAAAGAGCTTGACAGCAGCCACTGGTATGGATGCTCTAACCCATGCCATTGAAGGCTACATCACCAAAGGCGCATGGTCGATGTCAGATATGTTCGAAATCGAGGCTATACGCATGATCCACAAGCATCTTGCCAACGCTGTAAACAACCCCAAAGATCCTGAGGCACGCAACGGTATGGCTGTAGCACAGTACATCGCCGGTATGGCATTCTCCAACGTAGGTCTTGGACTTGTACACGGAATGGCTCACCCCATGGGTAGTCTCTTTGATGTGCCTCACGGTGTGGCAAACGCCCTCCTGCTCCCCACTGTTATGGAGTACAACATGGAGTCGAGCATCGACAAGTACGGCGATATCGCAGTGGCTATGGGTGTTGACACCACAGGCATGACTCGCGAGCAGGCAGCTCAGGCTGCTGTTGACGCTGTGCGCGCTCTGTCGGTAGAAGTAGGTATTCCTCAACACCTCAGCGAACTGGGCATCAAAGAGTCGGATATTGAAGCCCTTTCCGAACAGGCTATCGCAGATGTCTGCACTCCGGGCAATCCGCGTGACGTAACTATCGAGGATATCAAAGCCCTCTACAAAAAGGTACTCTGATAAAGTTAGCATAGGATATAAATCTAAAAATACAGTAACCGGGAAAGATATAATTCAATCCCGGTTATCTGTTTATATTGATTATAAGTTTCTTGATTATTTAGTTTGGATATCATTAGATTGGTTTT
>CAZJKZ010000108.1:0-7408 GCA_964546885.1 uncultured Bacteroides sp.
AAAATAGGGATTACATTACTTTCCCACAAGAATAGTTAAATGAAAGAACCGTGTTTTTTATGTAAATTAAATGCGGATTTATTTGGTGAAATCAAATAAAAATCATATCTTTGTAATTGTGAAGCAGCAGGTTAAAGACATAAATGAGACACCCTTTCAGGACTTCTTGCCGAGCTTCAATCGGTGAGGAAGACTGTTGACTCGCAGCATCACGAAATTTGCGCCCTGAATCGTAATGTCGATAAACTGCTTAAAGAAAACCGCGAGTTACGCAGGCGCCTTGAGAAGTACGAGAAGCCACGGAAGGACTCCAATAATAGCGGCACTCCACCGTCAAAGGAGCCAATGAAATCAGAGATTGAACGCCGCACAATATCGCTGCGTGAGAAGTCAGGCAAGACGATCGGAGGGCAAAAAGGCCATGAGGGAACGACTCTGAAAATGGTTGAGATCCCGGATGAGTTTGAAGAAGTAAAGTCTCTGTATTGTAAGAACTGCGGGCGCGATCTGTCGGGACTGACACCTGAGTTGGAGCGTACAAGCCAGCAATAGACCTGCCACAGATCAGGCCTATATACCACGGGCGTAGATTCTATAAAGTTACCTGCACCTGTGGATGCTGCAACCGCTCATATCCTCCACGCCAACGAGGCGGCAATGCCGTCATTTATGGTAAGAATGTCCGCGCGATAGCATCTTATCTTAGTGTTGTGCAGTGTATGCCTTATGAACGGCTGCAGTCTTTGTTTGCCACCATGTCCGGCATCAAAATAAGCCAAGGCACCCTTGCCAACATTGTCAGCGGGATGCTTGAAAAGTCCAGGCCCGCTATTGACCTTATAGAGAAGATGCTTAAGGAGTCAGAGGTTGTTTGCTTTGACGAATCGGGATGCTACTGCAAAGGGAAACTCAATTGGTCATGGATAGCACGGACTGCCTATCTTACACTCGTGTTCCGTGGACGTGGACGCGGAGCAAAGGTTCTTGAAGACAGATTTGGCGACTCACTGAAAAACATGATTGCCGTAACTGACCGCCACAGTGCCTACTTCGCCATTGATTTTCTCAACAATCAGATTTGTTTGGCACACCTGCTGCGCAATCTTGAATATCTGAACGATATAGACAAAGAGCAGACTTGGGCCAAAGACGTGCAGACCCTATTGAGGGAAGCGGTACATAAGCGGAATGAGAACCCATCTCAAGTCATATCAAAACAATCGTGGCTTGACAAGTTGGACGAGTTGCTGAAGACGGATCTTGACGGGCTCCGTAAAGAGTTCAAGGAACTGAAGAAGGGGATAATAAAATGTCGAGACTACTTATTCAACTTCCTTGAGAACCCGGCGATACCATCAGATAACAAGCCTCGGAAAGAGGAACCCGAAAATTGAAAGTAAAACAGCAAATATCAGGATGCTTCCGGTCTGACACAGGTGCCGACGCCTTCCATGCAATCCATTCCATAGCCGACACGGCTTGGAAAAACGGACAATCGCCCCTCGATGCCATTCTCGCACTCGTCTAAAATCGAGTGCCAACTCCTCTTAACATATCCTTTCGCTGAATAGTTACGCAGGACAATAATAATATCCATCATCTGAAAGGTTATTCCCGCTTTTGTCCTCCCAATATTACAACCAGATATGATAGGGATATGGTGGTTCTAAATCAGAAGTGTCATTCGCATTTTTTACTAATACTTCCACTATAATATTTCAGCTTTTACGTTAAACATGTTAATTACCCTTTTATTTGGAGTTGAAGCTCCACCACATTCAATTACTGAGAAGTTGGTAAGACAGCCTTCATCCCTAAGGTTTAAGCAAGAAGAAGTGCCGATGCATTTAATAAAGATTTATCAAATAATAAGCCAAATCAAACTATTTGTACCATTTAAAAACTTACGTCTAAATATAAAATTTAGAGCTCGCCTCATCTACTTTATCTACTAATCGAAGTCCCGGTACAAATTTTAATAATGATTCCTCATACGATTTGCTATTATGAAACCCGCATAACCAATCAACAGAAGCCCCGAAACAGTCTCAACGCTTGACCAAAATTCCCCAAAATAACAACTGAAACACTTATTTGACCCAACTGAATTGCTTAGGCTACGACCAATTGCATCACACCAAGAAACAGAATCTACTCTGTCTCGAAGGAAAAAGTAAGCGTATCCACAAATTAACAAAGCATACAAACAAATCACTTTCCACAATTGGTAACCAAATCCAAATATTCTGTTTATCAAGAAACCCAATAAATGATATATGCACTTGATTGTAATGCATATCTCTTTATTATAATCAGATCTTAGAGCAAACCAACAATGTAGAGCTTTATTAATTCGAGCCTTTCGATATGCCTTATTTGAATCTTTAGAAAAACCCTTACTAGCATATATTCCACTTAACTGGGCATAAACCTTGCTGGCCTCCAATCTAATAAGGCTTATACTTCGTAAACCCTTACTTTCTATCTCATATTCTTTTTTTTCTATTATAGCAAGGCATTGATTTCGCCTATACCATTTACAATCTATATCTGAGTCAACCATTTTAAATTCACTATTATAGAAAATATCGATATAATCAGAATATTTTTCTTGTATTAACTTGTGAATTGAATCAAATCTAACACACTCATGCTCAAATACTGTATTTGTTAGGCTACATTCCTTCAGACTACAACCGTCAAAACTGGTTGTACCCTTAAATGCTGCCATATAAAAATCTCCATAGTTGACTATAATCTCTCCTAAAGAGCAGTCTGAAAATTGAGTATATCGGAAATCTGCGATCGTAATTAAAGCTTTTCTGAACCTACATTGCACAAATTCACATAAGAAAAAGTCCACTAGACAGATACTGGTTTTATTAGTAACAACTATTTCCGAATCTAAAGCAGCTGTTACAGAATCAAAATTACAACGAACTAACTTACAGTTGGCGAAACACACATTTAAAATCGTAGCTCCTCTAAAATCTACATCTATAATAGGCTTTGCTGCGGGAGACTTCCGGCACATCTGATAAATGCAACAACTTCTATTTTTAAATAGACATGAGAACATCGTCATAATGCAACAGAAGAATCCACAAACAAAATTCTCCAAGCCCTTCTTCGCACCATTATATATTCTCTTAAATATTGATGATATAATACAATCACAAATGCTATAATCTATTTCCACCTTATCAATATCACAACGATTGAAAATAACATTCCTTATGGTAAGGTTTCTAAAATCGAGTCCTGTTAAATCTACCTTAGATATGTCCAAATTACAAAGCGGCATATTCTTCTTCCTACAGTCAGCAATCTGGCATATAAGATCCGACCTTTTAGAAAGAACCCTAAAGTTGTCAACTGTTGTATCCACAAACGATACTTTCAAATCCTCGTTTTTCATAACTCTGACTATTTATATATCATTCTTTCAATAATAAACCATATTGAATACTAATAAGGCAAGTGCAAAGATAATCAAAAAACATTATAAGTAGTATGTATCTTAATCAAATGGATGATTTTAATTAATTTTAACATAATTATGAGTGCGCGTAACTATTCGGGTCTTAGATACTTGAGGTATTTTCGGCAGGGGGCAAACTTTTTGACACTCAATACTTGCGAGTGTCAAATTTTGTCCGTGCCTTTGTGCTATATTGTAGTATATATCACCCCTTATCCCCCGTAAGCGCCCTATGTACCTCAATCCTAACAAAGCCGTAGAAGACAAGATTTACTACATCGTCAAGAGCTTCCGCAACAAGGAGGGCAAGATATCAAGCAGGAATGTCTGCCGGCTTGGCACTCTTGAGGAGATACGCAGGCGCGAAGGTGTCGCCGATCCATGGGCCTGGGCCAAGTCACGTCTGAATCAAATGAATCTGGAGGAGAGTGAGCAACGCCGCAAGGTCATGGTGCCGTTTGACCCTTCCAAGATAATCGGGACGGAAGAGAGGCGCTCCTTCAATATCGGCTATCTCACTCTGAACAAACTTATTATGAGCTTGGCATTGATAAGATATGTGACGGTATTGCCCGCCGAAGCAAGTTTAAGTATGATCTTAATGAGATCATACGGCAGCTGGTGCTTTGCCGCATTCTTTGGCCGGGCTCCAAGAAATCTACGGTAGAGCTGGCGCCTAATCTGGCTTTGGTCAAGAGCGTCAGTCTCCATCAAGTCTATCGCGCAATGATAGCCGTAGAGAGAAGTCTTGATTACATCCAGTCAAGGCTGTTTCACTACAGCAGGACTGTGATAGAGCGAAACACTTCGGTCATTTATTATGACTGCACAAACTTCTACTTTGAGTCCACTGTCGAGACCGCTCTCCGTCGCCCGGGAGCTTCAAAGGAGAACAGGCGAACGCCTATCGTTCAGATGGGTATATTCATGGATGCCGATGGTTTGCTCCTGGCCTTAAACATCAATCCGGGTAATACCAATGAGCAGGTGACCCTTCGTCCTCTGGAGCAGATGATAGGAGAGAGGATGGGCATCGAGGAGTTTGTCATGTGCACCGATGCCGGGTTATCATCAGGCGGCAATATGGCTTATAATGACACAGAGTTCCGCAAATTTATCACCGTGCAATCGGTAAAGACCCTCCCCGATACCGAGGGCAAGTCCAAATCGTCGGGCAAGATTAAGACATGGGCCATGGCTGATGAGGGATGGTATCTCCCCAATGGTAAGACTGCCGAATATACCCTGACCGAAATCCTAAAGCCCGAAAACCATACGACTTACAAAGATAAGATCTTCTACAAAGAACGATGGTATCCAACATGGGTGAAAGATGCACAGACTGGGACCGAAGTAAAACTCGAGCAGCGTTGCATCATATCCTTCTCCATAAAATACCGTGAATATCAGCGCCACCATCGCGCCCTAAACATCGCTAAAGCCGAGAAAGCGATCACTCACGGCAACGCCGCCGACTCGCCCAAAAACTTCCGCAGCCTCCTCAAAGAGATTAAATGTACTCCCTCGGGAGAAGTGGCCGAAGTTCAAGCCGGCTACGAGATTGACTATGATCGAGTCGAAGAAGAGGAGAAATATGACGGCTTCTATGCCGTCACCACCAACCTTGAAGAACATATCGATGCCCTCGGTAAGTCCCACAACGCCATATCCCATATCCTCAACATCAACCGGGCACGGTGGGAAATCGAAGAGTCATTCCGTATCATGAAGACCCAGATGAGAGCCCGTCCGGTGTATCATCGCAAAGACGAGGCCATCAAGGCCCACTTCGCCACATGCTTCATCGCCCTGTTCCTCTACCGCATCCTCGAGCACCGGCTCGGCCAGGCCTTCACCACAGTCCAAATCATCAACACATTGCGCACAATGAACGCCCTCCATATCCCCACAGAAGGCTTAGTCCCGACCTTCACACGGACCGACCTGACCAATAAACTCTTCGAAATAAGCGGCTTCAGACTGGACACCGAGATCATCACGTTAAAGAAGGTTAAATCCATCATAGCCGCCACAAAGGACTAAATATAGCACAAAGTCGGAAAAATCGAGAGCCTGTTACCGGCTGAGACTCAGCATGTAACGGACTCAAACGCCAAAATAGGTGTCTAAGACAGGAAATTTAGTGATTTATTCCGACATGGACAACCTTTCATGTTTAGAAACATATGAATTTTGTTAGAATCGGGTGTATTTGCCTATATAGAATAAAAACCGCCTAGAGGGGGGGCTTGGGGATTTAAGGGTTGGTCGTAGTGGTATTAAATTTAGTAGAGTCTGGGACCTTTTCTGCGTTGCTTGGCTCTCTGCTCGTCTCGGTATCGGTGAAGAGCTTCTTCGATGCTGAGACCGGGATGACGACTCAGCCACATTTTGAAATCATCGGATAAAACTTCTCCTCCGGAAAAGCCTTGATCATTTTGGGCGTTTCCTCTCAAAGAAGGCGTTGATAAAGTTATTCCTGCTCCTTGCGATTGTGCGGTTGTTGATTGATGCGGAGCATCAGGATTGGAACTGTAAACAGCGGGAACCAGTCGTGCCGGGTCAAACTTTATATACACGGTGGAAGGATTGCCTTGACAACCGTCTATACGGATTGTCTTGCCACCCACATAATCGCTGATTTGAGACTTAGTAAATTTGACACCCTTGTATGCGGAAATCGGCACTATCGAGCCATCGGCATACATCCATTTCGACTGAGGATGCAACGGTCTGTTATTGGCAAGATGAGCCTTGATATTGGCGTAACTGAATCGTCGGTCGATCTTCGATGCCGGGAATCGTTTGCCCTTTCGGGTGTACCATAGTCCCTGAACTTCGCTTGTGCCTCGCTTGAATTTATATTCCACACTGACGCCCGATGCTTTCAGCTTTGCCTCAAATTGCTCAATAGTGCAGATGGTGTTATCTTTCCAAGCAGCATCAACAACATTGAAAATCTCATAGCGGATTTTCTCATTTCCGCGAAGTTTATTGACGTTGGTCTGTCGCTTGCTGTCGGAAATATGCAGTCCATACTCTTTTGTCAAGTCAAGACAAATGTCCTTGTTCCGCTCAAAATCATTCTTGTCAGAGATAGTCTCGGCATGATTGTTGATTCGGCTGAACACGATATGACAGTGCGGATAATCTTTATCAAGATGCCTTACCACTATGTATGGCGTATCAACGATGCCCATTCTTTCCATATACTTTCGGGCGATCTCGACCATTTTTACATCATTTATTTTACCATTATCATCGGCATGGAAGTTAAGTGAAATATGTCCGACCGGATTTTTAAGGCGTGGATTAAGGGCTCGGTTATCCTCAAAAGAGGCGATAATGCTCTCCCTGCCTTCCAAGTCTGACACATCTTTAAGGTCTATTATGCGCCATTCGTTGCATGGTGTTCCATCCGGATTATCCTTCTTTTTACGGGTAACATAGTCAACACATCCGCCGAAGCTACCGCCTTTTGTTATCTTTCCCATCATAGGCTATCGGGCGTGTTACGGTAATTGTTTATCAAAGAAAGAACGAAATTTTTGCACGAGATCAGTTCTTGATAGGTACGTACAAACTGTTCATTGCTTGCTCCACCTTTGATAATCGCGCTGACAAATTTAGCAGTGCGGTTCAGGTTCTCCGCTATACCCTGAAGATCACGGATCGCTTTCACATCTTTAGGTTTGAGCCTTTCGACCACCTTACAGTGAAGGGCTGCGTGACGGATGTATTCCGAACGGTTGAGTCCGGCAACGAATGCCCTGTCGGTAATTTCCTTGTACTGGTCTATGTCGAGTTTTACCGACACAAGGATTGACTTTCTTTCGTCGGCGGGGAGTTTGGGACGCCCCTTTGAAGGGCGTGAATTGGTTTGTCTCATTGTCTGGGGGATTTGAGGTTTGTGACCATCGGGAGCGG
>CAZJKZ010000109.1:0-7225 GCA_964546885.1 uncultured Bacteroides sp.
GGAATTCAGTTCTAAAGCCAAGATTTAGAGAGTCAAGGAAATCGCTACCCCATTTGGCGCCCTCATGAAGACGATACATATCACGCCCAGTTACCCAATAACACTCAAGCATTTTTAGATATTGTGTTTTGCCTGCAAAGAATCTTGCATGAGAGTTGAGGTCAGGCAAGTAGGCAACGGAGCATAAATTGAGGTTATTGCCGGAATACCGTCAAGTGGCTTTATTGATTGTATGTGCGGTTTTGAATATATTCCTTATTCACTACCACGTGATTTTTCTTTAAGGAAATAGATTGCCTTTTGACGTTCAATTTCGGCTCGCAACTGTTCGGGTGTCGGCATATAAAGCATATATTTTGACGCAAACAGATGGTCGTTGTCGTGAAGGATAGAGTAACGTGCTATATCTTCATCAGTGTCTTCGCATAGCACAATGCCGATGGTTGGATTGTCTCCCTCAATGCGCTTCAGTTCATCGTACATCCGCACATACATATCCATTTGCCCTATATCCTGGTGTCGAATCTTTGATGTCTTGAGGTCAATCAAAACGTAGCATTTCAGGAATATGTTGTAGAAGACCAAGTCTATGAAGTAGTCTTCTTTTTCTGTGTGGATATGTTGCTGACGCGCCACGAAAGCAAAGCCTTTGCCAAGCTCGAGGAGGAATTTTTCAAGATTATCAATGAGCGCCTGTTCAAGTTCCGATTCTCTGAAAGAAGAATCCGAAGTAAAGCCTAAAAATTCTCCTATAACCGGATTTTTTATAAATTCCGTTGGGTCAGGATTTTGGAGCGGTGCCGTCAGCTCGAGCATCTCTTTCTCCACAAGTTCTTTACGCTGTGAGGCAACAATCCGGTAAAAGTATTGCGAACTTATATTACGTTGGAGTGTGCGTACACTCCAGTTTTGGAGTAACGCTTCTTGCTCGTACCAAGCACGCGCATCATTATTAAGTTCCTGAATCAGTGTGCGGTAGTGGGTCCAAGATAAAAGGCTGGAAGATTTTCCACTCAATGAGTGGAAAATTTCCGGATAGAGTTTGTAGAATTGAGTATAACTATAGAGGTTGGTCTTATTAAACCCTTTTCCATAATTAGCCGTAAGGCGTTTGGAGAGGTCTTTTATAATTGTAGCTCCATAAGTAGCTCTATCCTGACCACTTAATTCTTCTTCCGCTATAAGTTTGCCGAGCTCCCAGTTCCTTCTAACCAACGATTCGTTAATCTGCCGATAAGCAGTTTCACGAGCCTGTTCAATGACAGAGGACGCACTGTTATATAGTGCGTCAAGGGCTGGATCTGATACTTCGTCAATCCTATCTGGCTTCATAGTTATGCTTTATTGCTCACAATTAAATCCTTAACATCAATATCGAGTAATTCTGAAATCCTTCCAGCGTATCAAGGGATGGTTGCATTTTGTTGGGACACTATCGGTAAACGGTTACTTGTTTTTTACCTACTTGTTTGGCTAACCATTTACCAGTTTTACCGTTCTCAACTAAAGATATTTTTTATTCTGTTTATCTTTTGCGATTCCATCTCACTTGTTTTGCGTGTTGATTACAGTACTTTGATATTAAACACAAAATTAATAATAACTCCAGGTACCGCAATCTAAATTTAACATGAAAACGCATTTTCATATTCCAACGGTATCATTTTTACTACCCCGGGTATCCAGCACAATAGTTTTTCTATGTTGTAGCAGTATTTTGAAGTTTCAAATTTGGATTGCTGATACTTTTTGAAGCCTCAGGCGTTATAAGTAAGTGATGAGAAGTTTAATAAGATTTATTTAATACACAATAATATAATACGACTATTAATATGGCACAGACTATTTCAGTTAAGAGAGCTTACGAACCAATGGATTCCAATGACGGTTTCAGAGTATATGTCGACCGGTTATGGCCACGCGGATTGTCCCATGAGACATTCCATTTTGACTTATGGGACAAAGATATCGCTCCCTCAACAGAGCTGAGGGAGTGGTTCCACTCCAACCCGCAGGCAAATTGGAGCGAATTTGAGCAGGAATATAAAAAAGAATTATTGCATAGTCCGGCTTTGGAGGCTTTTAAAGAAATTGTAGAGAATAAAAATAAAGTAACATTGCTGTACTCTTCCCACGACTCCATTCATAATAACGCCCAGGTTCTAAGGGAACTGCTTTAAAATCACAAAAGCAACCGCCGTTCTTCGGCAACAGTAATCGGCGAGGAGTGACCGGACAGAAGAATAGTATCATCCGGCAAAGAAAGAATCTTGCTTACGATAGATTCTTCCAACTCGGCACGGTTTCCTCCGGGGAAATTCGTCAGTCCGGCACCATGCTCGTAAAGGGTATCTCCAACAAATGCGGCACTGTCCGCATGTGAATAAAATGTGACAGAGCCAGGGGTATGCCCTGGGGTATGGATCACTTTGAGAGTGAAACTCGAATTTGCCTTCAAACGTATTATTTCGCCATCATAAAGTTCCTCATAGTGGGGCACTGTCATCGGTGTGCCTGAATTTGCGCTGAGATTCAGTCGCGTGTCGGTAAGATAGCGCGCATCAGCCGGATATATATAAATAGGTGCGGCAAATTTCTCGCGAAGAAGTTCAGCCGCGCCAAAATGGTCGAAATGACCGTGGGTGAGAAGGATTTTTTCAATATGCCAACCGTTTCTCACTACTGCATCGTAAATAAGACCAGCTTGTGCGCCCGGATCAATTATATACCCGCTTTTGGAATGGTCATCGATATAAAAATAGCAGTTTTCGTCAAAGACGCCTTGAACAGTCAATTCCCTTATCATATTTGCTATGCTTTAATTGATGTTTTTTATTAAAGAAGCACGCATCCGTCCGGTCCACAAGCATGAGGACGCTCGCCATTTTGAGATGAACTATTATCGGCTTGCTTTTTAAGCTCACGTTCAAGTGCCGATTTGAAGCCTTCGGTTGACATTGCGCCCGGAACAGCAAACCCACCGTTAAAGAGCACGTATGGCACTCCGTGGATGCCACGCATTGCAGCTTCGCGCTCGTCAAGGCGTACTTCATCATCATACATATCTGATTCAAGCACATCTTTCACATCCTTCCCATCCATGCCCACAGACATTGCTTTATCAAGAAGGACTCTGTGGTCCGAAAGCACAAGATTTTCAGTGAAATACGCTGCAAACAGCGCTTCGTTGAGTTTTTCCACAGTTTCCCTGCTGTATTTCGCCTCTGCAAGTTTCATCAGGCGATGGGCGTCGCGGGTATTTGAATACCTTGTTGTCTTATACCTGAAATCGATTCCAACCTCCCTGCCAAGCTCGGAAATGTGCTCAATCTGCGCTTCGGCTTCTGGAACGGACAGGCGGTACTTCATTGCAAAACGCTCAGGTGTGGTGGTGGTAACATCCTTGGGTGCAGTCGGATCAAGTTCAAAAGCGCGGTAATTAATCCGCACCTTGTCCTGCAAGCCGAGTTCTGCAATTGCATGTTGCAAACGAGTTTCACCGATATAGCAGTAGGGACACGCGAAGTCAGACCAGATTGTTAATGTCATTACATTTTTATCCATGATTTTATCCTTTTATTGTTTATTGATTATTTTGTCTAATATTTCCATGAGAATTGAAAGCTCCTCATCAGTGAGCATTCCGGTAAGAGCCTTATGCCGCTCTTTTGCCACGGCCATTACCGCCGGCTCAATTGCCCTCCCCTTTTCCGCAACAAACACTTTTACGCATTTGCGGCTCACCGGCTCGGTCCTTACCAATCCTTTTTTCTGCATGGCTGCTACGCAACGGCTTATCGCCGCCTTGTCCTTTCCGATAAGTTCCGCTATCTCGCACTGCTGCATTCCGTCATTGGTGAACAGAGCACGAAGGAGCATATACTCCGGGACTGCCAGGTCAAGACCGGCATTTCCCAAGGCTTCGGCAAGTTCGCTGCAAAGGGTCTGGAATGCGGTTCCAAATCGGCAACCCAAGTTGGGCATCTGATATATTTTTCTTTCATCCGTCATAGTAATAATTAAACAAACGGGGAGGAAAATAGTTGAGGCGTCAACCATTTTAACATAACAAAACTCCCTGCACGCATTGAAACGGACAGGGAGAATTATCGTTAACCGCGGTATTTACAGGCTGTTGCGGAGGATGGTTATTACCTCATCGCGGGTAAGCTTGTGATAACCGGCATCAAAGATGATTGTTGCGTCTGCGATAGCGTCAAGCATATCGGGAGTTACGCCAAGCGATGTTATTTCAGAGGCAGCGCCAATCTCCTTGATCCATGCGGCAAGTGCATCAATGCCCTCTGATGCAAGTTGCTCGTCAGTCTTGCCTTCTGCGGGGATTCCCCATACCACATGTGCGAAGCGGGCAAAACGCTTGATGCCGTACTTCATCACAAAACGGTAGTAGGCAACCGAAATGCCGGATAGAGTCATGCCATGCGTTGCATTGGTGTTTGCTCCGATAGCGTGACCAATCATGTGCACCATCCAGTCCTGTACCTTGCCCTCACCGATAAGGGTATTGAGCGCCCATGTTGAGGACCACATGAGGTTTGAGCGCGCCTCGTAGTTTTCAGGGTCTTTAACGGCAACACGGCTTGATTCAATAACAGAACGCATGAGACCTTCCGCAAGGTAATCTGAAGTGCTGTCATCATCGCCTGAGAAATATTGCTCCATGATGTGGCTCATGGTGTCGAAGATGCCCGCTACCATCTGCCTCTGCGGAAGCGAGAATGTGTAGCGCGGATTGAGGACAGCAAATTTTGGCATAACTTCTTCACCGAACACTTTGCCGATTTTCAAATTTGCGGCATGGTTTGTAATTACAGAGCCACCGTTCATTTCCGATCCGGTACCAGCCATCGTGAGGACCGCTCCCACCGGAATAATCCTTTCCCCGGGCTTCGGGTCATCCTGCTTGACCCAGAAGCGTTCCCAAGCATCGCCGTCATACCATGCGGACACGCTTACAGCTTTTGAGTAGTCGATGGTTGAACCTCCGCCAACTGCAAGAATGAAATCGACATTGTTTTCACGCGCTACCTTGCGCCCTTCGTCCAGTTTGTCAACTGTCGGGTTTGACATCACTCCGGGAAGCTCGACAATCTCCTTGCCGGCAGCATTTAAAGCGGCAATGACATCATCGTACACGCCATTACGCTTGATTGAACCGCCGCCATAGGTCAGCAGCACTTTTTTGCCAAAGCCTTTGAGAGCTTCGGTGAGATTTTTTTGAGCCTCATCTCCGAAATACAATTTCGTGGGATTGGCATAAACGAAATTTCCTAACATTTTTATTATTGTTTTAAAGTTCTGTCATTCTATCGCCTTTATCACTTTTGCCGGGATTCCGCCGACAACAGTGCGCGGCGGCACATCCTTGTTGACAACCGCTCCTGCCGCGATTATCGCACCCTCCCCTATCGTGACTCCCTGAAGGATTGTGACATTTGCACCAATCCACACTTTGTCGCCTATTTTTACCGGAGCAGCTGTCATGTCAGCACGGCGGTCGGGATCCATAACATGGTTGAGCGTTGCAATAACGCAATTGTGACCGACAAGCACGTCATCGCCAATGGTTATTCCACCCTGGTCCTGAAATTTGCATCCGGCATTTATGAACACTCGTTTGCCTATGCGGATATTCTTGCCGCAGTCGGTGTAAAACGGAGGGAACAGACCGAAACTGCCGTGAATCTCAGTGCCGGTAAGCTCCGACATGAGAGCCACAATCTCATCATGGGTATGGTATGCATTGTTAATCTGCATGGTTATGCGAATTGCCTCCTGGCTGAGTTCGTGCATCTTCTTATGGGCGGAAGAGCCAGCTGTGATAACTTCGCCGGACTCCATGAGTGCTATAAAATCTTTTGTCGTCATATCTATAAAACAATTTGAGTCATGCAAAGTTAACTTTGGATTGATGCTAAATCAGCCCAAAATTGCTGAGATATTGACCATAATTGCAGATGATGCCTAAAGCGATGCAAGAATCATTGAATTTGCCTTGTCGACAACAGACACATCCATGCTTGCAAGGTAAATCCTCGTAATGCTTTCGGAGCAGTGTCCCATGCCTTCGCTTATCACGCTGACGGGCACTCCTTTTGTTCGTGCCGCCGTTGCCCAACTATGCCGCGCAACATAAAGAGTGAGCGGAGTGCGGATGCCGACGAGTGCCGCCACCAGTTTAAGGTTATAGTTGATATTGGATGCGGCGTTGCGGTAGATGCATCTTTCATTAAAGCCGGTGCGGGTGATAATAGGAAGAAGGTACGCAGTGTTGTTGCACGGATATTTGTTTACAATCGCCTGCATGTCGCTTGTCCACTCAATTGTCAGGGTCTTTCCGGTCTTGCGGCGGCGATACTTGATGCGTCCGTTGCTCAAATCGGACTTACGCAGGAACGCCATATCTACAAAACTCATGCCTCGGAGCATGAAGCTCATGATGAACATATCGCGTGCAAAGTCGAGGGATTTTGAAAATGAGAGGTCGAGCTGCCGTATCTCCCGGACAATGCCGAGGGGCAATGCACGCTTGACCGTCTTGTCTATTCCGGTGTAGACGTGGCGGAATGGTCTGCGGTTTGCAATAAGGTCATTGTCAGTCGCGCGGTTGTATACCGCCCTTAGGATGCGGTTGTAAAATGAGATTGTGTTTGTAGTGATTCCCCGGCTTTTCAGCCACGCCTCGTAGTCCTGCATGAGCGGGGAATCGATACGGTCTATCATAATGTCGGCGCCGTTGAGAAAGTTCCTGAAACTGTTAAGCGCCGCACGGTAGGTTTCAGATGTCCTGATCCTGTCCTGCTGCTTGAAGCCGCAAATGAGTTTCTCCATGTAATTGAATAGCGAGTAGTCCGCTTTGTATGTTTTAAATTCCTCAATGATATCATCCGCTGTGAATGCAATGCCGCTGCTGTCTAACTTCCGCACTATAGCTGAAAGCCTTTCAAGATCGGCACGGATGTCTGCCGACACTGCCAGGAGGTATGCGCGGCGCTGACCTGATGCGGGAATAATTACTTTTGAGAGCCTGTCATTCCACTCTGACGGGAGAATACGGTATGAGGATGTTAACTGCCGGGACATGCGCTCATGGATGATGCGGTAAAAAAGTGTGCCTTCATGTGTGGAAGACTCTGAGGGACGGAACTTTAGTTTAATCGAAGCCATTTTGTAAAGTTTTTTCTCTTACAAATTAAAGCATGGC
>CAZJKZ010000110.1:0-7050 GCA_964546885.1 uncultured Bacteroides sp.
TCCAGGCCGGCCGTGAACTGCGTGTGATAGTCGGAGCCGACAAAATCGACGATGCCGAGACAGAAAAGCTTTCAGGCGAAATAGCTAAAAAGATACAGGACGAGATGACGTATCCCGGACAGGTGAAAATCACCGTTATACGCGAGACACGTTCGGTAAGCTTTGCGAAGTAATAAAATTCTGAGCAATGATAGAGGAACGTACCAACGCACAAGAAGACCTCACCGACGAGCCGGAAACCGCCATTGAGGACCTTCTTTTCTACCCCAAGCCTGAAATTCACGATGTGCCGAGGGGCAAACTGCAAAGCACCAACTGGCTGAAAGACATCCCCGGCGGACGCGCCGACTCGCAGCTTGTGGAGGTGCAATTCAAGAACACCCGCAAAGGATACTACCGCAACACACTGAATCTGCCTCTGAAAATAGGCGATATGGTGGCGGTAGAGGCTTCTCCGGGTCACGATATAGGAAAAGTGTCAATGGTTGGCGAACTGGTTGAGCGACAGATGCGTCGCACCAATTTCAAGCAGGGCACAGAGATACGTCGCGTATTTCGCATAGCCAAGCCTGCCGACATAGAGAAATACGAGGAATCATGCGCCAAAGAGACCGACACCATGATACGCGCCCGCAAAATAGCCGAAAGCCTCAATCTGAGCATGAAAATCGGCGATGTGGAGTACCAGGGCGACGGCAATAAAGCCATATTCTACTATATAGCCGACGAACGCGTGGATTTCCGCCAACTCATAAAGGTGCTTGCCGAAGTGTTCAAGGTGAAGATTGAGATGCGCCAGATAGGAGCCCGCCAGGAGGCAGGACGCATAGGCGGCATAGGTCCGTGCGGACGCCCGCTGTGTTGCTCATCATGGATGACCAATTTCGTGTCGGTTGCGACATCCGCCGCCCGATATCAGGACATATCATTAAATCCGCAGAAGCTTGCCGGACAATGCGCCAAGCTGAAATGCTGCCTCAACTATGAGGTGGACGCCTACGTGGAGAGCATAAAGCGCATGCCTCCAAAGGATGCGCGCCTGGAGACTACTACCGGCACATTCTATCATTTCAAGACTGATATCTTCAAGCGCGAGATCACATACTCGTCTGATAAATCTATGGCAGCCAATCTCGTCACTATCAGCGCCTCCCGTGCCTTTGAAGTGATAGCGATGAACAAAGAAGGACAAAAGCCCGATTCGCTGCTGCCCGACGGCACAGAAGCGCCTAAGAACAGGCACGAAGTACACGATATCCTCGGCGACGGCGACCTAACACGCTTTGACAAGAAGAAAAAGAAGAAGCAGAAGCCCCAGAAAGCCAAAGAGAAGCCCGAAAAGTCTGACAGGTCCGACGGGGCTGACAAATCCGACAAGCCCAAGCGCCCCAACCAAGGCCAGCGAACCAACAACCAGAATAAACCCACGGCGCCCAAGCAACGCACAAACCAGCCTCAGCAGCAACCTCAGAACGGCGCTCCTGACGCAGCATCGCATGCTTCCGCTCCGAACAATCATAATAAAGCAGAGTGAACAATAAACACATATTATTTCTTTTCTTTGCAATCTGCGCCGCCATAATTGTAGGCTGCACCGATGGTGAGAAAAGCGTGTATCATAATATCGATCCGGAGGGCTGGATCTATGGTGACACCCTTAATTTCCAAGTCTCAGATGTGGACAGCACCTCTTTAGAGACAGGAAATATGATGGTGGTGGTGCGCCACTCCAATGGCTACGAATTTTCTAATATCTGGCTCACCATAGGCTATTACAACGGCGACACAATAGTTAACGACACCGTAAACGTGCGTCTTGCCGACAATTTCGGCAACTGGTACGGAAAAGGTATGGGTGTGAGTTTCCAACGCACCGACACCATCGGGCGGCATGTCACAATCGACGTGTCCCGCCCGATTAAGGTGTGGCACATCATGCGAGCCGACACTCTGCAAGATATCGAGCAGGTAGGGGTAATATTCAAATAACCAAAAACAACGACATATAAGCTATGACCGATTTATTAGTGGTAATTTCAGCCGACGAATTTCAGCTCCGACTGTCGAAAATCAGAGCCACCATGAAAGCCATGGGGCTTACCAACGCACTTATCGCAAGCAATGCCAATCTTTACTATATTACCGGCAGAGTGTACAGCGGATATGCGTTGATCACTCTTGATCACGACCCTGTATTTTTCGTGAAACGCCCCGTGCATCTGCAAGGCGAGCGCGTGGTCAGCATTCACAAACCAGAAAACATACTTAAATCTCTCGTAGATATGGGTATTGTCCTCGACGGATCTTTAGGACTCGAACTGAACCGACTACCTTATAATACGGTGACACGTCTGCAAAAAGCTCTTGATGCCCGTACTCTTGCCGACGCCGGCACTATGATGGCTATAACACGTTCGGTAAAGACTTCGGTACAGATAGAAATGCTTAAGGCATCGGGCATACGCCATGCTGCCGTATACCGCCGCGTGCCCGAACTCTTCCGCGAGGATATGAGCGACGTGGAGCTGCAAGTGGAGATCGAGCACGAACTTCGCACGCATGGATGTCTCGGGCAATTCCGCATTGCCGGCGAGGATATGGAGCTGTTCATGGGCAATCTGCTTGCAGGCGACAATGCCGATTCTCCTTCGCCCTACGATTTCGCTATGGGCGGCGCAGGAGTGGATTTCTCGCTTCCGGTAGGAGCTGACGGCACGCTGATACATCCCGGAATGACGGTGATGGTGGATATGTGCGGCAACTTCACGGGATACATGACCGATATGACTCGCACATTCCGCTGCGGCTCAATAAAACAGGAGGCTATGGATGCCCACAAGCTGTCAATAGATATATGCCATGAGTTGCAACGTCTGGGCACACCCGGCACCGAGGCCAAAGCCCTATATGAGGTAGCTGCCAATATGGCTAAGGAGGCCGGAATGGAGCACCTTTTCATGGGGCACCGACAGCACGCCGGATTTGTAGGCCACGGTATAGGCATCGAGGTGAACGAGCTGCCTGTATTAGCCCCCAAATCGCGAGACATACTCCAGCCGGGCAACGTGATAGCCATCGAACCCAAATTCGTGGTGCCGGGCACGGGTGCCGTGGGTATCGAAAACACCTATGTGGTGCGCGAGAGCGGCGATATGGAGTGTATCACCAACTGCCCGGAAGAACTAATCGAACTGTAAAAATTTGTCATACAACAAATCATCCTTTAATAAATGACCAACCTCTCGCATCTAATCGACGACAAGATATTTCACACTGTGAGCCAAACGGCATCCAAGATGGGCCGTGAATGCTATGTGGTGGGGGGATACGTGCGCGACGCCATACTTCACCGTGGGTCGAAGGATATCGACTTTGTTACGGTGGGCTCCGGTATAGATCTTGCCACCGAAGTGGCTCATGCCTTAGGCAAAGGCACACGGCTTAATGTCTACCGCACATATGGCACGGCACAAGTACACCGCCACGACATCGAATTGGAATTTGTAGGTGCGCGCAAGGAGTCGTACAATAGGGACTCGCGTAATCCGGTGGTGGAGGATGGCACTCTCGAGGATGATATAGCGCGCCGCGATTTCACAATCAACGCTATGGCCATAAGTCTTGGCGAAGATAATTACGGCGAACTGATCGACTACTACGGCGGAGTGGATGATATCTGCGACCGCCTGATACGCACACCTCTCGACCCCGACATAACATTCAGCGATGACCCTCTGCGCATGATGCGGGCAGTACGGTTTGCCACACAGCTACAGTTCACTATCCACCCCGACACATTCGAGGCCATAGCACGCAACGCCCACAGGCTTGAGATTATAACACGCGAGCGCATAAAAGACGAGATTATGAAGATTATGGCTTCGCCAAAACCATCAATCGGCTGGGATCTGTTGCTGCGGAGCGGACTGCTCAAACTAATCCTTCCTGAGCTTGAGGCACTGAAAGGCGTGGAGGTGGTGAACGGTCGCGGCCATAAAGACAATTTCTACCACACATTGGAGGTGCTCGACAATGTAGCCGCCAAATCCGATAACATATGGCTGCGCTGGGCTGCCTTGCTGCATGATATAGGCAAGCCGGGCACAAAGCGATGGGATGAAAAGACGGGGTGGAGCTTCCACAACCATAATTTCGTGGGTAGCAAAAAAGTGAAAGGCATATTTTCTCGTCTTTGCCTCCCGCTGGGACAGGAGATGAAGTATGTGGAGAAACTTGTGGATCTGCATATGCGTCCGATAGCACTGGTGGAGGACGAAGTGACCGACAGCGCAGTGCGTCGATTGGTAAATTATGCAGAGGCAGATTTGCCCGATCTAATGACACTCGCGCGAGCTGACATCACTTCAAAAAACATAGCAAAGAAGCAGCGTTTTCTCAACAATTTCGATATCGTAGATCGCAAATGCGCCGATATCGTGGCAAAGGATAAAGCTATGGCTTTCCGTCCGAAACTCGACGGCTTGGATATAATGCAAATCTTCAACCTGCCTCAGGGGCCGCAAGTAGGGTCGCTACTAAAACCGCTTACTAATGCCGCTCGCGACTGCGAAATCGACAACACCCTCGAAGCGGCAATAGACTATGTGTGCGCTCTTGCCAAAGAGCAGGGTTTGGAACCTGTAAATCTCCAGACTTTTCTCGAATCTAAGAATTCTCTAACCTCAGAATAAATACCTATGTACTACGTCACTAAACGCATAGAAATATCGGCAAGCCACCGCCTGGAGCTTGATTATCCGAGCAAGTGCACCAATATCCACGGCCATAACTGGATAATAACGGTGCACTGCCGTGCAGCCGAACTCAACCATAACGGTATGGTCACTGACTTCACCGACATAAAAAATACGGTAATGGGCACACTCGACCATGCGTATCTCAACGACGTTGTGCCGTTTAATCCCACCGCCGAGAATCTCGCACGCTGGATATGCGACAATGTGCCCAACTGCTACCGTGTGGATGTTCAGGAATCGGAAGGCAACACCGCCTCATACGAAATGGACTGATGGAAAGCAAACTTAGAATCAACGAAATATTCTACTCCCTGCAAGGCGAGGGCGTCTTTGCCGGCACACCGGCTGTATTCGTCAGACTTAGCGGATGCAACCGAGCCTGCCCGTTTTGCGACACGGACTTCGCTCATTTTACAGAAATGAGCATTGATGAAGTAGTGGCCGAAGTGACGAAATTTCCTGCTAAGCATGTGGTATTCACAGGTGGCGAACCTACCCTGCAGCGATACGATGATGTGTGCGCTGAGCTCAGACAGCGCGGATATTTCATACAGATAGAGACCAATGGCTCAAATAAGGTGAGCCCCCTCGTGGATTGGGTGACGTGCTCGCCTAAAGACCCTCCGTATAATATCGACCGTATCGATGAGCTAAAAATCGTATATACGGGTCAGGATGTAGAGCAAATCGCAGACATCTTTAAAGGCAAAGGCATAAAAGTACAAGAATTACAGCCATGCTCAGGCAAGAACACCGCCGAGACAGTCGACTACATCCTAAAGCATCCCTGGTGGCGCCTTTCGCTCCAAACCCACAAAATCCTCGACATCCGCTAACTCACAAGCCTTGCGCATCATTCGCAAGGCTATTTATTATTGGCGTGTGGCGTTTTGTACGAGAGCTAACAGTTTTTCAGTCCAGGCAGCGAGGGGTGACGGTGAGCTCAAGAGTCCGGAATTAAACTGGAGGTTGAGCATGGAGAATCGGACTCTGTATTCGGGTTGATATTTCTTATTATATAGCGCCAGACTGTTGCCGTTGATGTTTCCTTCTGCCTTTACCTCAATAGGAATGATATATCTGTCGAACTGGATTACAAATTCCACCTCCGCCGTGCCTTCAGAAGTCCAATAACTCGGTTGTTGATTCCCAAGCATAGGCATCAGTGTCTCCAGTACCACATTCTCAGCCATAGCACCCTTAAATTCCGTGTAGTTGGCAGTTGGATCATTGACTATGAATGCCGGGAGATTGGCAAGTCGGCGCAGCAAACCGCAATCACAAGCATATACTTTAAATACATTGTTTTCTTGATAAGCCGATAGTGGCATTCCGGGCTTACTTATATTATATACTCTATATATCATTCCAGCATCCTCGAGCCACATCAGTGCGTCTTCGTAGTCCTTTGAGCGAGCACCGGTCTTGATCACCTTATAAATAAATTTCCTATTCTCTTTTGCAAGCTGGGCAGGAAGGGAATGCCAGATAGCATGAATTCGCGGGATTTCTTTCGGTTCAGCATATTTTGAGAAATCAAGCTCATATAAATCGAGAATGTCCTGCAAGACTGCGTCGACGGCAGCAATTCCTTTGTTTTCAAGCAATGCGACAGTAGCTTCAGGCATACCTCCACACACTTGGTATCTTCGATATTCCGTTTTCAGCTTATTTAATATTATTTCAGGCAGATTCTCTATTTCCTCAATATTATTCACATAATTATATGTAGCCGGGTCGCTTGCCAGGAGAAATTCTTTGAATGTCACAGGAAACATTCTCATTACTTCCACCTTCCCTACCGGAACAGTCATCTTTTTCTTTTTTACAGCCACGCCAAGTAGAGAGCCTGCGGCTATTATATGATATTGAGGCGCATCCTCGCAGAAATATTTCAGGCTGTTAAGTGCTTCTTCACAATCCTGTATCTCATCGAAAATTATTAAAGTTTTACCTGCTATGATTGGAGCTTCGCAATATATGGCAAGTTCCTTTATGATACGAGCCGGCTCTTTTGTTATCCGAAAGATCGACATAAGTTCCGGCTGTTTGTCAAAATCAAATTTCACACAATATTCAAAACATTCATGTCCGAATGTCTCCATAGCCCAAGTCTTGCCTATTTGTCTGGCACCCTTCAGCAATATCGGTTTTCTACCAGGGCTGTCCTTCCATTTTTTAAATTTCTCTACTATCTCTCTTTTTATATCCATCGTCCTAAATATTCAGCTTTAACAGAATGTTATTATGTTCGAGAACCAAAATTTGCACTGGAAAGTTCGGAAAAATGTAA
>CAZJKZ010000111.1:0-6817 GCA_964546885.1 uncultured Bacteroides sp.
GATGTCGGGCTGCTGCAGGAGCAAGCGTATGAGAGCCACACGGCGGCGTTCGCCACCTGAAAGTGTTTCAATTTTCTGATCGTCGGGCGGGCATTGCAGGGCATCCATAGCGCGCTCAAGCTTGGAGTCGATATTCCATGCGTCAGCGGCGTCAAGCTTGTCCTGGAGTTCAGCCTGACGTGTGATCAGTGCGTCCATCTTTTCAGGATTTTCGAGCACCTCAGGATCGCCGAAAGCTGCATTTACACTATCGTATTCGGCCAGGAGATCCATTATGGGCTGTACGCCTTCGCGCACCACCTCTATCACGGTCTTGTTGGGGTCAAGTGTAGGTTCCTGCTCAAGATATCCTACAGAATATCCCGGAGAGAACACCACTTCGCCCTGATAGCTCTTGTCGAGCCCGGCGATTATTTTGAGGAGAGTGGATTTACCTGAGCCGTTCAGACCTATGATGCCGATCTTTGCACCGTAGAAAAACGACAGGTATATATCCTTAAGCACTGTTTTCTGGGGAGGGTAGGTCTTGGATACACCTACCATCGAGAAAATGATTTTTTTGTCGTCAGCCATATTTGGTTGTAAAAAAGATTAATAATCGTGGTTATGCCGCCAAGTAAGCCGATTGGGTTCGGATCAGCGTTTTTTGGGAGCGTAGCGCACGGGATAGTCCACGCGTGTCTTCCCGTTGATGAGATTGTTGAGTTTTGATTTATTTAGCAGACGGCGTGCGGCGGACACATGGTCCATGTACACTTTGCCTTCAAGGTGGTCACATTCGTGCTGAATTATGCGTGAGAGAAATCCTGAGAATTCTTCCTCATGAGGTTCGAAATTCTCGTCGAGCCAGCGCAGGCGTATATGCTCCACGCGCTTCACGTCTTCTGATAAACCGGGCAAACTCAGACATCCTTCCGAGCGGGCGATCAACTCGCCGTCAAGCACCTCAATTTCAGGATTGATAAGAGCCTTTTTCCAGCCGTCACAATCAGGGAAATTCTCGGCCAACGGTGATGCGTCGATCACGACAAGTCGTATGTTCTTGCCGATTTGCGGAGCAGCGAGGCCTACGCCTTCCGAAAAATACATAGTCTCGAACATATCCTCAATGAGCTTTTTGAGCTCAGGATAATCGGCGGAAATTTCAGAGGATTTGGCCCTCAACACAGGGTGGCCGTATAAATAAATAGGGAGTTTCATATTAATTGATCTTTTGCAGATAGTCGTTAAGAATTATGGCGGCTGAAATCATGTCTACGTTAGCTTTGTCGCGGCGGTCAGATTTTTTCATGCCTCCGTCTATCATCGCCCTGTGGGCTATCACCGATGTGAAACGCTCGTCGTAGTACACGATTGGGATTAGAGGCACCGCCTTTTGCAGGCTCTTTATTGCGGGCAGTAGATATTTCTGAGATTCGGAGGCTTCGCCTTTCATGGTGGTAGGAAGGCCCACCACTATTTGGTCCACTTTGTTTTCAGACGTATATTTCACAATGAATTCATTGAGATCGCATGCTCTCACAGTGGTGAGCGGGTTGGCGATAATGCGTAGCTCATCGGTCACGGCGATGCCGCAACGCTTGCGTCCGTAGTCGATGGCCAGTAGTCTTCCCATTTTCCGTGCAAAATTACAAAAAAATCTGTCAGAAAGCAAATGTTGGCTTCAAAGCCATATGGCAGCCTATGGATTTCTTGAATCGGCATAGTCCGGAGTTTGGAATACCGCATGTCGAGGATGGGCCTACATCTACAATATCTATGCCATGCTCTGCATAATATCCAAACACATGGTACGCCAATAAATTCATAGGCCTAAGTTCTGAGTATCCGGGTATATCGCCCCAGTACACCACCTGTACTATGCCGTCAGCCACATGAAACACTATCGCCGCTGCAATGTCATTATTGTCGATACTCATAACAAACATGTCAGCTTTTACTGCTTCTATAGTACGTTTCACTTGGTCAAGGCTCATCGCAAGATAATATCCGTGCGCTTCCCGATTGATGCGTATCACTTCATAGGCTTTCTCTACATCGTCTGTCTTATTGAAAACAAATGGCGAGGCTTCTGCTCTTTTCAGATTTTTGCGTGCAGCATGGTCCAGCTTATCCCGATAGTGCGGATATTCGTCAGTAAGAAAATAGTAGTCGAAATCAAAAACGGTTTTCTTGGCGTAATTGGCAAATATACCGGTAATTTCAGGCAGCATCCCTTTATCGTAAAATTGAGGAGGAAGCGTTATGTTAAGGGGCGCTCCGAGATATTCGGTGAGTTCGGATATGAAATCGTAGACATGTTCGAGATGCTGAGGCTTGTTATAAGCTATCTCCGTGAAAGGCGCAGAGTAGGGTGCACGCCATTCGCCATCCTTGTATCCGGCGATTAGCCCAAAACGCGGAGAGAAATGTTCGTTATCAACACTAATGAAGAAGCGTATAGCTTCAACGTTGCCGGGTGTGGCTTCCACGAATTGGCGTCCACCGAATATGTTTCGGCTCTTTGGAAAGGCCGTGTAATATTCATCTATGCCTACTGATCGGATCATCATAGTGCTGTGTCATTAAATATTAAAGCTTCCCTTTGCCTTGTCGTATTATTTCCGGGGCTGTTGAGTCGGTACAGTCTACTACTGTGGATAGCTGCAATCCTCCCTCTCCTCCGTCTATTATAAGATCGGCGATTGTGGCGTGATTCATTTCAAGCGATTCAGGATTAATAGCTTCTTCCGGGCGGTCGGGGTCGATTTTCACGGTGGCTGACAGGATGGGGTTGCCAAGAGCCTCTGCCAGCCGTCGTGTGATTTCGCAATCAGGCACACGTATTCCCACGGTTCGGCGTCCTTTGAAAACTTTCGGGAGCTTGGTGGAAGCGGGGAGAATGAAGGTAAAGGGCCCGGGGAGGTTGCGTTTGAGCAATGTGAAGGCGTTGTTGTCGATCTTGGCGTACTCTGAGGCTTGTGATATGTCGCTGCAGATCACCGACAGATTTTGTTTTGCGGGATTTATACCTTTATATGCGCAAAGACGCTCTATAGCACGATTGTTTAGTGCGTCACAACCTATAGCATACACTGTGTCGGTAGGATAAATAATTATAGCACCGTCGCGCAAAGCTTTTACTGCTTTATCGATGCTGCGGCTGTCGATTGACGATGGATATATGGTGAGATATTGCATATTCTTAATGATTTATATCATGGGTTGCACCGGCTATTTGCCGGTTATGATCTGGCGTATGTCATAGAGCTTGCGCAATGCGTCTCGTGGCGTGAGATTGTCAATATCAAGGTGGACTATCTCATCGCGCACTTGTGAAAGTACCGGGTCGTCGAGCTGGAAAAAGCGCATCTGCATACCCTCGGGGGCTGCTTCTCGCTCGATCTTAACCTCACCTCCGCGAGTGCCGCTCTCTTCAAGCTGTTTCAGCACCTCATCGGCACGCTTCACAATAGATTTGGGCATACCGGCGAGTTTGGCCACATGTATACCGAAGCTGTGTGCGCTTCCTCCCGGAGAGAGCTTGCGGAGAAACATAATGCGTCCGTCTATTTCCTTTACCGACACATTATAGTTCACAATGCGCTTGAAGCTTTTCTCCATTTCGTTGAGTTCGTGATAATGGGTAGCGAATAGGGTTTTGGGATGTATGCCGCAAAAATCATGTATATGTTCTACGATAGACCATGCTATAGATATACCGTCGTAGGTGGATGTGCCTCGCCCAAGTTCATCAAAAAGTATGAGTGAGCGTTGGCTCATGTTGTTGAGTATAGAGGCTGCCTCGGTCATCTCCACCATAAACGTCGATTCTCCCAATGAGATATTGTCGGATGCTCCCACTCGGGTGAAGATTTTGTCTACTACGCCTATTGTTGCTGAATCCGCAGCCACGAAGCATCCGATTTGGGCAAGAAGAACATTCAGAGCCGTCTGTCGCAACAGGGCCGATTTACCCGACATATTTGGCCCGGTGATCATCATTATCTGCTTGCTTTCGTTGTTGAGCTCTACCGAGTTGGTTATATAGGGCTCGCCCGGAGGCAGCTGCTTTTCTATCACGGGATGTCGTGCCTCCACGAGCTTGAGGTCGAGGGAGTCGTCCACCACCGGACGATTATACCGGTTTTCGATAGCCACGCGAGTGAATGAGTTTAGGCAGTCGAGCCGTCCTATCAATGCCGAGTCGAGCTGCATCGCCTGGGTGTATCGGGCCATTTCAGCCACAAGTGCATTGTAGATGCTTGTCTCAAGGCTAAGTATTTTGTCCTGGGCGCCGAGTATCTTTTCTTCATAGTCCTTCAGCTCCTGAGTGATGTATCTTTCGGCATTCACGAGGGTCTGTTTTCTTATCCAATCCGAAGGCACTTTGCTCTTGTGGGTATTTGTTACTTCGAGATAGTATCCAAACACATTGTTGTATCCTACCTTAAGCGATGGTATGCCTGTGGCCTCGCTTTCGCGTGCCTGCAGATTCAGCAGATAGTTCTTTCCGTCGGTGGCGAGTTGACGCAATTCGTCGAGTTCGGCGTTCACGCCTTTGCGTATCACGCCGCCTCTGTTTACGGCGTTGGGAGCGTCATCGCATATTTGTGCTGCTATCCGGTCGTGTAGACTTTGGCATGGATTAAGCTGCTCTCCGATAGCACGGAGTGCCGGCTGATCTGCTTCAAGGCAGATTTTGCGTATGGGTTGCAGGGCTTCCAGAGCCGTGCGTATCTGCCCGGCCTCACGGGGTGTGATACGCTGGGTAGATACCTTGCCTACAAGGCGTTCGAGGTCGCCTATGCGTTCAAGATGGGCTTTCAGTTCGTCGCGCTCCTCGGGATGCTTGAAAAAATATTCCACCACATCGAGGCGGTCGTTGATGGCTCTAACATCTTTCAGCGGAAACACTATCCATCGTGACAGAGTACGAGCGCCCATAGGTGTGACAGTACGGTCGATTACGCTCAGGAGGCTCTTGCCATCCTCTGCCATAGGGGCTATTAGCTCGAGATTGCGTATGGTAAATTTATCGAGACGCACATATTTGTCCATCTCTATTGGGGCGATACGGGTGATGTGGCCTATCTGGGTGTGTTGGGTGATGTCGAGATAGTGTAATATGGCTCCGGCTGCAATTATTGCACTTGACATTTTATTTATGCCAAAACCCTTTAGCGAAGAAGTGCCGAATTGCTTAAGAAGTCTTTCTTTGGCTGCATCTTGTGTGAATATCCAGTCGTCAAGCTCAAAACTAAGATAGTGGGCAGTGAGCGAAGCCTCCACAGATTGGCGTGTGCCCCGCTCGATCAGTAGTTCTTTAGGCGCAAAATTAGCAAGAAGCTTGTCAACATAGTCCAGTGAGCCTTCTCCCACTATAAATTCACCGGTGCTTATGTCAAGAAATGCCACGCCCACTTGCGATTTGTCGATTTGTATGGCGGCCAGGAAGTTGTTTTCCCGGTGGTTTAGCACATTGTCTGTGAGAGCTACGCCTGGAGTCACGAGTTCGGTGATCCCTCGTTTCACGAGCTTCTTGGTGAGCTTAGGGTCTTCGAGCTGTTCGCATATGGCCACTCGCTTGCCTGCTCTCACGAGTTTTGGAAGGTATGAGTCGAGTGCATGATGCGGAAATCCTGCCAATTCTACATATTTTGCCGAACCGTTGGCGCGTCGTGTAAGAGTAATGCCGAGTATTTCGGATGCAGAGATAGCATCGTCGGAGAATGTCTCGTAGAAGTCGCCCACACGAAAAAGAAGTACTGCATCGGGATGTTTTTTTTTCATCTCGATGTATTGTTTCATCAGAGGGGTCTCTACAATATTTTTTGCCACAATAGTAATAAAGTGATAATGATTTTTGTATTATGAGTGTAAAGTTAGGCAAAAAATTCCACTCCGCAATTTTTTGTTGTAATAAAAATCGTTTAAGGCCTACTCTTTAATAAATACGTTGCGACGCTGGAGTTGAAACTTGTTTAGAGAAGAGGTAGTCCCGTAGGGACGAAATATGGTAGCCGTGGGTCCTTAAGACCCACGGTAAATAATATAATCTACGCTATCGGTGCCGTAGGTACCGAACACTTGCGCCACCTGGGGATGTATTCAGCCCCTACAGGGCTGTGAGCCGTTTGGTGGATGTGCCTACCGTGGGTCGCAAAGACCCACGGCTACATTATTGGTGCCCGACGGGCACCGTTGGCTTATTGGCTGATGCGGATCAACTTGTGGCCTGCAACGTGTATTGAAGGGGTAGTCCCGTAGGGACGAAATATGGTAGCCGTGGGTCCTTAAGACCCACGGTAAATAATATAATCTACGCTATCGGTGCCGTAGGTACCGAACACCAGCGCACCCGGGTATGTATTCAGCCCCTACAGGGCTGTGAGGCGTGTGGGGGGGTTGCCTACCGTGGGTCGCAAAGACCCACGGCTACCTTATTGGTGCCCGTCGGGCACCGTTGGCGTATCGGCTGATGCGGCCATTTTAAAAAGCTATAAATAAGCCACAGCGCCGGGACTAATGTCAATCCCGGCGCTGTGGCTTACAAAAAAATCTTATGTGTGTGTTTTTCTATCCTATGTTTTTGAATTTTCTATTCTTGTTTTCCTATGTAAATATCTTATAAACTGTTTTTAATATGGGCCTTCCTCTCGCCCTTTGTCCAAAATACTTCATAACTTATTACTTAAACTTATTACTTATCTGTAGTCTGAGAATCTCTCCTGGAGTTTCTTGCGGGCGAAGAATATGCGGCTCTTTACGGTGCCCAAAGGAAGGTTCATCTTCTCGGCTATCTCGTTGTACTTGTAGCCGGCAACGTGCATCGAGA
>CAZJKZ010000112.1:0-6715 GCA_964546885.1 uncultured Bacteroides sp.
TAGTTGATGAGGTCGCCGCGGAGATATTTGTCGTATGAGGCCATATCCACGAGGCCGTGGCCCGAGAGATTGAAGAGAATTACTTTTTCTTCGCCGGGCTTGAGCTTTTTTACCTCACGGATAGTGGCTGCTATTGCATGGCATGACTCAGGAGCCGGGATGATGCCTTCGGCACGGGCGAATAAGCAGCCGGCTTCGAAGGATTCGAGTTGGTCGATGTCTACGGCTTCCATAAGACCATCTTTCAACAGTTGGCTTACAATAACACCGGCGCCGTGATAACGCAGACCCCCGGCATGGATATTTGCGGGCTGGAAATTGTGGCCGAGTGTATACATGGGGAGAAGAGGTGTGTAGCCTGCTTCATCGCCGAAGTCGTAGCAGAACTTGCCTTTGGTGAGCTTGGGACATGATGAAGGCTCAGCTGCTATGAAGCGGGTGTGGCTTTTGCCTTCCTCGCCTGCAATCTTGTGGCGCATAAAGGGAAACGATATGCCGCCGAAATTAGAACCACCGCCGAAGCATGCGATCACCATATCAGGATACTCGCCTGCCATCTCCATCTGCTTTTCTGCCTCAAGACCTATAACGGTCTGGTGTAGGGTGACGTGGCTTAGCACCGATCCAAGAGTGTATTTGCATCCGGGAGTGGTGCGTGCGAGTTCTACTGCCTCGGAAATAGCTGTGCCGAGTGAGCCCTGGCAGTTGGGATTGACGGTGAGTATATCTTTACCGGCTCTTGTTGACATAGAGGGTGAAGGAGTAACCTGGGCTCCGTAGGTCTGCATTATGCTGCGGCGATACGGCTTTTGCTCGTAGGAGATTTTCACTTGGTAAACGGCTGCTTCGAGTCCGAAAAGCGAGGCTGCATAAGCGAGCGACGCTCCCCATTGTCCGGCTCCGGTCTCAGTGGTGACGTTGGTCACACCCTCTTTTTTGCAGTAGTAGGCCTGAGGTATGGCCGAGTTGAGTTTGTGCGAACCCATAGGCGACACACTCTCGTTTTTGAAGTAGATATGTGCCGATGTGCCCAGAGCTTTCTCCAGTCCATATGCTCTTACAAGGGGCGTGGAGCGGTAGTATTTATACATGTCTCTTACCTCTTCTGGGATGGGAATCCATGCGTCGGTGGTGTTCATCTCTTGATCGCAACATTCGCGGGCGAATATTGGATAAAGATCTTCTGCTTTCATCGGCTCGCGTGTCTGCGGATTGAGCGGAGGCAGAGGTTTGGTGGTCATGTCAGCCTGTATGTTATACCATGCGTGTGGTATTTCGCTCTCAGGCAAGAAAAATCTCTTGGTCTTTTCTTCCATATTGATTGGACATTAATGAGTGAATAATAAGTTAATAAATTGAATAAGCCGTCAATCATAAACTGATTGACGGCTTATTATAGTGGAGTATAGCGGACTCGAACCGCTCACCTCGACACTGCCAGTGTCGCGCTCTAGCCAGATGAGCTAATACCCCGTCTGTTTAGTTTTGATGTTGCAAAGTTAAACACATTTTTTGAATTAGCATAATTATTCGTGAATTTTATTATAATTTAATTCTAAAATACAAAAATTAACTTTACTGCTGTGGATTTTGTACTTAATTTTGCAGAAACAATAACATCATGATTAGCAATGGCGTATGCTAATCATCACTAATCAATTAAATTACCCTTGATAAGACAATTACCTAAAATACTGATATTATTGACGATTGTGCTTATGGCTTGCGGCAAATCAAAGGCTGTAAAAAGCGAGTCGCTATCATCCGTCGAAATGACGGCTGCACAGGAGCAACCCTTAAAGGTAGGTGCTGAGCGTACTGACCAATATTTGCCGATGCTTTCCGGCTTGAAGGTGGGCCTTTTTTCCAATCATACGGGTGTTTTGCCATCGGGAAAACATACTCTTGATGTGATGAAAGATGCTGGCGTGGACGTGGAGTGTGTGTTTTCTCCCGAACACGGATTCAGAGGCAATGCCGATGCTGGCGAGAGTGTGAACAGTGGCATTGACGCTGCCACTGGTGCAAAAATAGTGTCGCTATACGGCAAAGGCAAAGCTGCTGCAATGGAGCAGGCAATGAAGGATATAGACGTGGTGGTAGTGGATATTCAGGATGTGGGGCTTCGCTACTATACATATTACGTAACGATGCTTGAACTAATGAACTCCGCTGCAAAAAACGGCAAGAAGGTAGTGGTGCTCGACCGTCCAAATCCCAATGGAATGACTGTTGACGGACCAATACTCGACATGAAATATGCTTCAGGTGTAGGTAAGCTTCCGATCCCCGTGGTACATGGACTCACATTAGGCGAAATGGCAAGGATGATAAATGGCGAAGGCTGGCTTAACGGTAATAAAAAAGTGGATCTTACTGTGGTGCCTTGCGAAGGTTACACCCATAGTACACGTTACAGGTTGCCCGTTGCGCCCTCGCCCAATCTGCCTACTATGAGGTCGGTCTATCTATATCCTTCGTTGTGCTATTTCGAAGCAACTGACGTTAGCCTTGGACGTGGCACCGACAAGCCGTTCGAGATTTACGGCCATCCCGATATGAAGGGACGCACCTATTCATTCACTCCTGAGAGTCGCCCCGGGGCCAAGAATCCGCCTCAAAAAGGAAAGTTGTGCCATGGCGTCGACCTCAGCAATGTGCCTGAAGATTCGCTTATTGCACAAGGCATAAATCTGGATTATCTGATAGACGCTTATAAAGATTTGGGCAACGGAGCAAAGCCTTTTTTTACACGCTTCTTTGAGAATCTGATAGGACGCGGCGATATACGTGGCATGATAGAGCAGGGGATGACCGCCGAAGAAATAAAAGCCACATGGCAAGGCGATGTGGATAAATTCAGAAAGCAGCGCAAGCCATATCTTCTATACGATGAATAATAAGCAAGGCAGATAGACACTTATTTCAAAATTTATATGTCAACTTCTGTAATAGTAATAATCACTATAATAGGATATTTTGTCCTGTTGATGGTTGTGTCATGGTTGGCTTCACGTGGTAGCCGCGACAACGACACCTTTTTCACAGGTAGCCGAAAGGCTCCGTGGCCGCTTGTGGCATTGGGCACAATAGGCGCCGCCATCTCAGGCGTTACGTTCATCTCGGTGCCCGGCATGGTGGTGGGTAAGGGATATGCTTATGTGCAGATGATGCTTGGATTCGTTGTGGGCTATTTTGTAGTGGCGTTCGTGCTGATACCTTTATTTTATAAGCGCAATATCATCACCATCTATGGATACCTTGAGCAGAGATACGGCACCACCACACATCGCACAGGAGCTTGGATGTTCTATATCTCCAAGATGCTTGGCGCAGCTGTAAGGTTCTTCGTGGTGTGCGCAGTACTTCAATTGCTGGTGTTCGGTCCGCTGCATATACCGTTCTCCTTCAACGTAATAGTTACAATCGCACTTATATGGCTGTACACGCATACAGGCGGAGTAAAAACCGTGGTGTGGACTGACGCCCTGAAAAGCTTTTGCATGGTCACATCGGTTGTGCTGTGCATTTGGTTTGTAGCACGCAATCTTGGATTGTCAGCTTCTGAAACTGTAGACCGGATATCCTCTCACCACACCACCCGTATGTTCTTTTTTGACGATCCTTCGTCGAGCCAATATTTCTGGAAGCAATTTATAGCCGGTATATTTATGACGATAGCCATGACCGGGCTTGACCAGGATATGATGCAGCGCAACTTAGCTTGTGCCACATCGAGCAAGTCGCAGAAAAATATAATAGTCAGTTCGATAGTGCAATTTTTCGTAATAGGACTGTTTCTTGTATTAGGCACACTGTTGGTGATGTTTCTGGAAGCTAAGGGCGAAGCTCTCCCTGAAAAAACCGACGATCTTTTCGGCATGGTGGCCACGCATCCGTCTATGCCCGTGGTGGTGGGAGTGCTGTTTGTACTTGGCCTTGTAGCAGCGGCGTATTCAGCAGCCGGATCAGCGCTTACCTCACTTACCACCTCATTTACTGTTGACATCCTCGGAGCGCATCGCAAAGGGGATGACAGAAATCTTACAAGAGTAAGGAAAAAGGTGCATGTGGCTAATTCCGTGATTATGGGATTGATCATCATTATCTTTTACTACATCAGCGAACAGGATGCCATTTCGGCGGTGTACACTCTCGCGTCGTATACTTACGGTCCTATTCTCGGCCTTTTTGTATTTGGCATGGCCACTGACCGGCGTGTTCGAGATCATGGGGTGCCTGTGGCGTGCATAGCTGCCCCCGCACTTTCATGGTGTCTTCAGTGGGTGCTTGAGAGACTGTTTGATTATCACACAGGTTTCGAGTTGCTGCTTATCAACGCAATTTTCACCATAATAGGGCTTTTCTTACTATCATCAAAGGTTTCGAAGTGTGAAGCTCAGTAAAAGAATGATCAATCTATGGCTAAGGACTTGTTTTCGAGATATATTTGGCTTATTGATACAATAAAGCGTCATGGGAGAATCACACGTGAGCAAATAAACGAGTGCTGGAAGAAATCTAAGTTTTCTAACGGAGAGAATATTCCAAGACGCACATTCTACAATTACCGATTGGCCATTGAGGATCTTTTTGATGTTAATATCGAGTGCGACCCATCTACATTTGAATATTATATAGCCGAGGAGGACAAGCAAAAAGAAAGCGTAACCAACTGGTTATTGAATACCACAGCCACTAATGGTCTGCTCACTTCAGCACGTGATATTGCCGACCGTGTGTTTATTGAAGAGGTGCCTTCAGCGAGAGAGCACTTGCCTGTAGTAATCGAAGCTTTGCGTATGTCGTCTCCTGTGAAATTTGATTACCATCCTTATACGCGCAGTCTGCCCACCAAAGATGTGGTGATCGAGCCGTATTTTACTAAAATCTTCAAGCAGCGATGGTACGTGATAGGGCGAAACGTGAAGGAGAATAAAATAAAAACTTATGCACTTGACCGCATGAGCAATGTCACGCAACAAAGCGGACACTTTAAAATGCCTGATGATTTCGTGCCGGCAGAATACTTTAATGACGCTTTCGGAATAGTAGTGGACCAAGGCGAACCAAAACACATTTGCATCCGTACAGACACAACACAGGCAAAATATTTTCGTGCGCTACCGCTGCATCATTCTCAGACGGAGATGGTGCATGATCAGTATTCCGTGTTTGAGTATAAGATGCGTGTCACAACTGATCTTGTGCGTGAACTCCTATCTTATGGACCTAAGATAGTTGTGCTTGAGCCTCCGGAGCTACGCACGATTATGCGTATGGAGGCGAAGCGTACGCTCGATAATTACACTAATTAGTATAATCTAAGAAATTTATGATATGGAAAAGAAAAAAAGAATCTTATTTGTGTGCTTAGGTAATATATGTAGGTCGCCTGCTGCTGAGGGAGTAATGAAAGCCGTAGTTGATAAATACGGAAATCCAGATGAGTGGATTATTGACTCTGCCGGTACGGGCGACTACCATATTGGCGATCTCCCCGACGGACGCATGCGTCGTTCCGGAGCTAAACGGGGATATCGTTTCGACCACCGGGCACGCCAGCTCCACAGCAGTGATTTTGATAATTTCGATATGATAATAGGCATGGATGCCAACAACGTTCGCAATATCAAACGCATTGCCCCTACTGTGGATGACGAAGCTAAAGTGTATCCTATGGCTCGATGGCTTGACCCTAAAGGCGGATATGATTACGTGCCTGATCCCTATTATGAAGGTCAAGAGGGTTTTGAACTTGTTCTTGATCAACTCGAATATGCTTGCAAGCGATTGTTTGACGAATCTGACAGTCTTTTTTGATATTCAACTTTAGCTTGCAAAAGTTGAGGGTTATAGCCTTGATATACACTTAAAGCCGGACTGAAGCAATATACGCTACCGTCCGGCTTTAAAGCATAATTGTGTTATAGATGAAGCTTACATAGTGCATTTCATGCCAAGCCATACCATGAGCAGGCCAAGTGCTACGCTTGAAATCAGATAAAGGGCGAATTTGCCTGTCTGACCTTCCTTGATAAGCTTGAAAGAATCATGGGAGAACGATGAGAATGTGGTGAAGCCACCGCAGAACCCCGAAATTAGAAGTACTTTCATAGCTGTGTCCATTTCGTGGCTGTCCCAAATGCCGAAAAGCAAACCAATTATAAAACAGCCTACTACGTTGACAATGAATGTGCCATATGGATATCCCGATCCGAAAATCTTTTTGGCTGCTACTCCTGTGAGGTAGCGTCCGCAGGTGCCGAAAAATCCACCGACACCGGCTATTATCATATATTCAATCATATGTTATTAGTTTTAGGAGTTTTCTTTACCATGCCTATACCAAGAGCCACTGCAAGAAGGCCTACGATGATGCTGGCGAGTAAATAGTAAATAAATGTTGAAATGTCACCTTTCTCGATAAGTCCTACCATCTCATCTGAAAATGAAGAGAAAGTGGTGAAACCACCGCAAAGACCAGTGATAAGCAAAAGATTATACTTCTCGCCGAACCAATTGCGATTTGCTGCCCAACCATAGAATACGCCTATGAGCCAGCATCCTAAAATATTTGCTATGAATGTACCCACCGGGAAGGCACCTCCATATATCAAAGCTCCGAATTTCTCGGAGAGGAATCTAAGGCATGTTCCGAAGAATCCTCCTATTCCGGCTATCATCGTGGATTTAAACATATGAAATAATTTTA
>CAZJKZ010000113.1:0-6566 GCA_964546885.1 uncultured Bacteroides sp.
GCCTGGTTGCCATCACAAGTCAAGAATTTTTTTTCTTTACTCATTTGATCAAATAATTAGAAAAAATATATATTTTGATGTAAGCTTTCGTCACAAACAATATTTGATGCGCTTTCCGGCAACCTCTGTCGCATAACAAAGCGCTTATTGTGCGCAAAGTTACAAATTTTTTTTGTAATCTCCTTCTTTTAGCCTAATAAAAGATTTTGTACTCCTAATTCAGATCACAATTTCAGCAGTTAAAAATGTCTATAATTCCAAATCTGCAATCAAAGCTTGCACGACAGAGACATCTACAACTGTAATAAAACCTACAAAGCCCTATAACGCAAAGGCTATAGGGCGCTCCAAGTACCCCGAAGGAGAATCGAACTCCTATCTAAAGTTTAGGAAACTTCTATTCTATCCGTTGAACTATCGGGGCCTACATTTATGATGCAAAATTAGCTCAAATTTTCCAAATCTCAAAATTTTTCCTGATAATCCGTGTATAAATTTGATTTTTCACGATAGACAGGATTATAATATAATCACCATCAGCAACTTCTTCTGTATCTTTTTATAAAAAATTAGGCTATATATTTGCGAATTATGAATTAAATGTCTACATTTGCAACATAAACCTAAGAACAAAGCTATGCAATTTTTCAAGAATGCAATTTCGGTTATGATGCTCGCATGTGCATTGTCGTTTACGTCATGTAGCGATGAGCCGGCCAATATCAATAATTTCGAGCCTGTAAAAAACGGGAAGATAGTACAAGGCTCGGTGGACTTCACTGTACTAAGCCGCTATGAATCTGCCCTTGAAGATGCTACATATACACAATCAGGCTATTCATTATATAATATGGATGAATGGTCGAATAATAAATGGGAGCTGGAAACGGAAGAGCTTATCGGCTTTTCATGCTCCACGCCTTCGAGTATTGTAGTGCGAGAAGGCAAGGTGTGGACTCCTATGCTTCTTTTTAGCAGTGCTACCGGACCTACTGCTTTTTCAACAGCCCTCCATGCTATTAACACAAAATTAAATACAAAATATTATGTTTATGTAGTAAGGCCTTTCGAGGTTGATGTCGAAAATTGCACTCTTGTGATCAATAGATCAAAATTCGACATACTCACTGCATCTAACGATAATCTCGTGCTCTCATACATCAGTAGATATGGCGGAGGACGCACCGGAAACGGCGGGAACTTTCTCGAAGTAGGTTTCTATGAGAAAAGCGATCCTCTCGCCTTAAACGAGGATAAAGATCTCGGTTTTGATTCAGAGGCTGAAGCTTATGACTGGCTAATAGGTCAATTCCAAGAAACTTTTGGCGAGAAGGTGAACCTCAACATGCTCTATAGCCCTGAAATCATATTAGACAATCCATATTTCTATCTCAGTTCCTTAGAAGCAGAACGTGATAGGATAGCCAATAAATAATTCTCAAAAATAATGAAAAAATTTCTAACACTTTTTTTAGCGATATTTATTACATACGCATCTTTCGCTGCAAATCCTGTGGCGGATATGCTGGAACGCATACAGCCCGGAGCCTCTAAAAATTTCGTGTTGCAACTTAAGCCGTCAGACACCGATTATTTCGAGCTTGATCAGAAGGGAGATAAGGTGGTGATACGCGCCAACAGCTATGTGAATATGGCGGTGGGACTCAATTGGTACCTCAAATATTATGCCAACACCCACTTGTCGTGGAACGGCATGACCGCATCTCTCCCCTCCCCCCTGCCACGAGTAGAGAAAAAGGAGCGTCGCGAGACCGACATAAAACTGCGCTACGATTTCAACTACTGCACCTATTCATACACAATGCCGTTCTGGGACTGGGACAGATGGGAACAGGAAATCGACTGGATGGCTCTCCACGGCGTGAATCTGCCTTTGGCTATCGTGGGCATGGAGTGTGTGTGGCGCAACGTGCTGCTACGCTTAGGATATACTAAGGACGAAGTGAACGATTTCATATCCGGACCGGCTTTTACGGCATGGTGGGCTATGAACAATCTCGAAGGTTGGGGCGGCCCGAATCCCGATGCCTGGTACGAGCGCCAGGAAGCTCTTCAGAAAAAAATACTCGCCCGCATGGACGAATGGGGTATTAAGCCCGTATTTCCCGGCTACTCCGGCATGATGCCCAACAATGCCGACGAGAAGCTCGGATTGGCTCTCGACAAAGTGCCATGGCCTTGGAACGGATTCAGACGACCTGCATTCCTCCAACCCACCGATCCGAGATACAGCGAAATCGCCGCCATATACTACGACGAACTTACAAAGCTTTATGGCAAAGCTGACTACTACTCTATGGATCCTTTCCACGAATCCGGAGTATCAAAAGAGGTGGATTTCAATGCCTCCGGCAAAGCAATAATGAAAGCCATGAAAGCAGTAAATCCAAAGGCAGTATGGGTGGTGCAGAGATGGGGAGGCAATCCTCGCAAGGCCATGATTGACAATCTCGAGCAGGGCGACGTGCTGGTGCTTGATCTCTTCGCCGAGTGTCAGCCTATGTGGGGCGACGCCTCAAAGGCTCCAAACGAAAACGAATCAACAAAGCACAACTGGGCTTTCTGCATGCTCGAAAATTTCGGGGGCAACGTCGGACTGCACGGACGCATGGACGCGCTCATTGACAATTATTATTCAAGCAAAGAAAATCCACTTGCCAAGAGTACTATGATCGGCATGGGATTCACCATGGAAGGGTCAGAAAACAATCCAGTGATGTTCGAACTTATGAGCGAACTGCCCTGGCGTCCGGAGAAATTTACTAAGGAGGAGTGGATTCCGGGCTACGTCAAAGCTCGCTATGGCACAAGCGACGACGCCGTAAACGAGGCATGGCTAATATTGGCAAATTCGATATACAACTGTCCACGAGGCAGCCGCCAGCAAGGCACACACGAGTCAATATTCTGCGCACGCCCCAATATGGACAATTTCCAGGCATCGAGCTGGTCGCTGATGAGAAATTACTATTCGCCCTACTCCACACTTGAAGCTGCCAACCTCATGACCTCGGTGGCTGACCAGTATCGCGGCAACAACAATTTCGAGTACGACCTTGTGGACATCACACGTCAGGCTCTCGCTGATCAAGGCCGACTTACCTACCAGCACACCATAGCCGATTTCAAAGCCTTCAACGATAAGGGTTTTAAGACCAACCGTGATAAATTTATGTCGCTCATCGATATGCAGGACCGACTGCTCGCCACTCGCCCGGAGTTTAAGGTGGGACGTTGGATCAAATTCGCACAGGATGCTGCCGACAATGACAAAGACAGCCAGCTATATGAATGGAACGCACGCGTGCAAATCACCACATGGGGAGCGCGCGAAAACGCCGATGAAGGCAAGCTCCGCGACTATGCCCACAAAGAATGGAATGGTCTGCTCCGCGACTTCTACGCCCCACGCTGGCAAGCTTTCTTCTCCACTCTTGAAACCGAACTTGCAGGAGGAGCAAAAGCCGAGCCTATCGACTACTACGCCATGGAAGAGCCTTGGACTGTAGCACGAAATCCATACTCTTACACAGCTGAAGGCGACTGTGTGGATGCTGCCAAAGAAGCAGTAGAGCTTATGAACAAGTAAACGCACAAAAATGAAAACTGAATTTAACAGCGAGCATGAGTATACGGGCCGCATACTCAACGGATTTGCCATGCTATGCGTGGAGTTTATCCTTCTGCCTATTATCACAATCCTGTCATGGTGCATCGATATGCCCGCTTTGGCAATAATTGTCACAGTTGTGGCCGGCTTAGTGTTCATAATCCTTGCTATTGGCTTTTTCACACAAGAGCCCAACGAGTCAAGAGTTATGATATTCTTCGGCAAATATCGAGGTACATTCCGAAAAAGCGGTTTTTATTGGATCAATCCTTTCATGAGTCGTAAGAAACTATCGCTGCGCCTGCGCAATATGGATATCGAGCCGATAAAAGTTAACGACAAAATAGGCAATCCGGTGATGATAGGTATGGTGCTGGTGTGGAAAATAAAGGACACCTATCGCGCTATCTTTGATGTAGACACTCCATCCGGAGCCGGAGGCACAAGCGGAAATGTAAATTTATCGCTTGATAAATTTGTGCGCATCCAGAGCGATGCCGCGTTAAGAGAGGTCACCGGCCACTATGCATACGATTCTGAAGGCAACGCATCCACTGAACTGACTTTACGTGACGGTGGCGACGAGATAAATGATCTTCTCGAAAAGAAAATCAACGAACGCCTGGCTATGGCGGGTATGGAGGTAGTGGAGGCGCGCCTGAACTAT
Source organism: uncultured Bacteroides sp. (assembly GCA_964546885.1). GTDB lineage: Bacteria > Bacteroidota > Bacteroidia > Bacteroidales > Muribaculaceae > CAG-873. The sequence continues at coordinate 4,299 of CAZJKZ010000113.1, forward strand.
CTGGCTTATGCACCCGAAATTGCCGCCGTAATGCTACGCCGCCAACAAGCATCTGCCATAATCGCAGCCCGAGAAAAGATAGTGGAGGGTGCAGTGTCAATGGTGGAGATGGCTCTCACAGAAATAGACAAGAAAGGTATTGTGGAATTTGATCCTCAGTCAAAGGCACGCATGGTTAGCAATCTATTGGTAGTGCTCTGCGGCGATGAGCCAGCCCAACCCGTGGTCAATGCCTCTAACTCCTGAGCGATAAAAAAACACGGTCCTTTCATTTGAATTAGCAGAATAAACTCCCACCCGGCTCATTATAAGTTGGGTAAAATTTTGACGTGAGTTCGATGAAATTGACATATCTGAATGCTATTGATGATGAGCCGGAGAAAGAAAGAATCTTATTGATTGTTTGACTAATTAACACATGAACTTGAGAGTATGATACAAAAAATAGGTATTCGCAACTATAAATCAATTCGAGAGATGTTTATCTCGTTAGGTAGGATAAATATCTTGATTGGAGAGAATGGTGCCGGAAAAAGCAATTTCATATCTTTTTTCGAGTTGACTAAAGCTATCTATGATCAACGACTTGGTTCGTATATGTTGTCAAACGGTGGCATAAATGCTCAATTACACCGAGGGCTTAAGTATTCAAAATCAATCAATGGACTCATAGATTATGATAATAGGAACGCCTTCTTTTTTACCTTGTGTCCCGGGGTGGGAGATAAAGCGTTTATTGCAGAAACTGGTGACTATTTCAATACAAGTGGTGATTCAACAAAGAATTACAGACTTTGGAATAAAATGAGTTGGGATAAAGATGTGGAGGAATCTCAAATATCTGAAAAGAAATATCCTCGTGCGAAATATATCAGAACGCTGCTTGAAAGTTTTATTGTATATCATTTTCATGATACAAGTAAGACCTCCTCAATGAGACAGCCATGTCCCATCGGAGATAATGCAACATTAAGACATGACGCTTCAAACTTGCCTGCAGTATTATATAGATTGCAACAGACCGACATAAGTGCTTATCGACTAATAGAGGCCACTATTCGCTCCGTAGCTCCCTATTTCAAACGATTTAAGCTCGCACCAATGATAACCGATGAATCAAGAATCAAACTTGAATGGGAAGAACAGGATTCAGATATGTATCTGGATGCATCTGCTCTTTCCGACGGCACTTTACGATTCATAGCATTGTCTACTCTATTACTTCAAACAAGGCTCCCTGAAACAATTATCATAGATGAACCGGAACTCGGTCTCCATCCGGCTGCAATGGTGAAACTTTCTGCAATGATAAAAAAAGCATCCACTAAAGCTCAGATTATTATAGCTACTCAATCAGTAACACTTATTAGTAATTTTTCTATATCCGATCTAATTGTTGTAGGCAGGAAAGATAATCAATCCACGTTCCATAGACTCAATGAAGATGATTTTTCACAATGGCTTGAAGACTATTCTGTTGGAGATCTATGGGAGAAAAATATTATAGGAGGCAGACCATGAGCAAAAGATTATATATAATTGTGGAGGGACAGACTGAAGAAGAGTTTGTCAATGATCTCATGGCTCCATATTTTCAAGATCATGGTATATACATTTATCCTGTGATTATCCATACAAGTAGAGGACACAAGGGTGGGTTCGTAAACTATATACACCTTAAAAATGACATCAATAAGCTGTTAAAATCACAGGGCGATGATGTCGTTGTCTCTACATTCGTTGATTTCTTTCGCTGTCCGGAATTACCTGGAGCGGATAATTGGAGAAAAATACCCAATCATTATGAAAGAGTAGCTCAAATGGAGAATGCTATACGTCAAGATATTAATGATGGACGCTTCTATCCATACATTCAACTGCATGAATTTGAAGCTATTCTTTTCTCGTCTGACAAAGGTTTTACAAAATATTTTGATAATGAATACGCTCACCAGCTTCAAGGTATAGTGGATAGTTACAACAATCCTGAAGATATAAACAGTTCACCGGAAGGTGCTCCATCAAAGAGGTTATTAAGAATAGTCCCGGAATACGATAAAGTAATGTTCGGTAATATAATCGCTCTGGAAATTGGTATGATCATTATTCTTGAGAAATGCCCGAGATTTCGAGCCTGGACGGAATTACTAATCCGGAAATGTACTGAATAGTGGTTTCGATGTGAATAATGAGAGTCTTGAAAAACACACATGGTTCTTTAGTAATGCACTTGTCCGCTCTCAATACGCAAGGCGATAAAGAAAAAAA
>CAZJKZ010000114.1:0-6489 GCA_964546885.1 uncultured Bacteroides sp.
ATATTGCACAGGTTTAGAATCTATCACCATCCCCTCTTCCGTAAATTACATAGGATCGTCTGCATTCCAATACTGCGATGCCTTAACTTCTGTGTATTATGGCGCAGAGGATCCTATAGAGTGTAGTAGGGATAATTATTACAACGACACATTTGATGATGAAGTCTACAATAATGCCACACTTTATGTACCGGCTTCGGCAGTTGAAAAATGCAAGGAGATATACCCCTGGTGCAATTTTAAATTAATAGAGCCATACGAGTTTGCAGGAATATCGGATATAACAGCAGATGCTGATATAAGTTTGCCTTGTGAAATATATACACTCGGAGGAGTGAAGATCTCCGACTCAACTGACAATCTATCACCCGGCATATACATCATGCGTCAGGGCAATAATGTAAAGAAAATTATAGTGAATTGATCCTAATAATTTGTTGGGACATCGTATGAGATGTAAAATCGGCATATCCACAAGCATGCACTTGGAGATATGCCGATCTTTTGCACGCAGCGGCCGCACTCAGCGTCTCACGGCAGCAAATACATACAGAAATGCGACAAAATCATCAATACGAGCAGAATCCATGCCAATGTATGACGCTCAGGGTAACAGAGCCATGCGCACACACCCGTACCGATTACATAGGCCGGATAAAACCATATAAGATACCTCGCAGTGGCATCAGCAGGCATGGCAGATAAACTGAAGGGGAAGATAAGTGCCGGCAGCATGCACAGCACTATTATTATTGACATCCACAGAGGTGTCTTAGGACGGTAGTCGCTCATAAATTATTTTTTGTTTTTGCTTTCAAGATATGCTTTGATTGTCGCATCAAGCCCTGCAGAGAGAGGATACTTAACGGTGAAGCCAAAATCACGCTGTGCGTCTGAAACGTCGCAGTCCCAATTGCGCTGCTTCATGATCTTAAATTTGTCGCGATTGAGCGTTGAGGCTTTAAATCTTGCAGCTGCCCATTTTTCCGCAACATAGGATGCCACATACACTATAGGCAGAGGCAATTTAAGCGGAATGACCAATTTTTTGCCTAATTTTTCAGCCACCATAGTGCGAAATTCCTTCTGTGTATAGGCATGCGGTTCGCTAATGATATATTTTTTGTGCAGCACACCGGCTTTCAGTGCGTCAAACATAGCATTTACCAGGTCCTCAACATAGACAAATGTAAGCATTTGTTTCTTATATCCCACCCCGAAATCAAAGTGGCGGTCAATCGACTCTATCATCATAAGATAGTCTTTCTCGTGAGGGCCGTATACACCGGTAGGGCGGAAAATAATCCATGGAAATCCTGCCTGCATTTCCAAAAATGTCTCTGCCTTTATTTTTGAAAGACCATATCGAGTGTTGGGTTGCGGAATAGTAGAAGCGGTGGCCTTGGTGTAGTTAGTATCGTCGTATGTGCCCAATGCACTTAGCGAGCTCATAAACAGAAACCTATCAGGCACCATATCCTCCTCTATCACCACCTCCACGAAGTTTTTGAGATACTGATAATTTATGAGATTGAAATTTTGAAAATTTGCGCATTTTGTGGCGCCGAGATTCCAGATTATATGCTGCCATTTGCCCTCTTTCGGCGCATTAGCCTTAAGTGCCGCGGCTATAGCTTCTTTATCATCATAATCAAAATTGATGAAATGCAGACGTTCATCGGTGAGATAGGCTCTTGATGTACTTTGGCGTACGCCTACCCATGTGTTATATCCGCGGTGGATTGCCTCTTTGGCAATGAAGCCGCCGATAAATCCACCGGCTCCGATGATTAATATGCTTGATCCTATGGAAGGTGTCATGTTGAGATATTTGCGTTAGGTCAGAATTTCAGTTCGTAATTTTGGCGGGGAAGCTTAGAGGAGGGCACTATCACACAAAGATTGTCGGCATTATCGAACAGCATGCCGCACTGCAATCCATCCATATGCTCCTTTACTACTTTGAGAGCCGGTCGCGCCTCGCCCATAATGACTATTCGACATTGGCGGTTGATAGCGTCGAGCATTAGGTCGAGCTCATCGGCAGCCGAGAATATCGCTATATCGCAGCTTTCGATGTCGGCAATGCCGGCTTTTGGACAAGCCATAAATATCGCCTTTGAATTGGTGGATCGTGAGGCGTATACCTTTGTCGGACAGAAATAGGCGGCTATGCGATAAACCGTCCTGTCGTTTTTAGTCCGAAGTTTATCATAGTCGTAGTAGGGCAGGCGTTCGGTAAGTACTTCGGTAATGAACCTATATGCGAAAGGCGAGTGCACGCCAAAGCCTTTGGCACGCGCTCGCCTTCGTAATATAGTCAGCGGATTAAATGTCATCTTCTTTCTTTAAGGACTTGAAGGTGACGAATATGCCTGCGAGAAGCAATAGGTAGATCACTGTGACGCTCGCATAAGCGACAGCCGATGTGGTGTGGATAGAATCGGGGTCGAAAGTCATTGTCACGGTGTGGCTTCCGGCGGGCAGACGTAAAGCCCTGAGCACATAGTTGACACGTGCTATCTCTGCGGGCTCACCATCGATATCGGCTTTCCATCCCCACGGGAAATATACTTCTGAGAATACGCCGATGCCTCCGGAGGTGGTGCTGACGTGGTAGGTAAGCTGATTTGGAGTATATTTTGTCAGATAGATTGTATCGCCGGGGTGGGGAGCTACCACATCATTTCCAAGCACAGACAGGAATTTCTTGTCAGCAACGGCCTGATGCGCCGGATCGAGAGTGCCGAGAGCCGCCATTTCTGCGTCAGCGTCCTCGGCATAACTGATTTCGTCAATCAGCCATGCGTTGCCCAAAGCGTTCGGGTTGGGAATAAGTGGGTAATCTTTGTCGCCTGTGATGATATACTTTGTATTGAGCATATCGAGTACACGGTAATCGGCGAGCAATTCTGCTATAAGCTCCTTATTGTCGTCGGGGTACTGCGATGCAATGCTGTCAATGCGCAGCTGCGGCATGTATCCTACGCCAAGCAAGTGCTGCATTCTGCGTTGTATGAGATCCTCGTAGCGATTGAGCTTGGCAGCGTGGTATCCGCCCACCATCTTGTGATGATAAGCGCGCTGGTATCCGCCAAAGTCGGGTATGTCAAGCACACGATAGCTCTTGGCTGTATCGGTGAGGATTTTTAGGTCTATGTTGTCGGCAGCGAAGGGGTCATATGCCGTGACGGCGTAAGGATCGGAAGCCACGAAATTATCGGTGGACACATAGCGCTTGTCGGTGGAATACAGATCAATGAGAACCAACGCTCCAACTACAAGCACCGACACTCCTTTTGATGATTTGCCTTTGCCGAAGAGCGCCAATGGCACAAAACCAAGAATAAGGAACATCATCGAACGCAAAGCATCCGTCTTCACCATCCCGTAGCGCAGCTCCTCAACGATTTTCTGCACATCATATACGGGGATATTCTGCTGCTGTATCTGGGCGAAGAGATCTTGGTCGCGCGACGTGATGGCACTGCCGAACACTTCAGGCGATATATAGGCTATAAGGCATATCAGCAGACACACACCAAACGATATATAGAGAGCATTAAGAGCTTTTTTGCGGTCGGTGGTGCCGTCAAGATATTTGGCGAGGGCGAGGACTGCCAAAAGCGGCATTGTGAATTCAGCCACAACGAGAATGCTCTCCACCGCTCGGAATTTGCTGTACATTGGGAAATTATATATCATCAGATCTGTAAGACTCTCGAAATTGCGTCCGAGAGCAAGAAGCATCGACAGCACTGTAAGTATGATAAGGCACCATTTCATCGGCCCCTTCACGATGATGCATCCTAATAGGAAAAGCGCGCAGATGAGCGCACCCACATACACCGGGCCGTTGGTGCCCTCAGAGTCGTTAAAGTACTGGGTGAAATATCCTAATAGCTGATTGGCGGGATAGGTGGCCTCTTGTGCGCCGTCAAGACGGTCAAGACCTAAAATCTGTGGCTGGCCGTTTTCGGGCTTGACGGTGGCACCGCCCTTGATATTAGGCACAAGCAGACTGAACATCTCCGAGCCGCCGTAGCTCCATCCCACAATCTGGCTTTTTGGCAGACCTCCCGTAGGACGCTCCGGAGCGGCGTTAGGAGCATTCGGATTAGTAATAGGTGTGAGTTCCGACTGAGCGCGCTTGGTCTCTTTGGCATACTCATACGTATTGTAAAGGCTTGGCAGATTGGCTCCTACAGCGAGGATACCTGCTCCGATAAGTATGGCTGTGGCGATGCCCCACTGTTTTGTGCTCTTGGTCTTGACAGCGTAAATGAGATACACAATCATAAAACCAAGCATTACAAATGCAAAATAATAGGTCATTTGCGGATGGTTGGCATTAAGCTGAAGCATAGCAAAAAGAGCTGTCAGCGCGCCGCCTAAAACATATTTGCGATGGTAGCAAACCACAAGGCCGCCGATTGTGGGCGGGATATATGACAGCGCCAAGAATTTCCAGATATGTCCTGCGCCAATAATAATTATGAAATAGGAAGAAAATCCCCACGCTACAGCTCCTATAAGAGCGTAGTACCATCTCAACCCCATGCAAAATAGCATTATGAGGAAGCCGAACATCATCATAAAGAGCAAATTGGAGGGTGATGGCAGGAAAAGTCCGTAAAGCTGATTTATCCAGTTGAAAAGCGCGTTTGACGGATAAGAAGGTGAAATCTGAAATGTAGGCATACCGGAGAATATCGAATTTGTCCAAAGTGCCTTTTCTCCGGTGGCCTGTTGATAGGCCTGCCCCTCGTGACCGATGGCCGCTCCCTGCTGCATATCGCTTTGCATCAGAGAATTGCCGTCGAAATTATCCGGGGCGAAATAAATGATGGATATGATGGCCATGACAGCCATAGAAAGGAAGAATCCCCACACCTGTGGGCGTCTGAGCCACGAAGTAAGTTTTTCCATATAGATTGTAATAAGTTGATGATTTTTTACTGATAGCCGATAAATGTGCGCTTATTTTTTTGACAGCGTCACCAGGGGTACGAGCATCTCCTCCATGGATATGCCTCCGTGCTGGAAGGTGTCAGTATAGTACTGCACATAGTAGTTGTAGTTATTGGGATATGCGAAAAAGTCCTTGCCTGTGGCGAAAATGTAGGTAGACGACACATTGGGGGAGGGTAGGCCCACCTTTTCGGGCTTCTTTATCTCGTAGACTTGTTTAGGGTTGTAATTAAGGTTCTTGCCTATCTTATATCGCAGATTAGTATTAGTGTTTTTGTCTCCTATTACCTTTATGGGGGTGTCGACGCGCACTGTGCCATGGTCGGTGGTGAGCACGATCTTATAGCCCTTTTCGGCTATGCGCTTGAATATTTCGTAGATTGGAGAATGGCGGAACCACGACTCTGTGAGCGAGCGGTATGCGGCATTGTTGGATGCAAGCTCGCGGATCATCTTGGATTCTGTACGGGCGTGCGAAAGCATGTCGATGAAGTTCACCACAAGCACATTCAGGTCTGCCTTTTCCAGACGTGTGAAATCGCGCAGCAGTTTTTCACAGGCTATCGAATCATTAATTTTGTGGTACTGGAATGCGCAGTGTCGGCGGTAACGGTCGAAAAGAGTCTTTACTAATGGGCTTTCGTTCAGATTTTTGCCTTCCTCAGAGTCTTCGTCTACCCACATCTCTGGAAACATCTTCTCGATCTGCAAAGGCATAAGTCCGGAGAATATGGAGTTGCGGGCGTACTGTGTTGCGGTGGGGAGGATTGTGCAGTAGAGAGATTCGTCGGTGATGGTGAAGATTTCGGCAAGCATGGGCTTGATTGTACGCCACTGATCAAGACGAAAATTATCAATTACAATGAAAAATACTTTCTCTCCGGCATCGAGCAGCGGAAAAATCTTGTCGGGGATGATGCGGGGCGACATAAGAGGTGCGTCATCGGTGGTGCCGTTGGCGCTCACCCAATCCTCATAATTTCGTTTGATAAATTTAGCAAATTCGCTATTGGCTTCGGTTCGCTGCATATCAAGCAGTTCGTCCATGTTGGTATCCGTAGCGGCGAGCTGCATCTCCCAAAACACAAGACGTGAATACAGGTCACACCAGTCGGAGATTGAGGAGGCATTATTAATCAACGACGCTAAGTTGGAGAATTCCTGGCGATAGTCGGTTGAGGCTTGTTGTGACACAAGTTGTCCGCCATGTAATATCTTCTTGATGGCTAAGAGTATCTGTTTTGGATTGACGGGCTTGATGAGATAGTCGGCAATTTTGTTGCCCACTGCCTGATCCATGATGTTCTCTTCCTCGCTTTTAGTAATCATCACCACAGGCAGTTCGGGCCTTTTCTGTGAAATGAGCGACAAAGTTTCAAGTCCTGTGAGACCCGGCATATTTTCATCAAGGATAACGAGATCAATCGAAGGGTCAGACTGGAGTATGTCGAGAGCGTCACGACCGTTATTGGCCGTGATTAGATTGTATCCCTTGTTTCGGAGGAATAGCAAGTGGGG
>CAZJKZ010000115.1:0-6482 GCA_964546885.1 uncultured Bacteroides sp.
TGGGGTTGACAATATAAGCATTCCCTTCGCCATAGCGTCTGTAAAGTTTTTTGACCGGACCATCATCAGAAGGAAAATTGCTGAAGGTAAAATCTATATCATAGAATTTACCCGGGATGATGTTGTAATCGTTCACATCATTGGCTCCCACCATAAACTCTATGCGTCTGTATTTATTTTGCTGTGTCTCTTCTTTGTCAGAGCATACTATTTCGAGGAAGAGCGCATGCTTCGTAGCACTTGGGCTCTTCTGATATGGATCCGTGTTTTGGTTGACACCCTGCGTGTTGCGAGGCAGATATACGTCGATCGTCGCGGGCTTGTCAGACATGTCCAGGGCGTAGCCAACTACTTCATTCAATTTTTCCTTATCCTCGGTGAGGGGAAAGAGGTTGAGTTTGGCCTCATTGACGGGAGAGGGGTACCTAAGCTCGTCAGTGTTGTAGTTGTCAGCATCGTAGAGAATATCGGCGTATGGGAGGTCGGGCACATTTCCCCAGTTCACAGCAAGGGTCTTGCGCTTTCTATCCCAGCTATTGCCGCCGCCGGCATCTCCTTCGCCATCTGTAGTCTTCATAAGCTTGAAATAGAGGTGGAGTTTAGCCACATTGGGGCGGAGATGAACGCTTAATGACAGCGTATTATAATCTACCTCAAGTTTGCCACTCATCGGCAGGTGTTTCTTTTCGTCAATGACGACCCACACGTCATCGGCGTTTTTCATGGGTTTGTGGACATTCTTGACTTTTCTGACTGTCGCCGAGTTATCATCAGTGAAAAGTTTGGGGTTGCCGGTATTGCCAACTATTACGGTGGTGAACCGGCTGTCGGGTCGCGTGGGAATCAAAATCGGTATAACCGGTTTGTCGCCTGAGCCGGAGTATTCCTGATAATATGGCATGCCGACTCTGTGACCCGCAGAGTTATATTGCAGAACCCAGAAGTCATGCAGACGCGACTCGTCTTCTGTAATCCGTGGATCGGGATTCTCCACGGTAGGGTAAAAATCGTCATTGTTATTGTCAGAAGAATTGCTGCGGGTAGTGGCATTTAGAGTGACCATGCCTTCCACTTCAAGAGACAGGGGCATCAAAACTTCGCGTCCCTGATCGTCACATTCATTGGATGAAGTATAAACTATTTCATCAGCGCAGCCCGTCAATATCAGCAAAAGCAATATAACCCCTGCCGATTGGAAATGGAAAATACTTGTCAATATTTTGTGCATCTTGATTTCGTTTTATTAGTTTGGAATGTGAGTAGAGAATTAATCACTTCCACCAGACGGTTCCGTCAGGAGCCGTGTTATTATTATAGGATCCCCAGCTACCACTACTGCCACCGCTACCGTTAACGCCACCGATAACGCCACCGCTACTCCAGTTGCCGGTGGTGGTGGTGATTTCTACACCGCCCCAATTCACGATGGTGCTTGCAGGGTTAAGATCGTAGGGGTCATGCACGCCCACGCCATTAGTATAATTCAGGACGTAGTGGTAGGTATAACCTGCTTTCCAGTCGACTTTTGCCGGAGCGGCAGCCCATCCATAGCAGCGGAGTTCTTCGGTGTCAGGAATATTATACTTAATGTCGGTGCCGAAGATGTTGCCATTTTTGTCAAGGCGCTTCATCACTATGCCGTCGGCCTTGCTAACCGACAAGAACACGATATAGTCCTGTGCTTCGGGATCATTGGATGGGAAGATGCAGTGGTGGTCGCCGACATGCTGAGTGATTCGAACAAGAGCACTGAAATACATACCCTTTGGGGTGCCGGTCTTGTTATTTTTGTAATCCCACATGTCCTGTTTCTGAGGTATGAGCAAAGCTCTGCCGCCACCGCCCAAAAGTGAGACGGCTGTCTCTGGGGTGTTGTGCTCGGCAGCGTTGATCCGAACCACTTTATCCTTCGGGACGAAGACATAATCCACATATCCACGCAGTGGATCGGAGGGAAAGAACCACTCGCCGATTGTATTGTTATTCTGCCCCGGATTCGCAATCTCGGTCGAGAGGCCAAAGTCAGCCTCCACGACAATGCCACCCACGCGCCAGCCGGCCACCTCGATGTCGTAGAGCGAGGCTGCTCCCCACGCGCTGATTTCAACCCCTGAGAGCTGATGCTCGAAAGTCAGCTCGATATTGCTGTAAAGATGTTCGGTCTTGTTGCCTTCGCCAATAGCGGAAACAAAGTCGACCTGATTTGATATGTCGGGAGCTACGCGAAATTTGGTCAGGCGGTAATCGTAGCTGACGCCGGAGGCGTCTTTTTTTGACGAGTTGGAATAGACAAAACATTCGTTGCCGACACCGGCACGGGTCTTCATCTCGGCGCACGAGGGGTGAAAGGCGAAGAATTTCAGATGTCCGTCATTCCCGCCACGATTACTGGCCCATCTGCATCTATCAGATCGAAAAGCACCGTCGACTTCGCGTCTGACGATCTTGTTTTCGAAAAAAGTATTGAGAAAGCCCTCGGCACCTTCGGGAGAGATAGCCGAGACGGTAAAGCTGTCTGGAAGAAATTGGTTTTTTAAATCATAATTGGCCTGCCTAGATACGCCGGGCATGTAGGCAAAAAAAGAGATTCCGTCGTCGTCTGCTAAAAGATCATTTTCTGTCGAATCATCCTGAGAGCAGGATGACAGTAGTAGAATGAGCGATAAAGCTAGTATATGATTAATACGTTTCATGGGGTTATCGATTATTTAGGTTCCGGGAACTACGAATTCGCTGCCACCGCCGACATTCCACTCTTTGACGGTGTAAGTGATGCCGACTTTGTCGCTGATAACGGGGTCGCCTGTCTTCGGTGCGTTTGTATGGATATCCGGTTCGTGAAGACCGATACCGAAGAAGATGTATGCCGGTTTTATTGTGATGTTCATATTGGGACTGTTTTATTTGCTAGGTAATGTGGTATTTATTAGTTCGGCCTCTTTCCAGTCGGTTGCTTCGACGGTGATAAGCACTCTATTATTGATAATCTTCAATGGCAGTTAGTCCAAATTTTGAGGCGCAAGTAAAGTCAATTCAAGTCTTTGAGTCTTACCAATTCATATCATCTTCGAATGGGAAGGCCGGTATATTGTCATACAGAATCCTTCCACGAGTTATTTATTGATGATTGATACTGTGCTTATGCTCTGATGTCTGTGATTACGCCCATAATGTTTTATATCAGTGATACTGATTGTTACTTTATATGCAAAGTTACGCAAAATATTTGAGATTATGGTAATGTAAAATGGTTATTTTAGGCTTTTACGTCAATTTTGCATAAATTTTAACGTTCGATGATAGATTTGATGAGGCTTGAATCCTCTTTACTGCAAATCAAAATCAATAATAACAGCAATGAAAATAGAAATATCACGATGCAATTTCTGGGCAGCGTTGATTTCAGCCATACGTAATAATCCCGACAGTCCGTCGTCATATCCTGAGATTGATGCTGTTGGAGCTTGTTGTAGTTGATATGTCGGGAACAGTCGCAATCTATAATCTTAACGGAGTGATGATTTCGAAAAAAGATATGTCGGGGTTAGTGGAGTTAAATAAAGGAACCTATATCATTAAGCAGAACGGCAATGCCCGGAAAATTACAAACAGGTAAATTTCGTGTCATATCGACAATTTTGCTGGAATTTTGTTTTATCTGGCGATCTAGTCCAATGTCTGGATGCCTCCGCCGTTAATCATCAGTGTCTGTCCGCTGACCCATGCCGAAACGGGAGAGGCGAAATAGAGCACAGCTCCCGCTATATCAGACACTTCTCCAAGTCGGTGTATGGGTGTGTGCGCAAGCATTTTCGCTTCTATTTCTGGCGTCAGAACAGAGGCCAGAGCTTTTGTACGGGTTGCACCGGGACCTACGTTGTTTATCCGGACGCCCATTGCGCCATAGTCAAAGGCCAGATTGGAAGCCAGATGATTGAGGGCAGCCTTTGACGAGCCGTATATAGCCATGTCAGGGCTATTGTTGATGCTGCTCATGGATGTGATGTTTATTATGCTTCCATATCCCGATTTCTCCATATAGGGAGCTACGAGTTTGCATAGCTGCCATGGTGCGAATACATTTATGGCATAAATACGCTCGACATAGCTACGGTCTATTTTGAACGGGTTTTCCCTGCCTCCACCCCCGAGGCCTGCATTGTTTACAAGTATGTTGATGGTTCCGAACGTATTGGCGGCAAATTCCACAAGCTTGGTAAGGTCATTGCTGTCAAGTACATTGCATGAAACTGCTTTTGCTTGACCTCCTGAAAGTGAAATGCCGTCGGCAACGGTCTTGGCTTTCTCAAAAGATATGTCGCTCACAACTATTGATGCACCTGCCGCTGCTAGAATCTCACAGGATGCTTTTCCGATTCCGTCGCCGCCACCGGTTACAATTGCGACTTTACCAGAGAGGTCAAATAAGTTATGGATTTTCATGGTATGTTTTTAAATAAAATGAAATTATTTTATATCAGTAGTTATTTTTCGCAGAACAATATATGAAGATTCTATTTCGCAGTTCAGTCGCAAGACAGTGTCGTTTATTGCATCAAGATAGCTGACAGACGGAAGTATTTTTTTTAGGAGATTCTCCATCCGCATATTGTCGCATGCCAGCTCTGTATATGAAATATCCTCAAGACGCATCGAGTCGCCGTGCAAAAGATATTTTCCATTCAAATGATTACAATTTGTCATGATTCCGAAAGAATCTTCTGTGTCAAAAGTGAAATAAGCAGTTGTCGGAGGCTCGGTTTCGATCGGTCGAATATATGAAGAGTCATTTTCCACAATATTTTCAATCATCCATTTACCGTAGATATCTCTGACCGATGAAACATCCGTTAATTTAGAGCCGGTGTTGTCTGAAGCATCTGTTTCATTATTACCGGTATGTCTTGCGCAGGAAATCAAACCGGACAAAAGTAAAATAAAAAAGTATTTCCACATACTTGTCATTCGATTTATGTTTATTTTATAAATAGGAAGTCAGAAAACCATATTTGACGCAAATAACAGAATGAATTTTACTATAAACAAGTTTAAACAGATGATTGTTGTAGATTTAAAATGAAATTATTATTTTGCAATGAAAATATTAGGAATAAACGGAAGTGCAAGGAAACAATGGAATACAGCCACTCTTGTTAGGAAAGCTCTTGAAGGGGCAAAAACATCTGGAGCTGAAACTGAGTTTATAAACCTGTATGATCAGCCTATAAAGGGATGTCTGGAGTGCTTCGCTTGCAAACGAAAGGGAAATAAAACCGGTGGATTATGTGCGATACGCGATAATTTACGTCCCATATTGGAAAAAGCTTTTGAAGCGGATGCAATCGTTATAGGTTCACCGAATTTTTTCGGTTACCCTTCGGGAATGGTACGTGCGTTTTTGGAAAGGTTTCTCTATCCACTTACTTCTTATCAAATGGAAGAAGGAAACATTAAGAGGATTCTGGGTAATCGTATTATTCCTGCCGGATTAATATTTACAATGAATGCATATGAGGAAGATTATAATGCAAACGGCTATGACATTTCATTGGGAATGACAAAAAGTAATCTCGAAGTTATTCTCGGTTATGCCGAGCAATATAATTCCTACGCCACACTCCAATTCGTAGATTATTCAAAAATGAATGCTGATTTATTTAACGCTGATGATCGGATAAATCGACACCAAATGCAGTTTCCTATAGATGAAGAAAAATGTTTTGAAATGGGTGTGCGTTTGATTGACAGGGCACGGTTATGTAATAACCGACACTAATCTTATGACTAATAATATACTTATATAAGTCGTAGGGGTTTCTACAGTGCGTTTTTACGATTCGTCGGGATGTACGGCAACCATATTGAGCACCTGGGTGAATCCCGGGGTGTTGAGGCTTTTTATTATCATTTCCCTGAAGATGTGGATGCTGGTTTTCCCCAAGTCTATTTTTTAAAGATGACGAGCTAACCGGAATAACCGGCTTTTATGTGCTTGAAATAATAGGGTCATTTGTCGATGATTTTGGCAAAGAGATAGTATTGAATAAAAAGTCCACGACTAATGCAATGAGCAAGCTTCATGCAATGACAACGATCATAATAACGAAAAGCGTATGTAATAAGCTGACATGATGTTACTTGTTTAACTCGCTACAAATATTGCAAAACAATTTGAAATGGTGATATGGTTTGAATATGCTTTTGACATAGACTGAAATTTCAGCGAAAAGCTAAAGTCAGACCTCGGAGTACTTACCGGCATTTCTCTGTTTCATAGATATGGGGGGGGGAATGCGACAAGTTAATTAAATGATGACTTTTAATTGTGATATTAAGTACTAATTATCGCTACTTTGCGACTTGAGAATTTGTTTTATTGAAATCCGCCGAATCATTGCTAATCAACCGTTTAATTGACTTTGCTTTTCGATGCAGACTGTATAAAAAGCTAACAAACAGCGAATTAACGCCTTATAATGTAC
>CAZJKZ010000116.1:0-6429 GCA_964546885.1 uncultured Bacteroides sp.
CGAAATCAAATATCCTATCGGAAGCCGCCACACTGCAAAAGTGCGCAACTTCACCAATTTCGGCGTATTTGTTGAAATCGAAGAGGGCGTTGAGGGCTTGATCCACATCAGCGATCTTTCTTGGACAAAGAAAGTAAAACACCCCAGCGAATTTACTCAGATCGGTGCTGACATCGATGTTGAGGTGCTCGCAATCGACAAAGACAACCGTCGCTTGAGCCTTGGCCACAAGCAGCTCGAAGAAAATCCTTGGGATGTATTTGAGACAATCTTCACTGTTGGCTCTGTACACGAAGGCACAATCATCGAGATGCTCGACAAAGGCGCTGTAGTGGCTCTGCCTTACGGTGTTGAAGGATTTGCTACTCCCAAGCACCTTATCAAAGAAGACGGCTCACAGGCTAAGGTTGACGAGAAGCTTCAGTTCAAGGTGATTGAGTTCAACAAGGACAGCAAGCGCATCATCCTTTCTCACAGCCGCATCTTCGAAGATGTAGCTCGCGCTGAGAAGACAGCAGAACGCAACAAACGTCAGCGTCAGCCCAAGCGTCAGGAAGAAGCTGCTCCCGCAGCTCCCCAAATCGAGAAGACAACACTCGGCGACCTCGATGCTCTGCAGGCTCTGCGCGAAAAGCTCTCTGCAAAATAATTTTGCCGAAATAGCATTCCAAGGCTCCTGCGTTGCAGGAGCCTTTTTGATACACCAAAACAATGCCAAGTGACCGCTCACCGCGTAGCGGTGAAATATGGTAGCCATGGGTGATTAACCCACGGAAATCTTGATTGCATCACCCTCACCGACTAATTTATTGGTCGAATACGGTCTTAATATTCAACCGATAAATCGGTTGATGTGGCGATAATATCCACATCCGTGGGTTGTCACCCACGGCTACATTATTTAGTGGCTACGCCACCATCTCTCTCCCCTCGTCTTTAATATTATAGCATTAATAATTATAGCGTTAATATTTACTATTGGATAATTCATTGTTATATCGCAGGAGCTCTCAGAACCTGATATTGAAGGATTTAAAAACATGGAAGAAGAATCTAAATTCAATGCTATGCAGTCAGTAAAGCGTCAAATGTTTGCGATGCGCAATGGCGTGATAGCTGATACCCTGCGTAAGGCAGGCAGCCCTTTTAAAATAATTTTCGGGGTGAATCTGCCGCAGCTCGTGGATATAGCTAATACCGTAGTGCAAGATAGAGAGCTTGCCGAAAAATTGTGGGCAAATTCTACCACCAGGGAGAGCATGCTTATAGCTCCGATGCTTATGCCTAAAGAGGCCTTTACCATTGACGACGCACACAGATGGATAGAGTCTGTGCCTGTGCGTGAGGTGGCGGATATATTATGCCATCGTTTGCTGCGCCACGAGCCGTATGCGCGCGATTTGGCAATTGAATTGATAGGCGATGAAGACGCTATCCGCCATTACACTGGTCTACGCCTTATGTGCAATATTGCCAACCTTTATCCCGAAATGGCAAAAGAGATAGGCGAGCAGGAGATTGCCTCCGGCAATCCGTCTACTCGCCCGTTAGCTGATATCCTTGTTAGCTATTGATTTTTCGCTTCGCTGTGGATTATTTCCTCCACTCGGTCGCGCACCTTCTCCATAAGCCAGCGCGGAGTGGATGTGGCTCCGCATATTCCTATTGACAAAGCATCTCTGAGCCATTCTTCTTGGATATGCGACTCATTGGAGATTAGATAGGTGCGGGGATTCACGCTCAGGCAATTGTTGTATAGGATTTTGCCGTTGCTGCTTTTGGCCCCTGCCACGAAAAGCACTACCTCGTGATGTTTCGCAAACTCAACGAGATGTTCCACGCGATTTGCCACCTGGCGGCATATCGTATCATAGGATTTGAAATGCGTATCCTGTGCTTTCATTCTGCTTATAGCGCCTGTCATTGACGCAAACCCTTCAAGCGATTTAGTGGTCTGCGAGTAGAGGGCAATGTCGCGTGAGAAATCTATTTTGTCGATTTGGTCAGTGTCCTCCACCACTATTGCGTTTCCGTCAGTCTGTCCCACCAGACCGAGTACCTCGGCATGTCCCTTCTTCCCGTAAATCACGATCTGTGTGTCAGGCGTGCTGTCGTAGGTGCCTTTTATATTGCGCTGTAGCCTGAGTACCACCGGACATGTGGCATCGATTATATCTATGTTGTTCTTCTTGGCAAGAGCGTATGTCTCCGGAGGTTCGCCGTGGGCGCGCAGAAGCACCTTCACATCATGAAGCTGCGACATTTGCTCGTGCGTGATGGTGATGAGGCCTTTTGAACGCAGACGCTCCACCTCGTCGCTATTATGCACGATGTCGCCCAGACAGTAGAGAGTGCCGCTTTTTTGCAGTTCTTCTTCCGCTTTATTTATGGCGTTTACTACACCAAAGCAGAATCCTGATCGGCTGTCGATTTCTACAGTTGGTGTCATTTGTCCGCAGTGTCTGTTGATATGCTGTTATAGAGATTCAGTATCCAATTGTCCTGCTCCTCCACGGTCATATGTGAATTATCGAGTAAGTGGGCATCGGACGCACGGCGTAATGGACTCTCGGCGCGTGTCTCGTCGATATGGTCGCGGTGTATCACGTTGGCTATTACTTCCTCGAAAGTCACATGGCTACCTTTGTCTATCAGTTCGGAAAATCTGCGTTGAGCGCGTGTCTGTGCCGAGGCAGTGACGAACACCTTCATTTCTGCGTCTGGAAACACGGTAGTGCCAATATCGCGGCCATCCATTACGATGCCTTTGTCGCGTCCCATCGCCTGCTGCATAGCCACGAGTGCGTGGCGCACCTGAGGAATGGCAGCAATGGTGGATACGTGGTTCGACACGGCAAGCTGGCGTATCTCCCGCTCTACATCCAATCCGTTGAGCATTGTGTCTTGGCTGCCGTCCTCGTTGATTCGGAAATCAATTGAAATCTGCGGCAATGCCGTGATGAGTTGAGGTTCGTCCACCAGGTCGTGGTCATCGATTAGTCCCTGGCGCATAGCCCAAAGTGTGACCGCGCGGTACATGGCACCCGAGTCGATATATCTGTATCCTATTTTTGATGCCAAACGGCGAGCCATTGTGCTCTTGCCCGATGATGAATAGCCGTCAATAGCTATGACGATTTTTTGCATGGAGATGTAGTTAAATTCTTGGTTGTTTATAA
This sequence comes from uncultured Bacteroides sp., assembly GCA_964546885.1. Classification (GTDB taxonomy): domain Bacteria; phylum Bacteroidota; class Bacteroidia; order Bacteroidales; family Muribaculaceae; genus CAG-873. The sequence goes on from CAZJKZ010000116.1 coordinate 3,180, forward strand.
TAGTCCTACAGGATGGATGATAAATCTGCCGACAGATTGAACATGAATGTTGACGCTCCGGTGTATCTCTGCGCGAAGGCAATCCCTATTGCAAAATCTGACACTCTTATACCTCCCGATAGCGAGAAGCCTGAGAGCATATTGCGCTGGTGGGTCTGCATGTCGGTGCGTTGCTTATAGTTGTAGCCGATACCGAGGTACCAGTTGGGCGAGCTGACAAGATCGGCACCAAACACAAGGTGGCGGAATAAGTTGGATGTGAAAGAGTCTTTCTTCTTAAGTTCGGTTTGCATTGAGCCGTCGCCGTACTCGTAGTAGGGGAGAGACCATTTGGTCAGGTTCCACGCTGTGACGGACAATCGGATAGGAAAACCGGTGAATACCTTTGAGAAGCCTAAGCGGATATCGATAGGCAGTCGATCATATTTCTCATTGAATTTTTTCACCTGTCCGCCGAGATTGGCCACCACTGCCGACAGCGACAAATCCTCGTCGGAGTCAAAATAATTAATGCCTAAGTCAGTGGCTACCGCAAACGCTGAATATTCGGCATATGTGCTGTAAGCGGCCTTTAGGTTTATGCCGCCTCTGAGTCTGTCCGTTATGTCGTGAGAGTACGCGCCCATAAACACTGCGTCCTTTGGAGCGAACTTGCCGAGTTGGGTGCCGCTCTCATCAGCTTCAATAATGTCGCCGTATCCAAAATACTGTATTGCTGCCGACCAGGCGGCGTGTTCGCCTGCAGCATGTGCATAGCGTAGTCCAGCAAAGTTGCTGTCGCCGACATATCGCATATATCCCAGTGCTATTTGTCCTGACATTTCGCCTCCCAACAGAGCCGGATTTTGGTCAATTGTGCTTATGTCGTTGTCAACAAGCGAAATATTCACACCTCCCAGGCCGTAAATGCGCGATGACAGCGGTATGTCAAGAAAAGTGTAGGCATTTGAGCCTGCTTGGGCTGAGGCTGATGCGAAGCAGATGACGGTAAATAGTAATAATATTATGTGTTTCAAAAATCTCATACGGATTGATGGAAAAGCCGGTGGACTTATACGATAGACACCGCAATATAATTAACGTGAAATCCGCCATAATATTGTAATTCGCAATGGCAAATTGAAGCAGCTTCTCATATAAAAGATTAGCGGTACCATCTCACGATGACACCGCTAAAAGGGGTAAAAATGAAAAATTTATTGAGGGTATTGTCTAATCTTCATATTTTTTAAGAATCAGAGTGGCGTTGTGCCCGCCGAAGCCGAACGAGTTCGACAGAGCGGCGCGTACTTCGCGCTCCTGAGCTTTGTTGAAGGTGAAGTTGAGCGAATAGTCGATTTCTTCGTCTTCGTCGCCTTCTTCGTGGTTAATTGTGGGAGGGATGATTTGATCCTCAATAGCCTTTAGGCAGAACAAAGCCTCCATTGCGCCCGTTGCACCGAGAAGGTGTCCGGTCATCGATTTTGTGGAAGAAATGTTAAGCTTATGGGCGTGATCACCGAAGAGCTTCACTATGGCTTTGACTTCGGAGATATCTCCTACAGGGGTTGATGTACCGTGTACATTGATGTAGTCGATGTCTTCGGGTGTCATATTCGCATCCTTAAGGGCTTCGCCCATTGAAAGGATTGCTCCTAAGCCGTCGGGGTGGGTAGCTGTGATATGGTAAGCATCAGCTGACATACCGCCGCCTGCCACTTCGCAGTAGATTTTGGCTCCGCGTGCTTTGGCATGCTCAAGCTCTTCGAGCACGAGCACTGCTGCTCCTTCTCCCATTACGAATCCGTCACGGCTCTTGCTGAAGGGGCGAGAAGCTGTTTCAGGAGTATCGTTGCGGGTAGAGAGCGCATGCATGGAGTTGAAGCCACCTACGCCTGCGGGGTAGATAGCAGCTTCTGCGCCGCCGGTCACGATAGCGTCAGCCTTGCCTAAACGGATAAGGTTGAATGCGTCGATAATGGCGTTGTTGGATGATGCGCAAGCCGACACGATGCCGTAGTTCGGACCGTGGAAGCCATACTCCATTGATATGTGGCCTGATGCAATATCGGCAATCATTTTGGGAATGAAGAATGGGCTATAGCGGGGACCGCTTGCTTCGTTCTTCGCATAGTATCCGGCCTCTTCCTCAAAGGTATGGAGACCACCGATACCGGCAGCCACGATCACTCCCACGCGATCTTTATTGATACCTTCGCTTTCAAGATCGGCGTCTTTTACGGCCTGACGGGCAGCAACAAGAGCGTACTGGGCGTATAGGTCGAGCTGGCGCTGTTTGCGCTTGTCGAAATATTCATCGGGGTTAAAGCCTTTGACTTCACAAGCAAACTGAGTCTTAAACAGTGAAGCATCAAAGTGTGTAATAGGTGCTGCACCGCTCTTTCCGGCTTTTGCGTTGGCCCATGTGGTGTCAACGTCGTTGCCAAGAGGTGAGAGCGCTCCCACACCAGTTACTACTACTCTTTTTAATTCCATTTCTTATTATTTAAAGTGAAAAGGGGGATACGTTGATAGGTGTTAGCTTTATATTAAGCTTTAGCTTTCTCTACGAATGCGATTGCATCGCCAACAGTGGCGATTTTCTGAGCTTCGTCGTCGCTGATTTTAATGTCGAATTCCTTTTCGAACGACATGATGATATCTACGGTGTCAAGAGAGTCAGCACCAAGGTCAGCAAATGTAGCTGTTTCTGTAACAGAGCCTTCATCTACGCTGAGAGTGTCAACGATAATACCTTTTACGCGATCTGCAATTTCAGACATAATGAATTAGTTTTTTAATTAATAATCAAATTTGCGATGCAAAGTAAATAAATTTTATTGAAATAAAGAAATTTTAAAGGAAATATCATAGCTTCATTAATCATTTTTTACCTTTTTCGGCATAAATGTGCATTTTTTTGTCGATAAACCGGGCAATTTTACCTATTTCCGCTATTTGGTTTATTTGTCCTCGGCTCCTGCGAATTCCATTAAAAATGCCTTTATGAAGTCGTCGATATCGCCGTCCATCACCCCCGATACGTCGGAGGTTTGGTAGTTGGTACGATGGTCTTTTACGCGGCGGTCATCGAATACGTATGATCGTATCTGTGATCCCCACTCAATCTTCATCTTCCCGGCCTCCACCTTGGCTTGCTCTTCCATTCGGTGCTTTAGTTCTTTGTCGTAAAGCATGGATTTAAGGAGTCGCAAGGCGTTTTCTTTGTTTTTGGGCTGGTCGCGGGTCTCGGTGTTCTCGATGAGGATTT
>CAZJKZ010000117.1:0-6425 GCA_964546885.1 uncultured Bacteroides sp.
CGGCGACAGACAGACGGGTAAGACCGCTATCGCTATTGACACTATAATCAACCAGCGTAAAGGCTACAACGAAGGTCATCCCGTATACTGCATCTACGTGGCTATAGGTCAGAAAGCCTCAACTATTGCAGCACTGGTAGACACCTTGCGCAAAAACGGAGCCATGGACTACAGCGTAGTTGTTGCAGCTACAGCCTCCGACTCGGCTTCTATGCGCTATTATGCTCCCTTTGCCGGCGTAGCCATTGGCGAATATTTCCGTGACACCGGTCGTGACGCACTTATCGTGTACGATGACCTTTCCAAGCAAGCTGTCGCCTACCGCGAAATATCGCTTATCCTTAAGCGTCCTTCCGGTCGTGAGGCTTATCCCGGCGATATCTTCTATCTTCATTCTCGTCTATTGGAGCGTGCAGCCAAAATCATCGACAATCAGGAAGTAGCCTCGAAGATGAACGACCTTCCCGCCGTTCTTAAAGATAAGGTGAAAGGTGGCGGTTCGCTCACAGCACTTCCTATCATCGAGACTCAGGCAGGCGACGTATCAGCTTATATCCCGACCAACGTGATTTCTATCACCGACGGACAGATATTCCTTGAGACGGCACTGTTCAACCGCGGTATTCGTCCCGCAATCAATGTGGGTATATCCGTGAGCCGTGTGGGTGGTAACGCACAAATCAAGTCGATGAAGAAAGTGGCAGGTACTCTCAAAATTGACCAGGCTCAGTTCCGCGAGCTTGAATCATTCACCAAATTCGGTGGTGATATCGACCCCGTAACCGCCCGTGTCATTGACAAAGGCCGCAAAAACGAGCGTCTTCTCATCCAGCCCCAGTACCATCCTATGGCTGTGGAAGATGAGGTGGCACTTATATACTGCGGCGTCAACGGCCTTCTGAGCGATGTGCCCATGGAAAAGGTGTCAGAATTTGAAAAACAGCTGCTTCAGCTACTGCATGCTCGTCACAGCGAAGACGTACTCGCTGTAATAGCACAAGGCAAACTCACTGACGACGCTACAAACAAGCTTACCGAAGCCGCTCGTGAAGTAGCAGGATCGTTCGCAAAATAAATCTTACTTAATGGCGAAGGCTCCGGCCTTCGCCACTATATCAAAAACTTTTTACAATGGCAACACTAAGAGAATTGAAAGGACGCATCGGCTCGGTGGCTTCATCAGAAAAGATCACCGGCGCGATGAAAATGATCTCATCGGCAAAAATGAGAAAAGCCGAAGGAGAGCTACGTCGTCTACTGCCATTCCGCAACCAGATAGAGACCATCATAGGCAATCTATTAAGCGCCGATGCTGAATTCTCGTCGCCATTGACGCAGACTTCTCCGGTAGAACGCATGGCCATAGTGATCTTAGGCAGCGACGATGGCCTCTGCGGAGCATATAATGCCAATATTTTCAAACACCTGCGCTCACATATCGACGATCTGCACGATCAATATGGCGAAGGAGTGAAAATAGATATTTATCCTATCGGCAAAAGAATGGTGAAAGCTGTGGCAAAGCTCGCAAGCCCTACAGTGACAGTAATGAACACTGAAGACATCAACAGCAAAAGCACGGGAGATACCGTAAAGGATTTCAACGAAATGCTGATGCAGCGGTTCCTCAAAGGCGAAGTGCAGCGTGTCGATGTCGTGTACATGAATTTCATATCAATTAGCCGTCAGCGTCCTAAAGCTGACAAGATGCTGCCTATCACGCCCGAGACCTTCAGTGCCGATAAAGCCAAGGTGACAGTGCGACCCTATATTTTCGAGCCAAACTCTTCAGTGATTTTCCAGACCGCTCTTCCTTTGTATCTTCTTTCGATGATGCAGGAAGTGTTCGGAGAAAATCGTGCATCAGAACAGGCTGCCCGTGTAATGGCAATGCAAAGCGCCAACGACAATGCAAAGAAACTACTCGAACAGCTACAGCTCGAATACAACAAACTCAGACAACAAGGTATCACCAACGAACTGCTCGACATCGTGGGCGGCCAGTCGCGTGATTGATCATATATACATCATAGCAAGCGCCCTACGCTCCCCCCTACCCCACCGAAGGAGGCACAAAATAAAGCGTTTGCGCAATTAATAGATAATAAATCAATATAAAACCCGAAAGTAATAAAAAAAATGGGTAGTATTAAAGAATATCTATCAGGACTCGGCTCAGGTATCAAGAGCCTCGTTACCGGTCTCGGTGTTACCGGAAAGGAATTCGTGACCCCGAAAATCACAGAGTTCTATCCCGAGGACCGTAACACTTACAAATGGCCGGAAAGATTCCGCGCCATTCTCGAGCTGGTTTACGACAAAGACGGTAACCACAAATGCATTGCTTGTGGCACATGCGAACGAGTATGCCCCAACGGCACCATCACGCTTGAAACAAAAATGGTGGATACCATTGACGGCAAAAAAAAGAAAAAACTTGACAAATACATCTACGACCTGGGCACATGCACATTCTGCAATCTGTGTGTCACCAACTGCCCTACAGATGCTCTTGCGTTCTCCAACGATTTCGAGCAGGCCGTATTCACACGCGAAAAACTGGTGAAAAAGCTAAATTATCTGCCTGAAAAGGAAGAACCGGCTCCCTCACCTGAAGAAATAGCTAAGGCTCAGGCACAACGCCAAGCAAAAATCGAAGCAGCCATGAAGGCTAAAGCCGCCCGCGAAGGTGCAGCCGCTCCGACTGCAGCTCCCGCAAATGCAGCAGCCAATAAAGCCCTTGAGGCCGCAAAAGCTGCTGTCGCCGCCGCCACAACTCCTGAGGATAAGGCCAAGGCAGAAGAGAAACTCGCAAAAATCGAAGCTGCTCTCAAAGCCAAAGCCGCTAAAGAAGCTCCCGCTGCTCCCGCTGTAGAGGATAAAGCCACAGCCGTAGCCAACAAAGCTATAGAAGCCGCAAAAGCTGCTGTTGCAGCCGCCACAACTCCAGAGGAGAAGGCCAAAGCCGAAGAAAAGCTTGCGAAAATCGAAGCTGCTCTCAAAGCTAAAGCCGCCCGTGACGCCAACAAATAAAGAGGTAAGTACACTCCTTTAAGCCATCATATATCACATAAAAGAAATAATAAAAAACTATATGGAATCAGTAGGAAGTATCATTATGTACGTGATCGTCGCAGCAGTGATGATCATCTGCTCGGTACTCACTGTCACCACCCGCAAAATCCTTCGCGCAGCCACATTCCTGCTCTTCACGCTTTTCGCAGCCGCCGCACTCTATTTCATGCTGGGTTACGAATTTTTGGGCGCAGTTCAGATTGCGGTTTACGCCGGAGGTATTGTGGTGCTGTTCGTCTTCTCAATCTTGCTGACGAGCAAGCCCGGTGACAATACCGAGAAGCTAACTTCGAAATCGCGAGGCCTCGGAGTTGTAGCAGCTTTGGCGATGCTTGTTATCGCAGGCTACTCTCTGGTGGAACGCACCATCAACTATGTAACGATGCCGCACATGGAATCTCAGACCATGAAGCAGCTTGGCGAAACGCTGATGGGTACCGGCCACGCACAGTATCTTCTGCCTTTCGAAGCAGTGAGTGTGTTATTATTAGCATGTATAATCGGTGGTGTTGTAATCGCCCGTAAACGTTGATTCTCACGATGGAAATTAAATTGATTTACTGGCTCGTGCCCACACTTATAATGTTCTGCTGCGGAGTATATGGTTTTATCACCCGCAAAAATATGATTGCGATGCTCATCTCGCTTGAGTTGATGCTTAATGCCGTAGATGTTAACTTCGCACTCTTCAACCGCTATCTCTTCCCCGGCGACACCGAAGGTATGTTCTTCACGCTTTTCGCCATAGCGATAGCTGCAGCAGAGACAGCTCTTGCGATTGCTATTATTATTAATATCTTCCGCACAGTCAAAAATGTGGATGTGCAGGATCTTAACCAGATGAAATTTTAAGAGCTATGACATCTACACTATCCACGTTGGGACTTTTGATCCTGTGTCTGCCCTTGTTCATGTTTCTACTTCTGGGCATTGTCGGCGTAAAGCTTAGCCATAAGACAGCCGGATGGCTTGGAGTGCTGGGCATGGGTGCCACTTTGGTAATGTCATATTACACGGCATTCACCTACTATTTCAATCCTGAGTTCATCACTGAAGCTGGCGAACGCATCCAGGTGATGCTGTTCAACACAGTATGGCTTCAGTTCACTGAGTATCTGCATATCGATATAGGTTTCTTGCTCGATCCTATCTCGGCTCTTATGCTCATTGTGATCACCACTATTTCATTTCTCGTGCACCTCTACAGCTTGGGGTATATGGAGGGAGAGAAGGGATTCCAGCGCTACTATGCATTCCTCTCGCTCTTCAGCTTCTCAATGCTTCTTCTCGTAACAGCCACCAACATCTTCCAGATGTATATCGGTTGGGAGCTTGTAGGTGCTTCTTCTTATCTGCTTATCGGATTCTACTACACCAAACATTCGGCAGTATCGGCATCGAAGAAAGCGTTTATCGTCACTCGTTTCGCCGACTTAGGCTTCCTCATCGGTATCCTTATCCTGTCGTTCTACACCAAGACATTCGATTTCATCACCCTTACCTCTCATCCCGAATTAGTACTTGCTTCTACAGAAGGCGCTACATTCATGGGTGCGTCCGTGCTCACATGGGCCCTCATCCTCATCTACACCGGTGGTATGGGTAAATCGGCAATGATGCCTTTGCATATCTGGCTTCCCGACGCTATGGAAGGTCCTACACCTGTATCGGCCCTTATCCACGCTGCTACCATGGTTGTGGCAGGTGTTTACTTGGTAGCCCGTATGTTCATGGTGTACATGCTCGACTGGAATGCCACTACATTTATTGTGGTAGTGGGCGCCGCTACAGCCTTCTACGCCGCAATGGTAGCCTGCACACAGGTCGATATCAAACGCGTGCTCGCATTCTCTACCATCTCACAGATTGCCTTTATGATGGTGTCGCTTGGCGTTGCTTCTCTTGGCGACGGCGTGCCTTGCCACCACGGCCTCGGATATATGGCATCAATGTTCCATATGTTCACACACGCAATGTTCAAGGCCCTTCTGTTCCTTGGTGCCGGCGCTCTTATCCATGCAGTACACTCCAACGATTATACTGCCATGTACGGACTCCGCAAATATATGCCCATCACCCACTGGACATTCCTTATCGGCTGTCTTGCCATTGCCGGTATACCTCCGTTCTCCGGATTCTTCTCTAAGGACGAAATCCTTTCAGCTTGCTATTCCTGGAGCCCGATCGTAGGTGTATGGATGTCAATGGTAGCCGCTCTCACAGCGTTCTACATGTTCCGTCTCTACTTCCTTATCTTCTGGTGGAAGGAGCATAAAGTACACCACGGTCACACACCGCATGATGCGCCCTGGTGCATGTCGCTGCCTTTGATATTCCTTGCTGCTGTATCTTGTGTTGCCGGTTTTATCCCCTTCGGTCATTTCGTAACTTACAACCGTATGCCTTATGACATACACCTCGATCCTGTTATTGCGATTTCGAGCGTTGTAATTGCCGTATGCGCCATTCTCTTGGCCATGAAGATGTACAAGAAAGAAAACGACGCTCCCACCAAAGTTAAGAATATGGTACCCGCCCTTTGGGACTGGTGCTACCACCGCTTCTACTGGGATGAGCTTTATATGTTCATCACACATAAGATTATCTTCAACGGTATCTGCCGCCCCATCGCATGGTTCGACCGTCATATTATTGATGGCACAATGGACAGCTTCGCTTGGATGACCAACAAAGCCTCCTATGCTATCCGCGGCCTTCAGAGCGGTCAAGTGCAGATGTATGTATGGATCTACCTCATCGGCGCTCTGCTTCTTGGTATTGCCGGTACATTATTCGTAATCCTATAATTTTAGCAGCTAATCCTAATTTATTCTGTCTACAATGTTTTCGAATATATTAATCTACTTTGTGGTGATACCCCTGCTTATGCTTCTGGGGCTCGCCCTCTGTCGCGACATTAAGCAGGTTCGCACCGTTGCGGTGGTTGGATCGGTTGCTTTAATCGCGCTCTCGACCTATCTTTTGGTCGATTTCCTTGCCTTGCGTGCTGCCGGCGACAATTCGCCCATGCTTTATGTTGATTCATGGGAGTGGTTCACCCCTCTCAACATCAATCTTGCTGTTGGTGTCGACGGTATCTCTATAGCCATGCTTCTGCTGTCTTCGATTATCGTTTTTGCAGGATCATTTGCTTCTTGGACCATCACTATGCCTAAGGAATTTTTCCTTTGGCTAATCCTACTCAGCACAGGTGTGTTTGGCTTCTTCATCTCCATCGACATGTTCACAATGTTCATGTTCTATGAGGTGGCACTTATCCCGATGTACCTTCTTATCGGTGTTTGGGGCTCAGGACGCAAAGAATATTCAGCTATGAAGCTTACCCTTAT
>CAZJKZ010000118.1:0-6298 GCA_964546885.1 uncultured Bacteroides sp.
TAATTGGCCATAGAGTAGGCGCGTATGGTGGTCTCTTCGTTCTTGCATTTGAGAGTGAACAAGCCGAACTTCTCCCATGCCGGCAGATACTCCGGACCGATAAGGCTCTTGTCAATGTCTTTGTCGTACGACATGGTGTATGGGGGTATCTTGATCTGAGCATAGGATCCGGGAATAAAGTCCATGTGCTCGCCCGGAGGAAGAGCCACGATAAATTCCTTTATGAAGGTGGCCACGTTGCGGTTGGAGATAACCTCACACTCCCACTCGCGCACGTCGAGCACTGATGCCGGCACGCCGATCTTCATGTCGTTCTTCACCTTCACTTGGCATCCTAAACGCCAGTGGTCCTGAATCTGCTTGCGAGTGAAATGCACCGTCTCTGTGGGCAGGATTTCGCCACCGCCCTCAAATACCTGCACCTTGCACTGTCCGCAGCTGCCCTTGCCGCCGCAGGCGCTGGGCAGGAAGATGTTTTGGTCGGCAAGCGACGAAAGCAGCGATTTGCCGGCTTGGGTCTCTACGGTGGTATCGCCGTTGATGGTGACCTTCACGGCTCCCGACTGCACAAGATAATGCTTTGCCACGAGCAGCACTATCACCAGCAGAAGCGTTGTGGCCAGGAAAATGCCTACGCCGGCCAGCAGGGTGAGCGACGTGAGCGTGGCTTGTAAAAATATTGATGTACTGATCATAATTTCTGATTTTTAAATCTTGATGCCAAGGAAGCTCATGAACGCTATGCCCATAAGAGCGGTGAGTATAAAGGTGATGCCTATGCCGCGCAGCGGGCCCGGAATGTTGGAGTAGGTGGCGAGGCGTTCGCGTATGGCTGCAACGGCGGTGATGGCGAGAAGCCAGCCGATACCCCAGCCGCCGCCGGCGCATACTGCGGTCCACACTGAGGGGAAGTCGCGCTGCTGCATGAAGAGCGAGCCGCCGAGGATGGCGCAGTTCACAGCGATAAGAGGCAGGAATATACCCAGCGACGCGTAGAGCGACGGGCTGTATTTCTCCACCACCATCTCCACGAGTTGAGTCATTGAGGCTATTACAGCGATAAACATTATAAGCGAGAGGAAGCTGAGATCGACGTCGGCGTATTCGGGGCTGAGCCATACCAAAGCTCCGGGTGCCAATACATATGTTTGCAGCAGATAGTTGATGGGGAGGGTGATCACAAGCATGAATGTGACTGCGACGCCCAAGCCGAAAGCCGTCTTTACATTCTTTGACACGGCTAAGAACGAGCACATGCCCAAGAAGTAGGCGAATATCATGTTGTCGACAAAAATCGACCTTATAAATAAATTGAAATTCTCCATAGTTTTGAATCTTTAGGGGTCAGGATTGTCAAATTATTTCTCTTGAAGATCCTTGTTGCATGAGCGATGCACCCAGATGATGCAAGCCACCACTATCAGAGCCATGGGGGGTAGGATCATAAGTCCGTTGTTCATATATCCGTGGTCGTAGCACCATTGCGGTATCACCTGGTAGCCGAGCAGAGTGCCCGAGCCTAAAAGCTCGCGGAAGAAGGCCACGATGATGAGCACTATTGCGTAGCCTACGCCGTTGCCTATACCGTCAAGAAAAGATGCCCACGGTTTATTGCCCATGGCGAAGGCTTCGAGGCGACCCATAAGGATACAGTTGGTGATTATAAGCCCGATAAACACTGACAGCTGTAGACTCACATCATAGGCGTAAGCCATCAGCAGCTGATTGACTATGACCACCAGTCCCGCCACCACTACAAGCTGCACGATGATGCGTATGTTGGTGGGTATGGTGTTGCGGATAATCGAGATAATCACATTGGCGAAGGCCAGGACGGCGATTACTGACAACGACATTACAATGGCAGGTTCAAGCTTGGCTGTGACGGCGAGGGCCGAGCAGATACCAAGCACCTGCACTATCACAGGGTTATTCTTGGAGAATGGATTGAAAAGTACCTCCTTATAGTTAATTTTGTCTGCCATGGCTTAGTGTGTTGAGAGGTTGGTTAGGAATGATTGGTAGGGGGCGAGGCAGTTGTCGAGCATTGCACCTACACCCTTACTGGTGATTGTGCCTCCTGACACGCCGTCCACGTAGTCGGCCTGGTCGTTGGTGGGTTTAAGCCCTTTTTTTACCACTTCTACAGGTATCAGCTTGCCGTCGTGGAGAAGTTGTTTACCGTCGAACTGGTCGTAGAATTCAGGCGTGGCAATATTGGCGCCAAGACCCGGAGTCTCGCCTTCGTGTGAAAAATATGCTCCATAGATTGTAGATCCGTTGCCGTCTACGGCGATATACCCCCATATCGGGCCCCAGAGGCCTGCGCCATAGGCAGGAAGAATGTATTTCACATCGCCGGGGGCGAGGGTGCATACAAATACGGGCAGCTTGCGCTCTGCGGCGGGTTCGGCGGCCACGGTTTTCATATTGGCGTTGAATGCGTTGCCTTCCACGCGTTCGCCTTTGGCGTTGACCATATAGCTTTCGGTGATATATTTGTTGAAATCAGCTATCACTTCGCCTTCAGCCGGCGTGATTTTCACTGAAGCCAATATCTGCCGCATTTTGTCGGCGTTGGCGTTCTCGGTTTGGCGGTCCTTGAGCGACATGGAGGTAAGGGCGAGGGCTGCTCCAACCACCACTACCAGCACTATTATATATATAATGGTGTAGACGTTGCTTTGCTTGTTCATTGCTCAGAGGTTTTAGCGGTTAGACGTTTCTCGCGGCGGCTTATGTTGCTCTGCACGACGCACCAGTCGATTAGCGGTGCGAAGCAGTTCATAAGCAGCACGGCGAGCATAGCTCCTTCGGGATATCCGGTGTTGTAGGTGCGTATGAGCACGGCTATCACGCCGATAAGAAATCCGTAGATGTATTTGCCCACATTGGTGCGAGCGGCGGTGACGGGGTCAGTGGCCATGAACACAGCTGCGAACGCGAAACCGCCGAGACAAAGTTGGTCCCAAACGCTCATGTAGGAGGCGGGGTAGGTGGGTGTGGCGAAAGCATGGGCAATGTATCCCATTACTATACCTCCGGCAAATACGGAGAGCATTATCTTAAGGCTACCGATGCCGGTGAAGAGCAGTATTACGGCTCCTATTAATATGCATATAACAGAGGTTTCGCCGAACGAGCCGGGTATAAGTCCTACGAAGGCATCCCATGTGCTGATGGGATCTCCGGTGATGCCTGTGATTGTGTAGTCGCCGCCGGAGGCTGAAGCAACCTGTCCGAGCGGAGTGGCACAGGTGAAGCCGTCGTGCGCCACCGGGCCGAAGCCGAACATCTTGCCTGTGGCCACGAACACGGCGTCGCCCGACATCTTGGCCGGATAGGCAAAGAATAGGAAAGCGCGGGTGACGAGGGCGATATTGACCACGTTGTAGCCGGTGCCTCCGAACACCTCTTTGGCGAATATAACGGCAAATGCCACTGCCACGGCAAGCATCCATAGCGGAGTCTCCACTGGGATAATCATCGGTACCAGTATACCCGTGACGAGGAATCCTTCCTGGATCTCCTCATTGCGCCATTGCGCCACGATAAATTCGATACCGAGACCTACCACATAAGATACCACCACTTTGGGCAGAATTGCAAGGAAGCCGTAGAGCATAAGGCTCCAGAAGGGGAACGATGTCTCGCCGCAGGCGAGCCAGTGCTGATAGCCTGTATTGTACATCCCGAAGAAGAAGCATGGCATGAGGGCAAGCACCACGATGATCATGGTACGCTTGGAGTCGATGCTATCGTGGATGTGCACCTCACCTGACTTAGCAGACGTGCTGTTGGGTGTGAAAAGGAATGTGTCAAAGCCGTCGTACACCGATCGGAAGGCATGCAGCTTGCCCCCCTCCTCGAAGTGAGGCCTTACACTATCCATATATTTCTTTAATGGGTTCACTTTTGTAAATGGATATATTGTTGACAATAGATAATTAATGGCTTGGTTGGATAGCCTTTGGGTTTTAGGGGCGATGGTTTATGACAGCTCCTTACGGAGATAATCGAGACCGTCACGCACGATTCTTTGCAAAGGCTGCTTTGATGTGTCCACGTATTCGGCAAGAGCGAAATCTTCGGGAGCCACTTCGTAGATGCCAAGCTTCTCCATCTGCTCTATATCCTTGGCGAGGATGGCCTTGAGCAGAAATTCCGGCATGATGTCCATCGGAAATACCTTATCGTACTCTTCCGACATAATCATGGCGCGGCGGCCGCCGAGAATACGGGCGTCGGGCGAGAATTTGCGTCCGAAGAAGTGGCCTAAGAAAGATCGGTTCGTGCTCATCTTCTTTGGCGACAGCGATGCCCAGCCCATGAACTCGTTGGCTGTGTCGCCTTCGGGTATTAAGGTGAGCTGGCGATAGGGGAATCTTAGAAATCCGTCAGGACCTATGCTTGTGCCTGTGAGCACATTGCCGCTTATTATGCGCACGTGTCCGTCGGGATGCGCCAGTTCGCCTTTGATTATAGGTGCCACTTGCGCGCCCTCTATAGTAGACACAATGTGAGGCCTTCTTGCCTCCGAGCCTGTCACGGCAAGCAAAGTAGATGTGTCCACTGTGCCTGTGATGAGCAATTTGCCGATTTTGTTAAGGGTGATGATGTCAAGGGTCCATACGGTCTCTCCCTTGTTGATGGGCTTGATATTGGCAATCTGTGCCCCTACTGTGCCCGCGGGATGCTTTCCGGAAACCTCCACCATTTTGGCTCCGGGTATGTCTCCGCGTCGCCAGTCGTCTCCTGTGCAGATATATACTGATCCTGTGGTCAGGTAAGAAAGCAGCTTTACGGCGGCGGTCATCGCCTTTGCGTCAAGCGACGATAGCGTGATTAGTCCGGGTGAAAGTGGGGCTGTGTCCATTGCCGTTACGAAAACGTCGCGCGGCGTCACTTCCGGGTCGGGCACGATATCATAGGGGCGCTGACGCATACGAGCAAGCATGCCGGAGCGGCTGAGCAGGTCGATGGCTTTGGCTTTGTCGGCGCCAACGGCAGTGTCGTATTGCTCGGCTTCCGAGCCTTCGATTGCGATCACGACTCTTTCGATTTTTCTGCGCTCGCCGCGCACCACCTCTTTCACGGTGCCGGCTGCCGGGGCCACCAGCTTCACTGCCTCATGATTTTTGTCGTGAAGCAGGGACTGTCCTTGCAGCACCTTCTCCCCCTCCTTGACATCCAGCTTGGGCACGAACCCGTGGAAATCATCAGGTATGACCGCACACTCGCTTACGCTCACCTGTATAGGCTTTGCGCCCGGCTCTAAGCCTCCCGCGAGATCAAGGTCAAGACCCTTCTTAATTTTTAGTGTCATGGTTGTATTTTAAGTTAATTATTGATTTCTCAATAAGCGAAGTTGAAACAGTTGAAAAAAATACGTGTATCAATAAATCCAACTGCAAAATTAATAAAAAAACTTGGAATACATTATTAATTTATAATAATTGCATAAAATTGTCGAAAAAAATTAAAAAAACTCTCCAAAAATTTTGACAAAAGAAATTTAATTGATAATTTTGCGAGAGTGTTTACGAAGCCAATGCTTCGGAGGCACGACTACCTTAACTCAAAATACCATATGCAATATGGGAATTGTTGAGCCAACAAAGTGATAAACAGATAATTATTAAATTCAATCATTATTCTAATTCATTAATCAAGTAATTTTAAAACATGGAAGCTCAAAAGCCCACCGCTCAGGCCGCTAAGTCGGCTAAGCCCGCTAACGCCAAGTCCAACGTCCCCGGCATCAAGAATGCATTCTGGGTAATCGTAACATGCTGCGTTATCGCTGTCCTTCTCTTCATCTTCTGGTTCGGTCACCCGATGCACTTCGAGGACGGTCATCCCATCGATCTCTGGGGTACCATCTACAAAGGCGGATTCATCGTGCCTATCCTCCAGACTCTCTTCCTTACCGTTATCGTTATCTCTTTCGAGCGTTGGTTCGCTCTCTCAGGTGCTAAAGGTAAAGGCTCTATCTCTACTTTCGTAGGCAACGTGAAAAAAGCTCTTGCTGCAGGTGACATCGCTAAGGCTAAAGCTCTCTGCAAACAGCAGCAGGGTTCTGTAGCTGCTGTAGTAGCTGCCGCTCTCGCATCTTATGAGGAAATGGACTCTAACACAGTGCTCACCAAAGAGCAGAAAATCCTTACTATCCAGAAACAGCTCGAAGAGGCTACCGCCCTTGAGATGCCTGCTCTCCAGCAGAACCTCCCCATCGTGGCTACTCTCACCACTCTCGGTACTCTCGTCGGTCTTCTCGGTACTGTAATGGGTATGATCA
>CAZJKZ010000119.1:0-6271 GCA_964546885.1 uncultured Bacteroides sp.
TGGCGTAGAAAAGTATTTCTTTCTTGTCATCCTCGTTCTCGCAGATAAGAGCGCCGCCGCCCGATGTGGTGATCATCTTATTGCCGTTGAACGACAACACACCATATTTGCCGAACGTGCCCAGCACCCGGCCGTTGAAGCGAGAGCCAAGACCCTCGGCGGCATCCTCAATCACTGGAATATCATAACGGTTGGCAATCTCCATTATCCTGTCTATCTGGTAGGGCATACCGTAGAGTGCCACAGGAATAATAGCCTTGGGCTTCTTTCCAGTCTTTACAATCCTATCCTTGATAGCCTCTTCAAGCAAATCCGGATCCATATTCCATGTCTCCTTTTCGGAGTCAATAAACACCGGTGTGGCACCGAGATATGTTATAGGATGCGACGAAGCGCAGAAAGTGAAGGTCTGAACAAGTACCTCATCACCGGGGCCAACGCCGCAGGCGAGCAAAGCGAGATGCACGGCAGCAGTGCCGGCAGAGAGGCAGACCACACAACCCCCCTCATTCCCCCCGCAGGGGGGAAGATCTTTTTTGTCAGGGGGAAGCTCTTTTTCGTCAGGTTGAAGCTCCCTCTCCTGTGGAGAGGGCTGGGGAGAGGTTACGAATTTCTCTAATTCTTTCTCGAACGCATTAACATTCGGTCCCATGGGCACCACCCAGTTGGTGTCGAAGGCCTCCTTTATAAAGTCCTGCTCCTTGCCGCTCATATGAGCCAAGCAAAGATATATTCTTTCACGCATATTTTATAACTTTCTTTAATTTTTCTTGCAAATCACGAATATAAACTATAACTTTATATAATCAAAAGTGCCACTTTATATTATATAAACTATGACTAAATATATTCATAGAACCTGAGTCAAGCCGGGAAAAGCGCACTTTGTCGCCATTTATTTGCCGACTACAAATATATAAATACCAGTAAGAACTATAGCCGCCGATTATGCCCTTATATAGCTCGCGTGGAATACGTCAAAATTGGACGGTTTACCAATTGAAAACATGTGGATACTTGACCTGTATAAATTCAAAGTTTTCCCCGAAAGTATAGTTGGAATATCGTGATATACCGGTTTTTGAGGAAGGAGTGCGTGTAAAAGCCCTTAGCGACCTCATTGCTCCGGTACTATTTCCTCCTTCACTATCTCTCCAACCAAATAATCCTATCTTTCTGGTGTAACACATAACATTAAGATAAAATACTGGATTGTCACTTTCAGATAAAAGCTTCCATGTCTCCAACATCTGAGAATATGCTTTTGCTCTTTTGCCGGGTTGGTTATTATTAGGCTCCACATATTTTTCAACAGAGCATGTCAATTCGCAGAAGGCAAATAGTCTCTTATTCTCCCCGGAGTCAAAAATCAGATAATCGCAAGTTGAATTCGGATTATTATGTTGCCATTCGTCAAAAGCCACTACAGTCAAAGATTCAGTAGTATCGATCTTCAATATTTCCTTATTGCAGCCTGCTGGACAAGGGTTGTTGATGCGTATCTGAAAACACGACTTAGGATCGGAAAGAGAAAATGAACCTACTCCTTCAATGGCAAATCCATAAATCTCTGATGTAGAAGGGACAGAGAATGAGAGCAGTTCAAGAGCATTTTTGTCCATAGTCATGATTCAGTCAAAGTCTCATACTCATTCATTATAGATTCCATCTGTTCGGTCAAGTCGTAGGTGTCAACAAATTTCCTCCCGTGTTCATCTTCACCGATGAGGGATTGCAGACAACCGTTGTATATACGGTATACCGACAGGTCATCTATATTGATTCTACCCATGCTGTCGTCTTTCCGGTTTATAAGAATATTGAGATAATTTACAATATAAGGGCTATGAGTAGCCATAATCAGACGAATGTGTCGGTCATCAGTATTCGAGTTGAACGCTTTCCTGACTATATCATCAATCAGTCCGCATTGAGCAGAAGGGAAAAGATTAAGTTCAGGTTCTTCAATATGGATGTGCACATATTTCTTCATATCCATCGGCTCAAGCATTGGCTTATATTGGCGCAAAGTATCCGTACTGTACAGATAGCTTATTATCGATCTATTAATTGCGTCTTTAAACGAAAAAACAGACGAGAAGTACGACACAAGCATGGGGATTGATGAAGACGTCTGCACGCCCGAAGAGGCGAATTTCCACTCCATTGGAGTATAGGAGCCAT
The DNA here is from genome assembly GCA_964546885.1 of uncultured Bacteroides sp. Lineage (GTDB taxonomy): Bacteria > Bacteroidota > Bacteroidia > Bacteroidales > Muribaculaceae > CAG-873. Next base: position 2,185 of record CAZJKZ010000119.1, read on the forward strand.
CTGTAGGTATGATTGAGAATTTTCGGGTATTACCCTTTTTCTCCACATTTAATGACAAGCCGAGGAAGTCAAGCTCAACAGACTTCATCTCGTCTGTAGCGTCCATAAAGTCATTGAGTGTTTCTTGGAAATAGAAATTTAGGTTTCTGTTCTTCGGCATATGCCCAATGGCCGACCATTCAGGTATTATGTTCCTCATTTCTGAAATCCAGCTTTCCTTTAGGAAAACGAGGTCTTCATTAGGGATGCTCTTGTCTGTGTCCTTCCTGTCGATTGCACCGTTGCGATATGCTACAGAATGAGTATTGCCATTGATTTCTACCGAATAAATCACCTCAAGCTCCTTATTCCTGAAATATTGTTTAAGTTCGGGTGATAAAAAATTACTTATAGAAAGCTTAAACCTGCTCTTGTTAACATTTGAATTGCGAAGATACCATCTGATGTTGAGCATCTTGTAGATGTACCGGAAGAGTATCAGAGTCTTCATGAGAAGACTTTTGCCAGAACCGGATTCACCGATAAGTACAGTCATAGGCCTGATATCTCCAATTTCGATATCCTTCAGAGGGCCAAGATTGCGTATTATGATGCTTTCCTTCATACAGTATGAATATTAATTTATGAATCGAATGCAAAATTAATTAAATTTTAGCAAATGGCAGCACTCTGTATGTAAAACTTTATGGTGAACTCAGATAATTTCTCCGGTATATACCATTTTGTGATAGACCACAGTGTGGAATATCATTAGGATATCTTTATTAGACTATGAGAAACAGTAAACAACGACAAAATTTTGATTTATGAGAGAATGAGAGCCAAATAAAGATATATTCGGTCAGGCATATTTCAAATCTCTTTAATTATTCATTCTAACTACTCGGCACGGATTGCCATAAGCTACCACATTATCGGGGATGTCTTTCACTACTACCGATCCAGCTCCAATCATGCAATTATTTCCTATGGAGATGCCTTGCTTTACCACTGAACCCGCTCCAATCCAGGTACATTCTCCTATATTAGATCCTCCGCATATTGTGGCGCCGGATGCTACGTGGACAAAGTTGTCAATATGTACGTCATGCCCTACGGATGCTTTTGTATTTATTATACAATGATCCCCAACTGATGCACATGCCTGGATAACTGCACCTTGTGCAATTACTGTTCCTATACCAATATGTGCGAATTTCGATACTATAGTCAATGGATGTATAGCAGTAATAAACTCCTTCACTTTAATTTTGGAGGCGATTTCCTTTCGTATTTTACAGTTTCCTACTGTAATTATGGCACAATCATAAATTGGTCTTGGCTTTTCGAGAGGAATATTCAAAATATTTGAATTTAACGGAAAATCATCTACTACACTATTGACGGGTACTCCCATTTCATTGAGAATGTCAATCACTACTTTGCAATGACCTCCAGCTCCATATAGAGTGAGTTTTTTGTCTTGTTGGTCCATTACTCTTGTTCAACTTAATTATGTCCGTTAAATGCTTCTACTGTTGCCTGTCCTTCGGCAGAAATGCCTTCCCGTTTGAATACTTTTTTGATAGTCTGCAAAATGATTTTACAGTCAATAAGGAATGTGAGATTATCTACATACCATACATCATATTCAAATTTTTTAGTCCAGGATATTGCGTTACGACCGTGGCACTGAGCCCAGCCTGTGATACCCGGACGTACTTCATGCCGGCGAGCTTGCTCTTTGCTATATAATGGTAAGTAATATGTACGTAGTGGTCTTGGACCTATCAGCGACATGTCGCCCTTGAATACGTTCCAAAGCTGCGGTAACTCGTCAATTGAGGTGGAGCGCACAAATTTGCCTACTTTTGTGAGCCTTTGAGCATCAGGTAAAAGATTACCATTTGCATCCCGATCATCTGTCATTGTCTTGAATTTTACAACTTTGAATATCTTGCCGTCTTTGCCGGGACGCTCTTGGAAGAAAAATGCTCCCGCACCTTTGTTTGCAAAGTGCAGCCATGTAGTTATAGCGGCTAAAGGCACAGAAAGCACTAACAAGGCGCTGCCTGAGGCTATTATATCAATGGTTCGTTTAAAGAAAGATTTGTAAAGCTTCATTTTTCAAAATCTTGAATGAACGAACACTTCCTTGCCTATTAGATTCTCACTCGAGAGCAAATTGGTATTATTGACAGGTGCTGCGCAATGAATTTCTAAAATTACGAAAATTTCTATTATTTCAGGCTCGTTGGCTGTCAAGAGATTGCCATTCGCTAATATATCTAGATATCCATTAATTTTTTCACTAAAATGAATATTAATAAGATCTATTCTTCTAACAATATCAGTACCCCGTTCATTTATAAAGATGATAGGTCTGCTTGGATTGCCCTGAGTGTCAATAATTCTGCCGTAAAAATCCATATTCTTTCAAAATATTATTCGCTGCTTTGTCAACAGTGTAATTATTCAATAAAAACTGATATCCACGTCTACCGAGCTGGTCGATGTCAGTCGAAGACATCTTATCCATGTTGCTTATGAACTTTTCAAGATCACCGCTTTTGCACCAAAGACCAAAGCCCTCACGCTCGGCAATTTCGCCCATATCAGTGCTAGTGTCAGTGGCAAGAAGTATAGGCATTGAGTTTTCAAGGTAGCTCAGTAATCGAGATGGGAAATTGGGGATGGTGAAGCGAGGATTAAGAAAAATCAGTCCGACATGACACGCTTTTACAAGTTCGTCGTAGTCCAGTTTTGGCAGCCGCTCTATTAGTTTGGCGTTTAAAGGCGTATGAGCATCAAACCATTTTGCGATCCTGTCGTATTCGGTTCCATTGCCGACGATGACTATAAAGCTGTCGTTCCTTTTTTCGTTGGCCTCTAGCACTTTCAATAGAAAGTCTATGCCTTGCGGTTTGCCAAGGTTACCGCCGTATATGAAGATTGTCTTGTCCGACGGAAGTCCATGCTTTGACAAAATCAGTTTACGCTCCTCCGTAGATAACTTTAGATTGTCAACAAGCTCAATGGCATTAGGGCACAACTCCACTTTTTTAGCGCTAACATTTGGATTATGATTGATGACGTATGCGCAGTTTGCGGGAGACATACAGCCTATGCGGTCTGAGATCTCATAAAGCCGCTCCTCCTTCTCGCGGAACATCTTATGTAGAATGCCACCCTCTTTCATCATGCCGAGGTCTACGGCATTCTGTGGGAAAATATCCTTAAGCATAAGATAGCTCGGGCACTGGCAGCGATTCTTAATTCGCTCTATTACCTTATTGAATGTAATTGGGGGCGTTGAGTACAGAACCAATCCGAAGTTTACATTCCCCCAATATTTCCTTATCGCCTTGTCGAACTGTGATTCGAGCAGCAGGGTGCCTATACCTTTTTCCACAACATTGGTTTTCTGAATGTTGAGCGTCCTGACTTTTAGAATCTGACAATGCTCGGATTGGAGGAGATATGTTTGTTTTCCGAAGCGCCTTTCTGTTGGCGAGGCAATGTAGACATCATTGCCCCGCTTTATAAACTCGCGCATCAAATCTGCATAAATACCGCGAGAGTTGATATCATCAATTCGGGAAACTGTAAGGTAGAGGATGTTCATTCGTAAAAGTATTTTTTATATACAGAAGGAATATAATGGACAAATAATTAGACTATTACCTTATGCCCTTATGTTCTTATGTCTATATTTTTATTCTTTGCGCCAGACCATCTTGTTGACCACCGTTACGTATGACTGTATGATTTTGACAACGATGTTGCTAACGTTCTCACCTAGGTAGACATCCACAGGTGTTCCGTCGTCATGATTGCGGTTCATCGAAATTGCGGTCTCCACGGCCTGTAGAAGGGATTTCTCGTCAATTCCGGCGAGGATGAATCCTGCGTTGTCAAGACTCTCGGGACGCTCGGTGGAGGTGCGGATGCATATTGCCGGGAAGGGATGACCAACTGATGTGAAGAAGCTCGATTCTTCGGGGAGTGTGCCGGAGTCGGAGATGACGGCGGCTGCGTTCATCTGAAGGCAGTTATAGTCGTGGAAGCCGAGAGGCTCGTGCTGAATCACTCGCTTGTCGAGTTTGAA
>CAZJKZ010000120.1:0-6240 GCA_964546885.1 uncultured Bacteroides sp.
ACAGTTTTTCAGACGATTTCCGTATTCCCTTCTCGATGCACGTTGCCGGCTACAAATACAACGAGATAGCCGAGAAGATGAACCTCCCTTTGGGCACAGTGAAGAGCCGCATATTTTTCGCCCGCAAGAAACTCCAGGAAAGATTCTCAGACTACAGATAAGTAACAAGTTTAAGTAATAAGTTATGAAGGATTTTGGACAAATGGCCAGAGGAAGGCCCACAATTAAAGACAGTTTATAATATTTACATAAGAAAGCAATAATAGAAATTCAAAAATATAGGATAGAAAAACACACACATAAGATTTTTTTGTAAGCCACTGCGCCGGGATTGATTTTAGTCCCGGCGTTGTGGCTTATTTATAGCTTTTCAATCTTCTGAAATAACATAATCACCTTTTCGAATAGGCTTTTTCTCGTCTGCCGGTATAATCCAGGAATTGCCTCGCACATCAGCATCTTTAAGCATTCCTTTGGCACAATAATATCTTGCCGTCCTCTCAGCTACACCATTGCGTTTGGCCCATTCCTTTAGAGGAATATATTCTCTTGTAAGATGCACCCAAAATGTTTCATTAATATTGTGTTTTCTACAATATGACACGAATGTTTCGGATTCGCAAAACAGACCGTGCTTATCAATTATCCGGAGAAGCTCATCCTCTTTAATGTTTGAGAAAAGTACTACCTCCATTTCGTGCCTGAATGAGACATACATATGCTTGGAGTCGTTGTACAGGCCAAAGCCACCAAGACATCTTAGACCCAGCTGAATACATGCCTTAAGAATATTCTGACTGCATCGAGTCCCTTTTTTTATTCTCCCTATTGCGGATACGTCTATATCGTCGCATAAGAATTTTTTGTGTCTAAAAAATGGTATCCATATTTGGGCATCATCAACAGTAAGATAGGTGATATCCTGAAATTCCATTATTTCCTCTAAAGCAGCTATGTAAGAGTTCTCTAAACGTAGATAATGTTTGTATTGTGTATCGGTGTTTATCTCCAGAAATGAATAGCATTTCGTCTGCTTGTACAAGTCGCATGATATTAGCCAGTAAGGCTCGGTGTGATCATCGAAATTTTTGCGAATTTTCATAAACTGAATGTTTCATCGTGGATCCAAATATAGTCCATGCTGTTCTACTATCGCTTTCAGTGCCCTGTTAGGGCATTTTGTGAATACATGCATATAGCAGTCAAAACCGAAGCGCAGGTAAAAGTCCTTAGAGTGATTTACGAAGTGGAAACTGAAAGGGTTCTCGAAAGCAAGCCTGATTAGCGGTGGCATTTTTGATAAAGGCACTCTTTTGCCTTCCGTGTTGTAATTGAATACATCTCTCACATTTCCGCCGAACGGCAAGTTAGCCAAAGCCCCCATACTGTCGAATCCTAAAAAAGTGTTATATATCGAAAGATATTTAATATTCAAGAATTTCATAATATCAATCGCTGTGTCAACGTACTTTTCGACAGTTTCGAGATATTCTACAATCTCAAATTTTTTGCCGTCGCAAAACTCTCCTAACTGGCAGATGGTATACCATTCGTCTTTGGTGTAGATACCATCCTTGTAATACTGTGGGGCATACTTTACAATCTCATGCCAATATGGTGACATCTCATCGAAATTTTTAGTCATATCATATAATGTATCATATACATCTTGACATCGCTCTGCCATATTAATCACAGCAAATGTTAGAAATAGTTCTCAGGACTCACTATGATGGTTGCACATATGATTTTTAGTGGGCTTCAAGCCAGTTGGCGCCTATGCCAGCCGACACGTCTAAATGTACTTTTCCGTGGTAGGCTCCTTCCATCTCGCGCACTACGATTTCCATAAGTTCTGCCGCTTCGTCGGGCTTGACGTTGAACACCAATTCATCGTGAACCTGCATTATCATGCGCGAGCGCATACCTCGGTGCCTTATTGCGTCGTGGATACGTATCATTGCAATCTTTATTATATCGGCGGCTGATCCCTGCAGGGGCGCATTGATGGCGTTGCGCTCCGCATATCCGCGTACAGTGGCGTTTCGGCTGTTGATGTCGGGGAGATAGCGTTTGCGTCCCATTATTGTGGACACGTAGCCCTTTTCGCGCGCATGGGCGATAGAATCGTCCATATATTTCTGCACATCGGGGTAGGTGGACAGATAGCCGTCGATAAGCATTTTGGCCTCGCCACGAGGTATGTCGAGACGCTGCGATAATCCGAACGCCGATATACCATAGATGATGCCGAAGTTTGCAGTCTTGGCATTACGTCGTTGGTTATCAGTGACTTCTTCAAGAGGTATATGGTAGATTTTTGCAGCTGTGGCTCGGTGGATATCCTTTCCTGAATTGAAAGCCTCAAGCATAGCCGGGTCGCCGCTGAAATCAGCCATCAGGCGCAGTTCGATCTGAGAATAGTCGGCCGAAAGCAAAAGATCGCCCGGATCGGGTATGAACGTGCGGCGAATCTCCCTGCCGTCGTCCGTACGGATAGGGATATTCTGCAGGTTGGGATTCGTTGATGATATTCGGCCGGTGGCTGTGACGGTTTGATTGTACTGTGTGTGTATCTTTCCGTCCACCGGATTGATAAGTTTTGGGAGAGCGTCGACATATGTGGTGAGAAGTTTGCGAAGAGCTCTCACTTTGAGTATCATATCCACAATTTCATAGTCTTTGCGATACTTCTCAAGTATCTCCTCCGTTGTGCTCCATGCGCCCTTCTTTGTCTTTTTGGCCTTTGGGTCAATCTCCATACGCCCGAAGAGAATCTCTCCCACTTGGCTGGGCGAAGATATGTTGAATTTGCTTCCGGCGAGTGCATACACCTTATCCTCCAACTCTATGAGGCGTTGTGAAAGCTTGGTTGACAGACGATTCAGTTCGGGCACATCCACACGCACGCCTTCCCACTCCATAGAAGCCAATACAGCGGCGAATGGCAGTTCGATATCCTGCATAAGCGATGTCTGTCCCTGCTCTTCGAGCAGCTTCTCCATTATAGGCTTTATCCTAAGCACGGTGCGTGCCCGTTCTGCGCTTTGTCTCTCAGTGTCAGATGTCGGTTGCTTGGCGAGTTTTTTACGTTCTAAGTCAGACAGGGTATAAGTGCTTGTTTTAAACCCTGCCACATCGAAAGCTACGAAATCCAGACTGTGGCTCATCTCAGGCTTGAGCAGATAATGAGCTATAGAGGTATCGAAATATGGGCAAAGCATCTCCACATTCTCGCGACGCAGCAGTATCATGTCGCGTTTCACGTCATGAGTCACCACCTTCACCTTAGGATCCGAAAAAAGAGGTTGGAGCATTGCCATTGTCTCTTCGCGTCCGAATCCTTTAGGAGCAAGAGGGATATACACATTGGAGTCCTTGCCGTATGCAAGAGCTATACCGTGGATGGCGGCCGTCATATTCTCGTCGCCGAAAGCCGTGATGCTTAGCCCCACAATGCCGCTCTTGGCGGCTTCGGCAGCCTTTTCTGCCACCAAAGCCGGGGTGTCGGCTAAGGTGAGGGGGGCTTCAGAGGGGACATCAGAGAAATCAGAAGGATGGGAGCTATCAGAATTATAAAACTTAGAAGAATTATCCGATTTATCAGCAAATATCGATTTTTCTGATAGCCTTGCAAGAAATGTCTTGAATTCGAGCTCTTCGTAGATATCCGACAGCATCTCTATATCCGGCTCTTTGCGTCGTAGGTCTGCTAAGTCCACCTCTATTGGCACATCGGTCTTTATTGTCACCAAGAATTTTGAGAATCTTATCTGTTCGGCGTTTTCTGTGACTTTTTTCTGCATAGCGCCTTTCAGACGATCTGTGTGATCGAGCAGATTCTCCACCGAGCCAAATTCGTTGATCAGCTTAGCGGCGGTTTTTTCTCCCACTCCGGGACACCCGGGTACATTGTCGGAGGCGTCGCCTTCGAGAGCAAGCAGGTCTATCACTTGCTTGGTGTTTTGAATGCCGTATTTCTCGCACACCTCTTTCGGACCTCTTATCTCGAATCCGTTGCCTTTAAGCGCCGGACGGTACATATACACATTGTCGGTCACGAGCTGCCCGTAGTCCTTGTCGGGCGTCATCATATAGGTGGTGTAGCCCTCGCCGCTTGCTTTATGGGCGAGTGTGCCGATTACGTCGTCGGCTTCGTACCCCGGCATCTCGATTGTACAGATTCGATAGGCTTCGAGTATACGCTTTATGTAAGGCACCGCCACGGAGATATCCTCCGGCTGCTTCTCTCGCTGGGCTTTGTATTCGGGGTACACTTTATGTCGGAAGGTGGGTCCGGCAGGGTCGAAGCATACAGCTATATATTGGGGATCCTCTTTTCTCAGCACCTCGTCAAGGGTGTTGCAGAATCCGAATATCGCCGATGTGTTCAAGCCTTTCGACGTTACTCTCGGAGCACGTATCAGGGCGTAGTAGGCACGGTATATTAGTGCGTAAGCGTCTAAAAGGAATAGCTTTTTCTCGTCCATTTTCTGTAGTTAGGGTGCATAGTGCATTTCAATCGGTAAAATTAGTAACTTTTCGTGTCTCTTTTTTATAAAAAATGTTTAATCTGAAAAAATCACACGAAAAAAATCACATAATAGTCGATTTTGTGCATAATGATTAAGCAACTTTTAGTAAATTTGCACGATATTTCATGCAAATGGCATCTTTAGAGTCGATAAAACATATTATAGCGCCTGACCTGGAGCGGCTGAACAGCCGAATCAGGGAGAAACTCACGTCGGCCAACCCGATGATGAACAGTGTGATCAACTCTTTCCTCGAAACAAAAGGCAAGCAGATACGCCCAATCATAGTTATCCTTACCGCGAAAATGCTTGGTGATGTAAATGATAAAACTCTGTCGGCCGCTGCTTCTGTGGAGCTGCTCCATAATGCTTCGCTCATACACGATGACGTGGTGGACAATTCTATGCTTCGCCGCGGTGTACCCACCATCAATGCTATATGGGATAATCATATTGCCGTACTTGTGGGCGATTTCTTCGTGTCCACGGCTATGCAGCAGGCGATATCAACGGATGATGTACGAATTATTGACGCATTATGCTATCTGGGAAAACTATTGTCGCTTGGCGAGCTTGACCAGATATACAACGCCCGATATCATCAGTTATCCGAAGAAGGATATTTCCGAATCATCAATTACAAGACTGCTTCGCTTTTTGTTGCTTGTGCCAAGATGGGATGTTATTCAGTCAACGCTTCAAATCGTTACCTTGAAATAGTGACCCGATTCGCTGAACTTTTGGGATTGTGCTTCCAGATTCGTGACGATATATTTGATTATTTCCCCAGCGATAAAGTTGGCAAACCTACGGGTAACGATCTTAAAGAGGGAAAAATCACGTTGCCGCTGCTCCATGTGCTCCTTGATGATAGCCTGCCTGAGAATGCGGCTATGCGAGCTATTGCCGATAAGGACATCCTTTCAGGTGATGAAATTGATACACTTATCAAGTATGCTCTTGACAATGGTGGTATCGACTATGCTTACGATAAGATGGCTCAACTTCGTATGCAGGCTCGTGATTTGCTTTTAATGTTGCCTGCTAATGAGGCACGCGAAGCATTGCTGTGCGTGCTCGACTCCATTATCACTCGTGAATTTTGAGTATATTTCTGTATTAGCTTTTGCTGTCAATAAGGTGTAGAGGCTTAAAATTACTCATTTTTAAGTATTGCGGGCGCGAGAAAACGTTTGTAACTTTGCATCAGAAAAAAATATGTGACGTAAGCCACCACTAAGAGAATTGAGAGAAAAAAAATTCCTCGTATCCGTTGCCACGGTTACGAGGAATTTTTTTTGGCTACCAGATTATCCGCCGAAGTTGTCGTAATGGATATTCTCGGGATCTACACCGAGAGAGTCAAGCATCTGGTTGACAGCGTTGCTCATAGGGCCGGGGCCGCACATGTAGTACTCTATATCCTCCGGATTCTCGTGGTCCTTCAGGTAGGTGTTATAAATCACCTGATGCACGAATCCGGGAGTGTATTTCACACCTGCTGCATCGGCTGCCGGATCGGGACGGTCGAGGGCGAGATGGAAATGGAAATTCGGGAACTCCTTTTCAAGCTCAAGGAAGTCCTGCAGATAGAACACCTCGTTGAGGGCGCGTGCGCCGTAGAAATAGTGCATTTCTCTATCGGTGGTGTGCAGAGTCTTTGTCATGTGCATGATTTGTGCGCGCAGAGGAGCCATACCTGCAC
>CAZJKZ010000121.1:0-6176 GCA_964546885.1 uncultured Bacteroides sp.
CCTCTGCGGTGGTATAAAACTCCGTTATCGGTGTTGCTTCTCGTTTGTGACGCTTCACATAGGGAGCAGCCGTATCAAATAGTTTTTCAATATCACTACGCCTAATCAGTGTCTTACCCTTAAATCTTACTGAAATAATCAGTCCATCTGCCAAATAGTTATATACGGAAGCTCGGCACACTCCTAACAATTTGGCAGCCCCAGTTGGAGTCAGAAATTCACCGATTTCGATTGAGGTGTCTTGGTTAGATTGAAGAGCGTAGTCTTTTTCAAAGGCAGATACCTTTTCTCTTCTTTTCTTATCCTTATAAGATAAGTTAGAGCATCAATGACTGCAGAACTCAGTTGTAGTTTTGCGAGCAATGAACTCATTGCCACACCATCGGCATTTCTTTTTAATTTCAATGTTACTACTCATGTTATTTCTATAATTAGTTCTCTTTTTATTTCACCAAAAGTGTCTAATGGCGTATAACCACGTCTAAAGGTGTCTAATTCATGTAATACCTTGCTCAGTGAGAATTCTTCAAATTTCTCCGCGGTACGAGGGCGGTACGAAAAATGACGCAAAAACGGTCAAAAACGATAAATTCGTTAATGACTGACAAAAAGAAAAAGCACTCATTGTGAGTGCTTTAATTATAGAATGTGAGATTTTGTAATCGTTAGTAATTACTCATCACTTCCCGATGCAGAAGCGTGAGAAGACGGTTGAGAGGATTTCGGTGGTGGTGATGGCGCCGGTGATTTCGCCGAGATGGTGCAGGGTGTCGCGGACATCTTGAGCGATAAAGTCTCCCGATATGCCGGCATCGAGGCCTTCTATTACTCGTATTATGGCCTCTTTGGCTCTGGTAAGGGCCTCGTAATGACGGGCATTGGTTATCATCAAGGCATTTTGCCAGTCGGCGGCGCCCGAGGCCTCGACAAGCGCCCTGTTCAATTTATCAATACCCCACCCCGTCTTGGCTGAGATGTGAATACACTTTCCATCCTCTCCCGACAGGCAGGTTACTTTTTTCTCCGTATCGCCATATATATCCGTTTTATTTACAGCCACGATCATCGTCGCATCGTCATTTAAAAGCCGTCGGAGTGTTTCATGTACCTCTTGCAGCTGACTGTCGGAAGTTGACGGATCCACAACCCATACCACAATTTTTGCCTGTTCTATCTGCTTGGTTGTCCGGGCTATACCAAGTGTCTCTATCACGTCATCCGTATGATGCAGTCCGGCAGTATCAATCAGGCGGAAGTTCAAGCCGTCAATCTCAATGTGATCCTCTATCACGTCACGCGTTGTGCCTGGTATATCGCTGACTATCGCACGGTCATCTCCGGTGAGGCAGTTAAGCAGTGTTGACTTCCCGGCATTAGGCGCGCCTATTATCGCTACGGGAATGCCATCCTTTATGGCTCTTCCCACAGCAAATGAACCACTCAGTCGTGTCACTTCCGACAAGATACTCTGTGCAATGGCGCGCAAGCGTTCACGCGACGCAAATTCCACATCCTCTTCCGAAAAGTCAAGCTCCAGCTCAAGCAGCGATGCAAGATCGACAAGCTGAGCACGAAGTGAAGCAAGGCAACGGGCAAAATCACCACGGATATGGCTTACGGCAATCCGGTGGGAAGCCCGTGAGGTCGATGCAATAAGATCGGCCACAGCTTCAGCTTCGGTAAGATCCATACGTCCGTTTCTGAATGCCCGACGGGTAAACTCACCCGGCGCCGCCACCCTGCATCCGGCAGCTACAAGCTGATTGACCACCTCGCGCTGCAGCCATAGCGAACCGTGTACAGCAAATTCGACTACATCCTCGCCTGTAAACGAGCGCGGTGAGCGATAGACAGTCACCACTCCCCTATCAAGCTGTTCTCCATCAACGGCACAGACGTCACCAAGATGTACCGTATGGCTTGTCACCTCATCCAAAGGCTTTCCACGCCAGATCCGGTTAGACAACTCTATCGCATGCGGACCACTAACACGTATCACGGCAATGCCTCCTACTCCGGGAGCGGTCGACACCGCACAGATAGTATCATCAATCATAGTCTGAAACGTTTAGCTGTTGTGCTCCACTTGTTAAAATTACACTCACTTTCCAGTCGTTCTTCTATCTCATCAGGCAAAGAGCTGAAAAAGTCGTGACCTGTAATACGCTCCACCTCATCAATACTTACAGCCGCTTTCTGCAGACCACCGTCCACCCTGCCATTGTTCATAATAAATCCTATGCCAAACGGTGGATTGGTATGAGGCGAAAGCACTACCTTAAAAAATCGCCGTGGCACCACTACACCTGTCTGCCCTATCGTTTCCGTAAGATTATCAGTCAGGATAGGCCCGGCAACTATGATTATGGCACTGTCGGCCAGGGCACGATGGCGACACTTCTCCTCAAGTCTCATCCATGCCCCCGCATTAAGCGAGTTAAGCTGCGGGCATATATTTGTCATATAAAATGACTGCCTCATAGCCCTTTCACTCCATTTCATGTCGCCGGCAGGCGCCATGTGGCCCCGGTCATAACCCGAATACTTATAATCATCGGGCGTAGCACATCCAGGCACATCAGGATCCACAGCAAATTTATCATAACGCGGAGCAGTGCCTGTCGCTTCATTACCGGTAAGTTCCCAGCTTACCCAGTTAGGCACATGCTTTACCGGATTAAACGACACCGTCATCCCGTCATATTCCACCAGATACTCTTCAACACCAGGTTTAGTCACGACATGCTCCAGAGCCGACGGCTCATAGTCAAACGACCACGGATCATCAGCATGATTACACTGCGACCACACCACTACAAAAATCAGCAATAACGCTGCCACCACAATTTTCTTCATATCGCCACAAAGATAATTCTTTTTTTGGTATATCTCCAATTATGCACAAATACAATACACCATGCCCGAAAAAGATCGATAAAAAATCACGGGACATAAAAAATAAATACCGCAATTATTTAGCAAAAGAGCAGGAGGAGCAGACACAATATTCCAATAACGTTTACTATTTCAACACCATAAATATAAATCACCGAATAACCCCCAAAATGCATTATCTCTTATAAAGAGATAATCATAATATTGCAAAGGTATGAAAAAAATCTAAGATAAAGGATTTTAGGCGAATTTTTTTATTCCACATGGAGATTTCATCCTGAACCAGTTGTCTAAATGTATAGCGCCAACTCACTTCTTAAAGTTTTAAATACCTGATTTAGTGAATGTTGCCATTTCGCAAAATCTCTTTATAAGTGATATTAGAGAAAATGATATTAATATAAATAATACCATTTTATGGACTTCATCAGAATTAACAGCGGAGAATACATCGGTCTTGAAATATTCAAGATAACGAGTATTCCACACATATCCATATTAACCGACGATTTATCACCTGACGGTCAAACCCAAACGATCGCCATGGTTGCAAAAAACATGTCCGGACTGCTGAATGAAGTCTATCAGTTGTACAAAGAATGGTATACTCAATATTCCAGTTCTGCGGATGTGTCGCTGGAGATTACATGGCTGACTACTCCGGTTCTCAATCAGCCGTTCAAAGCATCAATAGATATTTACTTTTCAGTCAGGGCCATAAATCATGATAAGACTATTATTGAAAAATGGATTTTTGACCTTGAAACACTTTTGGTTTCGTCGCTCAGTATTGATAAGTTCACTATAAGCAAATTACCTGTTGAAGAATATTTTACGGCCTTATCAAGTTGCAACAATCAGCATATTCAGGCGATTGTAAAAGAAGAACGACTTGAAGACCTTCAAAACCAGTATCTCCCGGTTGCCTATGCCTTTGACAGATTACCAAATGATTATCCTGATCTGAGCAGGATCGCCAACATACTGATTGCACATCCCAATTGCGCAGTCAGTTTCCAGATCATTCCTACCTATTATACCAATGAGGAGTTAGTTGAGCTCAATCGTCTGAATCAAATTGTGAGCATGCTGAGCAGCGGAGTGCAGGACCGCTCCGTCGGCACGATGAGCATCACTGCGGCTGAAAAAGTAAGTGAACTATATAAATATTATTTCAACAACAAAGGTAGGGCCTTATTCAATTTCAACATCTTAATTTATGGCAATGACCTGGCCCTCGGCAGCATATCTTCCCGCGTTATCGGCCAACTCTCTGCCACGCGATCCAATGTACCCAATCTACGTATCCTGAACCTCGAGTCACGTGCCGTTTTATCCGACAATCATTCTCTGTTTGCCCAGCCATGGATTGTCAATGACATCACATTGAATCATAATCGCTCTTCCGCGATCTGGCAAGGAAATGTAGTCGCAAACTCGCTTTTCAGGTTCCCATATATAGTCACATCTGAAGAAATCACCAACTTCTTCCGCTTCCCGATAGGTAGTGAAAAAGTTAATGCCGGATTAACTGTAAATGAGACCAATAAAACAAGCAAGACCTACTCCAACAATCTCATCAATGCCGGTGATATTATATTAGGCAAGCTCAAGTCCTCATCGACAAATGACACTATCGGTATCACTCTCAAGGATCTTGCAAAACACATGTTGGTTGTAGGAACTCCAGGCTCAGGAAAGACAACATTTTCCGTCGGACTTCTTGATCGGTTGTGGAAAGAGCATAATATCCCCTTCCTTGTTATTGAGCCGGCAAAAAATGAATACCGGGCATTGGTACAAAGCATTCCCGACCTTCAGGTATTCACCCCGGGCAAGAATTTTATCTCTCCATTTGTTTTCAATCCGTTTGTTCCGCCTAAGAATGTAAAACTCGAAACCTATAAATCGACCCTCAAGACCGCATTTGCCGCGGGAGTAACGATGTCGTCGCCGTTAGACAAAATATTCGAAGACACCGTCAACAACTGCTATTCCGACTTCCGGTGGCTTGACACATATACTGTAAGCGATAAGGGTCGGATATTTAACATATCCGATTTCATCAAATGTTTCCAGGAAACTTTTGATGAGATTGGCTACACCGGTGATGCCCGCAATATCGGCCGAGCCGGCGTTGTGAGACTAAAGAGCCTCACCAACCTGTTTGACAACTATTTCTCGATCCCGATAGAGGACATATTGACCCGTCCTACGGTAATAGAACTCGCAGCAATCGAAAACTCCGATCAGAAGGCGCTTATAATTGCACTTCTGCTTTTATCGGTGCTTGCTTATGTCAATGCAAATTATGTGGGTGAAGGAGGATTGAAAAACTTCATTCTCCTTGAAGAAGCCCACGTGCTGCTCGACTCTTCGAGCAACGGCGGTGAAGGATCAGCTAATCCGGCAGCCATTGCTCAGGGATTATTGAAACGTATGCTGGCTGAAATACGCTCTTACGGCGTAGGACTTGCTGTTGCCGACCAGTCTCCTCGAAAAGTTGGTATTGACATAGTTGCCTTGACTGACATTAAAGTGGCGTTCAGACTCGTAGAGAATCAGGACAAGCAGATTCTGTCTGATTCCACGAGCATGACCCACCAACAGACTGAACGACTTGCTAAGCTTAAACCGGGAGAGGCCTTCTTGTTTTTCAATCGGCTCGATGAACCTGAAGAGATCATAACTCCGGACTATCGACTGAACAACAATATTGCAATATCCTTGTCTGATGAAGGGATTCGGCAGCTATCGACATATTGGCAAACAAGAGCAGATAAACTCAGGCCATACCCGGAATGTAATCTCTGCCCTTATTGTTCGCAGACATGCGATTATTCGCGGCGCATTCTTGCAAAAGAAATTGCCCGGCGCATCTTTAAGTCTCATATCGGCACAGGCTGCAAGGAAACTGCAAAACTAAAGGATGTTCTACGACGTATCAGCCTTTTAGTAAAGGAAGAACTTAACGATGAGCCTTTCTCAAGAGAGCTGTTGTCATGCGTGAAGGTGTACTTATGGCGTCATATAAAGTATGACACTAAGCTCCGGATTGCACCTGAGGTAATAAATAATTCACTTTCCAAACTCTGACTAAAATGGACGAATTTGATGAAAGCGGCGATGCCGACAGCTTAGATGTTTCTTCTGATGATTTTTCATCCGATACCCTTGATTCTGAGCCCTCAGAAGATAGCGGTTTCGATGAAGATATGGAGGACGCTTCACCAGACACCCCCGATGAGCCGGATACATCCGAGAGTGGTGATAGTGACAGC
>CAZJKZ010000122.1:0-6176 GCA_964546885.1 uncultured Bacteroides sp.
TCATCATCTCAACAAAATTCACTCCTCAGATTGCCCCTGAGACGGCGGATCCTGTCCTTACAATGTGTGAAGAAAGTTGCCGTAATCTTCACTCAGACTACATCGACATCTACTGGATTCATAATCCGGCAGATGTGGAAAAATGGACTCCCGGTCTTATCAGCCTGCTCAAAAGCGGAATGGTGAAACGTGTCGGAGTTTCCAACCATAATCTCGCACAGATCAAACGAGCTGATGAGATTTTACGCGAAGCCGGCTATCGTGTATCAGCCGTCCAGAATCATTTCAGCCTGCTTTACCGTTCTTCGGAAAAAGCCGGTATCCTTGAATATTGCAAAGAAAATGACATTACCTTTTTCTCCTACATGTGTCTTGAACAAGGAGCTTTGACCGGACGCTTCAGCTCGGAAAATCCTATGCCGGAAGGAAGTGGACGGGCTGCTTCTTACAACCCAATCCTCGATAAACTCGATGAGCTTATCAATGTAATGCGAGAAATAGGCAATAGACGCAATGCTTCCGTTTCACAGGTTGCAATAGCATATGCAGTTTGTAAAGGCACCCTTCCAATTATCGGAGTGACAAAACCCAAGCATGTCGAAGAGGCAGATGCAGCGTCCAAGATTATTCTTTCTCCGGAAGAAATCTCTCTGATGGAAGAATATGCTCGCCGAACCGGTGTTGATACCAAAGGAGCATGGGAAAACCACATGAGTTAATCTAACACAATCGGGCACTCATAACTAATTGTAAAATATACCGATCTTGCATAATCTCGCGTGAGAAATTCACGCGAGATTTGTGTGTTTAAACGATATTCTAATTTTCTGTTTCCATATGCTTACGGAACTATACTTTTTAGTTGAATAGTCACCCTGTGATTCTTGTCATTCTTGAAACTATCTAAAATATTTTTAATTTCAACAATCCGGCAAGAGTCGTTGTTTTAGCAGTTGAAAGCATTATTTAGTGAATATGAAAGTAATAGGAATAAATGGAAGTGCCCTGCTTGGTAAAAAACAACTTTTATAAAAAAGAGATAATGGCAGAAAAAATCAAGATTCATTTATTGAGATGCTGATCCCGATATCGCTCCCCATACTACGATGATATAAAGCACCCCATGTATTTTCCCATCTCCATAAAGCCAAAATCATCCATCAAATCAATAATTCCACTACATTCTGTACTCATTTTCTTTAGATTATATGCCTCTTACTACAAGAAGGTGACAGCCTCACTATATTCTTGTGGTAAGAGGATGTGTCTTTTCAGAAATTAATTGTGTATTTTCCGTACTTTTTGTAAATTTGCTCATGTAAATCTACGCCGATGACAAGTTGCTTGTCGGAAGGGTGGGTTTGTGACATATTTAAAAGCGTTTACTACGCTTGATTCTTGGCTGCTAAGAACTTCGCAAACTCTTTAGACAAAGTCGAGAATGAAGCAACGGTAGATGTCTTCGGGTATGGTTAAAGTACCCAGGGCGGATTGTACCATTTTGGCACGTCCGCTTTGGCGTATTATATATCATACGGCGTAGGCTCTGCGTTGCTCGTTCCACTTTGTCGGGCAATGCGAAGGCCTTTAACAGCGGAGTGAGCAACAGTATGGATCCTGCGCTTTTTGTTTATGAATAATTGTCCGTTTTGGGATCAGTGGACGACGAATGATTTTACACTGATGGGTAAAAACTATATCACCAAGCGGATCATCAGCGATTCCCCAAGCCTATACAAAACTACATCGAAGGAGAGTTTGACATGGAAGCCTAAAGAATGTGCAACTCAAGAGAACAAATCCGAGTGTCCATTCTGCCATACAGCTGTTTTGGGAGAGTATGTAATCTGCCCTACCTGCGGTCGCTCCTTAACTCCTGATAAATGTTCCTTCTGTGGCGCAGCCAAGCGACCAACGGCTAAATTCTGTACTCATTGCGGACAATCCTCCCAAGGTGTAATATGTCCCCGGTGCGGTACTCTCAACTCGCGTAACTTCTGTCGCAATTGTAACCACCCCCTCACACCGATGGCTCAGAAAGCCGTTGCCGAGGCTAACAATGACCCGAAATTCAAGATTCTTCAAGTCAAGTCCGAGGAACTTGCCGGGCTTCATGCCCGAATAGAGGAACTTCGTAACGCCGCTGATGAGAAGGAATATGAAATACCCGAGTTGTCGGCTGCCGACCAGACGATGCTTGACGAGTATGCCTACATTCTCGCCTCTATAGGCGTAGCCAAACCCGAGATAAAAAGCGAGTCAAACAAAACTGGAACGCCAAAACAGGAATCGCGTCCAAAATATGAGGACAAAGCTGCCATGCTTGACGAGGCGCTAAAAACCTACAAAGAAAAAGCCGCAGAAATGGACGCAGCCCTTAGCGCTCTCACTCCTCCACCCGACTTCACTCCTGAACAGCAGCGCGACTACTATTCAGCTCGCAAAGTCGCCACAGTTGTCAAGAACTACGATATGTCGAGCTATGACCCTATGATGTGGCAATGTAACCTGTGCGGTGCGCTTCACAAAGCTCCGACCCAGTGTGCCGCTCCTGAGCTGGGAGGGGTGTGGATTTATATCACTCCCGAACAATACAACTCCCAAATGGAAGGATATAACGTCACCTCCACTACCCTAAAAATTAAATAATAAGCATTCTTATTGCAGACATGAAAAATATCTCTCAACAATTAAAAGTTATGCTTTGGCCCCTTATATTGCTTGCCGTGATAATTTGCGGGTCACAGTTTGAATCGACCCGGTACCGCACGGACGGTCCTATGATGCCTACCCGCAAGGGTGCAGTAATTTATTCGGTTTTCAACGATAAAGACACTATTTATACCAAGCTTGCCCAAGGTGACTCGGTAAAGTTTCTGGGATATAAAAAATCCCACTATGATGCCGAATTTCTTGTCGAAACCAAAAACAGAGTCCGCGGCTGGATTTGTCCATGGATGCTTGATATCGACTTTATCGGCGGTAGCAAAGCAATCCTCGGCGACACATTTAAACTGGGCACTCCGTCTAAAGTAATCTATAACGGATATGGCGCTCACTGGAACTATAAGGAACCGGTTATCGGAGTTTATGCCGACGGCTCACCGACAGTCGATTTAAAGTCAGCTATTATTTATCCAGCAATTAAGGATTTTGGCGAATACGAATTGCGCACTCAGCACAGTTTTAGTAAAGTCATGTCACTCAATAAATTCAAGAAACTTGCAGATAATATTTCATTCGCGAAAACGGAGGATGAGATTGGTCCCATGGAAAATGTCGCCCGTCGCCCTAACGGCGATTTAGAGGTTCGTTATCACACCTATGTATTCAATCCCGCCGATGGAAAATTCTACAACCCTGTCGTTACTTTCGGCACCGATTCGTTGGCAATCGCTACCGCTACCCGTGAAGCCACTGACCGAAGCGACTGGTTACTGAAATATATCCCGTTTGCGGACGTAATATATGACATGGGCATCACTTCGTTTTTCGCGCGCACAGATATCTATGACTCAAACAATAATACCGGCAACCTCATGAGTACCGGCAAAAAAATTTGGTACTGGGCATGTGTCATTTTCGGAGGGATAGGTTCGCTGCTATGGGTATTTGCCGTTTGCTCGCTACCCGTGGTTTTGTTAACCTCTCTGCTATATTTTCCCAAACTGTTATATCCTCTGAGCGATAACGCCGTTAAAGTATTGTCGGCGGTTCTTACCGCAATCTTTGCCTATTACTGGCTGGTGGTCATGCTTGGATGGGGTGCCTACTGGTGGGTAGTTCCCATTGTGATTTATGTCACCTATTTCCTTTGGGACGTATTCACTATACCGTTGGAGGACTCTATTCCCCATGCACGTTGTCAAAAGTGCCGCTCTATGTACTCGATGGAACTTATTGACAAGGATTTCCTTGAATCAAAAACTGCCATAGAAAACACTTCGGAGTCTCACAAGATAGGGGGTCACACCCGCCGTTGGCAAACGTGGACTCAGGTCACACAGGGCACCTTGAGCTGGAGAGAAGATGTGAAAAACCACTATGAGACCGAGACTAACTGGCGCCGTGACCATTATCGCGAAAACGTACGATATGATTATTACATGCTCCACTATCAATGTAGCGAATGTGGTTATCGCGAAAAAAAACGAGACTATGTGAGAGTGGTACTTGACCGCAAATTTAAAGGTTCAAGCAACTACACAACTTATGATTCATCAGATAATTAATAACAATGGCCGACAACGATAAGACTATAGGTGGCCGTGGTCGACGCAACATCAATAGCGCTGACTTCCACGCAACGGGTAAAGTGACCCACAACAATGATATTCATGCCACCGGCAAAGCAAACCGAAGCAACGACACGGATATTCATGCCACCGGTAAAGCCACTCGCGGCAGCGACGCTCACTCTACCGGTAAAGCCGCTCGACCGTCAAAGAATACCCCCCCACAGGAGCAGGAAAATCTGAAGCCCTATGAGCAACAAGGCAATGACGACCTGCGCCGTCGTCTCAACGATAAAGGTAAAGACCGTAATAAATCTGAAAATGAATGGCCTGACGAATTTGTGCTCGAAGGAGTAAAGTATAAGAACGAAGGGGTTCTCTCTGACTCTTCGGGCGAGGCTATCGTGTTTACAGTCACCCGCGGCGGAAAGAAATATGCCCTCAAAATTTATTATTATGACCCGGAACACCGTCCCAATCACACGGTTTTGGAAAAAATACGTCAACTCGGGGGCTGCGGACTGCTGGTAAATATCGTGAGTCATGGTATATGGCACAACCCCAATCAACCGGGCGAGAAGAACGATTATGAGTTGATGGATTTCTGTGAAGGCGGCTCGCTTGACGAGGTAATTCTCAACGGCAATGAAGCGACACTGACCGAGATCGCGGTGCGCATGGCATCGGCTATCGATTTCCTTGCCAAACACGGCATCCTTCACCGCGACATCAAACCTGCCAACTTCTTCTATGCCGACAAAGCCAAGACACATATTGTGCTTGCTGATTTCGGCATATCGGTTGAATATCCCGAGGGAGGGTATGTAAAAATTGACGAGATGCGTTCTCCCGTTTATGCAGCACCCGAGTTCTACACCAACGTTCCGGGCGAACCTGCCGAGGTTGGTGTCGAGAGTGATTATTTCTCGCTCGGCGTAGCTCTGTTATGCCTTTGGATAGGAAAAGACAAGTTCACTGCCAACGAATCACAGCTGTTGCGCGCCAAACTCAATGAAACGTTACCGATTCCAAACAATATGTCGGACCACATGGCATCACTTATCAAGGCGCTCACAAGGCTCAAGATGAGCGATCGTGCCACCTTTAACGACATCAAGCGCTGGGTAAAAGGTGAAAATCTTGACCAAGAAGGTCATGAAGCGGTCAATTCAAATTTCCGCATCGTATTTAATTCTGCCAAAAATCAGATAGCCAATTCTCCCGCCGAACTTGCGCACCTTCTCGTCGCAGACAGCACACTGGGTAAAAAATATCTCTACTCAGGTCGCATAACCCGCTGGCTTGAGGAAACCGGTCGCAACGAGATTGCAGTTAACGTTGAGGAAATCGTTGAAAAAATATATCCGTCTAATCAAGAAGCCGGACTCTGGACCGTGGCATATATGCTTGATCCGTCAATGGAATATGTCGCCCCTGACGGTTCAAAACACAGCGACCCCGCCGAAATAAGCATTTTCATCACAAATAATCATACACAAATGGCGGAGGAAGTGATGGAGCCCGACTCGCGACTGATGATCTATCTCCGTGCCGTCGGTCTCAAAAACACAGCCGAGGCTGTACTCGATTATGTCAGAAACGCATCTGACGATCTCGATGAAACTTTCAAAGGGCTGATTGCAACCTACTATCTCGCACTCCTGATAGACCCCGAACTTCCCCTCCCCGTCTACCACCACAATGACGGAGTAGTCTACGTCGAAACCGTCAAGGAGATTCTTGACATTCTTCACGAAAACATATCGACCGAAGGATTTGGCTATCTTAACTGGTATATTCTGACGAGTCCCGTGATTGTCGCGTGGCTTGCTCCGCGAAATCCGGCTCTTGCAGGCAAAATCAGACACTTGCTCGACAATCCGTCAGATGACCCGAAATCGCCAAACTACAAGTCGGACAATGCCTACCGCATCGCCTTTG
>CAZJKZ010000123.1:0-2686 GCA_964546885.1 uncultured Bacteroides sp.
TCGAGCTCTGCAAGAGCTGTATCGACAGCGGCTTCTCTTCAGTGATGATCGACGGCTCACACCTCCCCTATGAGGAGAACGTTGCTCTCACAAAGAAAGTTGTTGACTACGCTCACCAGTTCGACGTAACAGTAGAAGGCGAACTCGGCGTACTCGCAGGTGTTGAAGACGAGGTTTCTTCTGACCACCACACATACACTAACCCCGAAGAAGTGATCGACTTCGCTACACGCACAGGTTGCGACAGCCTCGCTATCTCTATCGGCACATCTCACGGTGCTTACAAGTTCACACCCGAACAGTGCACACGCAACGAGGATGGCAAGCTCGTTCCCCCTCCATTGGCATTCGACGTTCTCGACGCCGTTATGGAGAAACTTCCCGGATTCCCCATCGTGCTCCACGGCTCTTCTTCAGTGCCCCAGGAATATGTTGACATCATCAACACTCACGGCGGCAAACTTCCCGATGCTATCGGTATCCCCGAAGAACAGCTCCGCAAGGCCGCTAAGAGCGCTGTTTGCAAGATCAACATCGACTCTGACAGCCGTCTCGCTATGACAGCAGCTATCCGCAAAGTGTTCGTAGACAAGCCCGGAGAATTCGACCCACGCAAATACCTCGGCCCGGCTCGCGACGAGATGGAGAAGCTCTACAAGCATAAAATCGTAAATGTGCTTGGTAGTGACGGCAAAGCTGAATAATCCGCTTTTAGGCATAATAAATTTTAAGGAGTGTCAGAATTCTGACACTCCTTTTTTCATTCGCCAAGATGCAGGTATTTATATATCACAAATAGCTCGGCGCATGCAAATACCAATGCTCCTATTTGCTTTAATATCAAATGTCGAACGTAAGCTTTATTTCCCTGCCTGTATGACACCACTATCCAATAAAATGGAATCATCAATGCCGCGACGCAGCTTGCAATTGGCATCCAGAAAGGAATTTCTCTGAAAACAATCACGAGGGTTGGCAGAAAAATCAAAATCTGCATTAGTGCTAAGCTCTCCTTGTAATGAGGGATATCAGGTTGATTCATAAAAAGTACATCTATTATAAGTGAATATTACCTACGCAATTGAAAAAAATCACAATTCTTGTACTTAGATAATTTATTTAGAATATTGTTTAGTTATTCAAATCTAATTAATGACACAAGTTTAATTGTAAAAACATTGCTAAATTAATAATTTAAAAAAAAAGCACCAAAAAAAAATAAGTTTTAACCTTTTTTAATATTTAAATTCTAATATAGTAACATCATCCCGACTTAGATATAAAAGCATGAGGACCAAATACTATCCATGGTTATAACCAACTATTCATATGTTATATTCCATGAAAGGTATCCTGAAACTTGAAGATAAATTTTAAACAAAATTATTTTAGTATACAAATGTATGGCTTTCCAATGTATTTCCTTGGGGAAAGCCTAATAACTGATAAATAAACTTAGCCCTCAAATGAGTTTTACATGATAATTGACACTCCAATGCAGACACCAATTAAAAAAGGGATGTTCGTAGTTACGCTGAAAAGTCATCTTAGTCAATGGTACTCTCAAAAGGTTTTGACCAAAAAATTGGCACGCAGCCACACATTGAAGAAAAGAGAGGAAAAGGAGTCTGCTATTATTAGAAACTTTCATCTAAAAAAATTCTAAATTTTATGTCCAATATGGTTGTTATTAAAGTTTTTTTTGATAACTTTGCAAAATAAAATCAATACCTAACAGCGGTTTTTCAGCCACTTTAGACCCAACGTAATAGCTATCAGCCTGAAAGCTACTATTTTTACGTTTATGGTGCTGAGAATTCCGCCAACATAAATTGCAAACAATAGTAAAAACAATATGATATCATTAGCTATTTTCGGAATTGAGAACAATGCTGTGCTTGCGCTTACGGCATTGATTACCGGCGTGGCTCTTGTGGCTCTTGCCCTCTGGATTGCCGGTCTTATCTCGCCCCGCTCATTCAATCCCCAAAAAGGTGAGCCTTACGAGTGCGGTATCCCCACACGCGGCGAGAGTATGTCGCAGTTTAAGGTAGGATACTACATGTTTGCAATCCTCTTCCTTATGTTCGATGTGGAGACTGTATTTTTGTTTCCCTGGGCTGTGAAGATGAAAGATCTTGGCATGGGCGGCCTGCTGAGTATCGCTGTATTTTTCGGTATATTAGTGCTGGGTCTTGTATATGCCTGGCGGAAAGGAGCTCTCGAATGGAAATAACAACAAAAAGCATGCCCTACGAGGCGTGGAAAGACAATGAATACATCGAGAAGCTTCAGAAAGAGCTTCAGGAGTCGGGCACAAATGTAATTGTAGGCTCTCTCGACCATCTTATCAACTGGGCTCGAAGCAACTCGCTTTGGCCTCTCACTTTTGCGACAAGCTGCTGCGGTATTGAATTCGTGTCGCTTGGTGCAGCTCGCTTCGACATGGCACGTTTCGGATGGGAAGTGGCGCGTTCGTCGCCCCGCCAGGCCGACTTCATGATGGTGGCCGGCACTATTGTTAACCGCATGGTGCCTGTATTCCGTCGCCTTTACGACCAGCTTGCTGAGCCTAAATATGTGATAGCATGCGGTAGCTGCGCAATAAGCGGCGGCCCGTTCCGCAAATCTTACCATGTGGCCAAAGGCATCGGTGATATCGTGCCTGTAGATGTATGGCTCCCCG
>CAZJKZ010000123.1:2696-6163 GCA_964546885.1 uncultured Bacteroides sp.
AAGATAAAGGTGGAGAAATTCTTTGGTGGAGTAAACCGCCAGGAGAAACAGCAGGAATTTCTGAAAGAGCACCCCGTAGAAGGCGTGAATGATTGATTTTCTTATTAAAAAAAATAATTAAAACCATTGACAATATATGGCAAACATAAAGGAAACGATTGCCAAAATATGCCCGGAAGCCACATTTGAAGACGCTGATGTGCTCTTGGTAAATGTACCCGACAGCAAATGGCACGCCTTCGCTATGGAGCTAAAAAACAATCCTGACCTTGCCTACGACGACCTTATCACAATCGTGGGTATGGACTGGAAGGACAAGATGGGATGCATATATTTTATGATGTCAACCTCGCGCGGCAACGATGTTATATCCGTGCGTGTCACCACTGATGACCGTGAAAAACCTATGCTCCACTCCGTGTACGACGTTTGGGCAGTAGCCACTCTTTTCGAGCGCGAAGTATATGACTTTTTCGGCATAATATTTATCAACAATCCCGATATGCGCCGCTTATTCCTCAGCATCGACTGGGTGGGATATCCGCTGCGCAAAGATTATGATGAAGATCCCGCTCTCAACCCTATATCCACTGAAAGCGAACGCCAGTCAGATCTCACACAATCTTGGATCGAGAAACCCGATGGCACAATAGAAAAAGTAGAGAAAGAGATATTCAAACCCACTGATTTCGTGGTTAATATTGGCCCGCAGCACCCTTCGACTCACGGTGTGCTTCGTTTCCGCACCTGTGTCGACGGCGAGACTATCAAGAAAATCGACGTGTACATGGGATATATTCACCGCGGTATAGAGAAATTGTGTGAGACTCTTACCTATCCGCAGTGTCTGCCCTTCATGGACCGTATGGATTATTTCTCGGCTTTGAACTACCATCACGGCTTATGCCGCTGTATCGAACGCGCCGCAGGAATCACTATAAGCCGCCGTGCCGAGGTGATACGTGTGATGATGGATGAGCTTTCGCGTATCGCATCACATATGCTCTTTATGGGCACATTCTGTATGGACCTTGGAGCTACCACCATGCTGTTCTACACACTGCGCGTGCGCGAGCAGATACTCGATATCCTTGAAAAGACTACAGGAGCACGCATGACATTTAATTATGACTGCATCGGCGGCGTAATGCAGGACCTGCATCCCGATTTCGTGAAAGACGTTCACGCTCTTCTCGATGTGCTACCTGCCAATATTAAAGAATACAATAAGGTATTCGTAGGCAATATCATCGCTCGCAACCGCATGGAGCACGTCGGTGTCCTCTCTAAAGAAGATGCTATCGCTTACTCTGTATCCGGGCCTTCAGGTCGCGCATCAGGCTGGAGCTGCGATATCCGCAAAATACGTCCTTACAGCATTTATCCCGAACTCGACTTTGAGGAAGTGCTTGCAACCGAGGGTGATGCAATGGCTCGCTTCAAATGCCGTCTGCGCGAAGTTGAGGAGTCAGCTAAGATTCTTGCACAGCTCGTTGACAAAATCCCCGAAGGAGAAATATGCGTAAAAGTACCCAAAGTACTCAAGCTCCCCGTAGGACATTGGTTTGAATTGGTAGAGGGATGCCGCGGCATGTTCGGCGTATATCTTGAGAGCGACGGCTCTACCAAGCCTTACCGTCTAAAACTCGTGCCGCCTTGTCTGCCCTTAGCCGGTGTGGTAGATCATATCACAGAAGGTATGAAGATCGCCGACCTTATCACTATCGGTGGTTCGCTCGACTATATCATTCCCGATATGGACCGTTAAGACTGAGACCAACAATTATCAGTTCTTTTCTCATCGCAAGTAATAAACCAATTAGCTTACATACTAAAACAATTAAGAGATGTTTGATTTCTCAGTCGTAACAGAGGCGATACACAATTTTCTCGCAATAACTCTCGGATGCCCATCATGGCTCACCGTGACTATCGAGTGTGTATGCATCGGCATAGGCCTTCTGCTCGCTTATGCGCTCCTCGCTCTTTTCTACATCATATATGAGCGCAAGCTTTGCGCCTACGTGCAGTGTCGTGTAGGTCCGGTGCGCGTTGGTCCTTGGGGTCTGCTACAGGTATTTGCAGATATGTTCAAAATCCTTATCAAGGAGCTTATTCACCTCAACCATATCGATAAATTCCTCTTTGCTCTTGCTCCCTATCTTGTAATTTTGGCTTCAATGCTTGCATTTGCCGTACTGCCTTGGGGTAATGGATTGCAAATCATTGATTTTAATATCGGTATTTTCTTCCTTATCGCTGTAAGTTCTATCGGCGTGCTCGGTATTCTGCTTGCAGGATGGTCGTCTGACAACAAGTACACTCTCATCGGTGCATTGCGCTCAGGCGCACAGATGGTGAGCTACGAGCTTTCAATCGGTCTTTCGATACTCACAATGGTGTGCCTTGCCGGGTCTATGTCTGTCACAGATATCGTGGCCGAGCAGCAGGATCTATGGTTCATCTTCAAAGGTCACATCCCCGCTATCATCGCTTTCATCATCTATATGATTGCCGGTACAGCAGAGACCAACCGTGGCCCGTTTGACCTTCCTGAGGCTGAAAGTGAGCTTACCGCCGGATACCACACTGAATACTCCGGTATCCACTTCGGTTTCTTCTATCTCGCCGAGTACCTCAACCTATTCATCGTTTCAGGCGTTGCAGCCCTTATGTTCCTTGGTGGCTGGATGCCTCTCCATATACCAGGATGGGAATGGTTCAACCACATAATGGACTTCATTCCTTCCATTATATGGTTCCTTGGCAAGGCTTTTGTGCTGTCTGCAGTTATAATCTGGTTCAAGTGGACATTCCCCCGTCTGCGCATCGACCATCTGCTTGCCTTTGAGTGGAAATATCTTCTACCCATAAATCTAGTCAATCTGGTACTGATGGCTCTAATCATCGTATTCGGACTGCACCTTTAATAGCGACTTAACAAGAATAAAAATCAATAAACTCCATAAACAACTATGAGCGAAAAATACGGCAAAATAGCCCAGGTAATCGGCCCTGTGGTCGACGTTGCCTTCGAAGGCGATGACAATCTGGTGCCGCCTATCTACACCGCATTGAGTATCGCACGCGAGGATGGCTCCAAGCTTATCCTTGAAGTAGAGCAGCACATCGGAGAGAACACCGTAAGATGCGTGGCCATGGAGAGTACCGACGGTTTGCAGCGCGGCATGAAGGTGGAGAGCCTTGGCCGTCCGATCGCAGTGCCCACAGGCGACCAGATCAAAGGACGCCTAATGAATGTGCTCGGTGAGACCATTGATAATCTCCCTCCCCTTGACCGTGATAATCTCCGCCCCATCCACCAGCCCGCTCCGGAATTCGAGGATCTCACCATAGGTACAGAGATTCTAACCACCGGTATCAAGGTTATTGACCTTCTTGAGCCTTACAGCAAGGGTGGTAAAATCGGTTTGTTCGGTGGTGCCGGTGTAGGTAAGACCGTGCTC
>CAZJKZ010000124.1:0-5793 GCA_964546885.1 uncultured Bacteroides sp.
TCATCAATGCACTTTACCTCGCCCGTGGCGAGAAACTTCTCATAATAGGAATTGTCATCACCTCGGTAAATGATCGATTCGTTCTTGTCTTTCTTGATTTTCTTCTCCTTGACAAGACGCGCCTTTTCCGCCCGAATCTTTTCGAGCAATACACTAGCGGGTTCGTCATTGGGGTCTTGCGGTACCAATTTGCCTTGTATTGCCCATTGCAGTATACTGTTCTTTAATTGCTTGCCATTCATTGTTCGTAATCTTTACCTTGTATTCCTATTTTCCTTTGCTCAGGGCATTGGCTATATCTATCTTCAATTCTTCGTCATAATCTGTGCTTGTCATAAAACTATTGACAATGCGTAGCAGCAAATCTTTGTCTATGTTCGATGCCGCCACATGGTAGATGATAGATTCCAATGTCTTCATACAGATGCAAGCATGCCACTGATAATCATTCTTGTGCAGGAAATACGTACCAAGTGTTAAGGCTATACGCTTATTTCCATCGTTAAAAAAGTGCCCTGTGCAGAATCCATGCATAAGATAAGTCAATTTGTCTGCAAAGGAAGGATAATATTGATCGTTTTGCACAAAATCCAATACGGCTCGAATCCCCCCTTCGTCCCGTACACCATCAAAACCACCCCCACTGGCATCTATCATTTTACCATAGATGTTTAGGGCTTCGTCATAGTCTATATAAACAATCTTCTTACTCATCTTCTGCCTGCTTTAAGCGCTTAAGCACCTCTTTATTTTCCGCCAAGATACGGTCAAAATCAATGGACCGGTCACCGATGAACCGCTCAAACTCTTCAGGAGTAACAGCTTGCAGGTAATCTGCTATGTTACCATGATATGCATCCCGAAAACTGAAATCTCTTGAAGCCATCTTTTTCCTAGCATCATTCAGGTAGGGTTTTTGCATAGGATGTTCGGCAAGTTCATTCACAATGCGCTCAACTTCATCGATGGACAGCAAATTACCACCATTTTCTTTGAATCGATCACAAATGACTGCGCCAACACCATTCTCAAATGAAGAGATTACCAATAGCACTTCTGAATACAAAGTGTGACGGACATTATCCTTGGAATCAAGTTTCAACACTTCTCGGTATTCTTTGGCATTTTCCTTAAAAACAGCCTTGTAGATAAAGTCCGTAATCCGAGAATACTTATATGTGGGATGTCCATTCACACATTGGTTGATGGCAGAAGTGAGATTCCTACGATAGTTTTCTTCTGTTATCGCAGCTGGAAGATAATTGACATCCCTGCGGTTAATGTATTTTGTTCCTCCTCCTGTTTTTTCATTGAGCGTGGCAATCACAAAATCCAAAATAAGACTGCGGGTTTGCTTAGCTTTCTCACTTTCTGTAAGAAGCATGCCCATATTTAGGAAAGATCGGAAATTAAACAATCCGAGTTGGGTTGTCTTGCTCCCGACATTTATGACGGGAGCAAACTGCGTTTTCAACTCTTTCAGATGTTTACCCTTGCATAAAACATAACCGTTAGCAGATAATTCATCTGAATATTTTTCTAGATAACGCTCTATTGTCCGTTCTTCAACTTCATAAAAATCCGCCACCATTTTTTTTGTAAAACGGTATTCGCCATCGAAAAGCATTCCGTCTATATCAAGATGTTCTTGTATTTTATCAACCGCAAAGCGATTGTTAAGTACATTTTGCCTTTCAATGGTTGATATTGTCAAATCTCTCATTATTTCTATAGCTATCAGTTACAAGCATTTATATCTATGCCGAGAATCTTTTGGATCTCGGAAAGTGTCTTGTCAATCTCATGGTCGAGTGCCGCCCGTTTTTTGTAATAGTCGGCAAGCAGTTCGGCAGGAGGCAAAATTTCTTCATCGTCTTTCGGGAACTTGCATAAATCAAAGTTACAATCCATAGCCATCAACTCCGCAACCGAATAGTAGCGAGCCTTCTCATTACCCTCCTCTATGACGATTTCTTCACGATTGTTCCACCACTCCTTGATAGGATTGCAATGCTCCGGCTTCATGGATTTGGTTTTGGAGAAATGCTTGTATCCTTCGGGCATATCCAAACGGTAAAACCATGTTTCTTTTGTGGCAAAACCTTCTGGCGCATTCTCTGCTATTTCTTTGTTGAAGAAGAGAATATTTGTAGCTATGGATGTGTAAGGCGAAAAAATACTGCCAGGTAATCGGATAATAGTATGTAGATTAAAGTCTCGCAATAACTTTGTCTTAATGGCAATCTTAGAGTTGTCCGTACCAAAAAGAAAACCATCGGGGACAATCACCGCCGCACGGCCATCCTGTTTTAAACGGTACATGATGAGTACCATAAACAAGTCGGCGGTCTCACTGCTTCGCATATCGGCGGGGAAGTGCGACTTTACATCAGCCTTTTCATTGCCTCCATATGGAGGATTCATAAGTATAACATCAAATTTATCATCCTCGGTATAGTTGAGTACATCTTTGGTAAGCGAATTGTCGTGAAAGACCAAAGGTGTATCTATGCCATGCAATAAGAGGTTGGTTACGCATAACATATAAGGAAACTGTTTCTTTTCTATACCAAAGACAGATTGGTTGAATTTTTCCCGATCTTCCGCGGTAACCACCCGCTTGTCAAGTTGGCTCAGCCAACTGGTGATAAAACCGCCCGTACCACAAGCAAAATCTGCCATTTTTTCGCCAATCTTCGGTTGAATGATTTCTGCCATAAACTCCGTCAAGGCTCTTGGCGTATAGAACTCGCCCGAAGAACCAGCAGACTGCATCTCTTTGAGGATAGACTCATAGATTTCCCCGAAAGCGTGGCTTTCTTCATAATCACCAAGATTCAGTCCATCAATCACGTTCAAAACCTGTCGAAGCTGTACGCCATCTTTCATATATTGGTTGGCATCCTCAAAGGTTGTCTTTACGATGGCTTGACGGACGGGGGTATTAGGTGTGACTTCTATCTTTTTGAGGCTATCAAACAAGGTATTATTGACAAACGAAAGCAACTCGTCACCGGTCAATGCTTTTCCGCTACCGTCATCGTGCGCCCAATTACGCCAACGACATTCTTCTGGTATGATGGACTTATAGCCATCATCTTCCATTTCCCAGTCATTCTCTTTTTCGTCATAAACTTTTAGAAACAACATCCATGCCATCTGCTCAATGCGCTGTGCATCGCCATTGATACCGGCATCATTGCGCATGATATTACGTACCCGTTTTACAAAATTTGATAGGCTCATGTTTGTCTTCTTTTAAGCTACGTTATAAATCAGTTGTTCCAATTCTTTTACGGCATTCATATAACCTTGTCTTCCGCCAAACAATTTGGCGATATTGCCCGGGGAGCCGAGCTTTCGGAACGGATCGTTTTGTAGAACAGTCATATTTTCCAATTCGGAGATACCTTCGTTCATGTATTTATCAAGAAGAGCCTCAAGTACAAGACGTGCCTGTTCTCCATATTTGCTGAATATATCGCGTTTCTTGACCTGTTCCGCGCGCTCACGTCTGGTCAAAGTCTTTTTACCGTATGCAATATGACAAATAAAGTCGAAATCATCTACATCTTCCATGTTTTGGTCTTGCTTCAGAGCCACAATGTCAATGCCGGCATCTTTCCACAGTTCCGTTATTTCGGTCTTTCTTTCCGTTGTATTCCATCTCGCGGTAAAGGCGTCTATGGTTGCATAAGCATCTACAATGTTTCTCTTGGTATAGTCTGTAATGCCCTCTGTGCGAAGCAGTTTCCCATCTGTATCATAAACAGAAACCACCTTGTTGATAATCTCAACCAGACAACCATCCGGGTCAACTATTGGCTTGGGCGGTTGAGGTGGTGGAGGAGGGGGAGGCGGACACACACAGGGGATTTGTCCACAAATCGGACAGGACTCCGGTATCGGTCGTCTATATATGCATACAGGTGATTCACAGACCAAACAATCAGGAGGTATAGGAAGATAATCAGGGTCAACCTCTATCGGTCCATCCCAATCCGGGTCGGCAAAAAGTCGCGTCACATTGCGAAAGTCCATTACAGAAAAGTGGGTCTTTTTTTCTTTTTCCCGAATGCGCGTACCACGGCCTAAAATCTGTTTAAACTCTGTCATTGAACTGATTTGCTTGTCGAGTACAATGAGTTTCACCATCTTGCAGTCCACACCTGTTGACAATAATTTACTGGTTGTGGCGATAACCGGATATGGATGTGGAACAGAAATAAAATAATCCAATTTTCCTTTACCATATTCATCACTTCCCGTAATACGAACCACATAATCCGGATTCTTTTTACACATATCTGCATTGGCGTTGGTCAATGCAATGCGCATCCGCTCCGCATGTATTTCATCGGCACAAAACACAATGGTTTTAGCCATCCGGTCTGTACTTTTCAGGTAATTGGTTATTTCTTGCGCAACTTCCCGATGGCGGTCTTCCAACACTATGTTATAGTCATAGTCACTATTATTATAGATGCGGTCCTCTATTTCGTGGCCGTCTATATCCGTTTGTCCTTTAGTCGGGCGCCATCCATTCCCAACATTTGTCGTTATATTGATCACCCTAAACGGTGCAAGGAAACCATCTTCTATACCGTTCTTTAAACTGTAGGTATAGACGGGATCTCCAAAATAACTGATGTTAGATTGATAACGAGTCTCTTTTGGTGTTGCCGTCATACCGATATGTGTGGCCTGTGAAAAATACTCCAAGATAGTACGCCAATTACTATCATCTTTGGCACTTCCCCGGTGGCATTCGTCAATGATTACAAGGTCGAAATAATCGGGATTAGGGAAAAGTTCTTGATAGTTTTTTGCATCATTTTGACCAATAAGCTGCTGATAAAGAGAAAAAAATACCTGATAAGAACTCAACTCCTCCAAATGATTTCTATCCTTGGAATAGTCAATCTTATGTATAACTTTCTCCAATGGTTTGAAGTCTTGTTGTATAGATTGATCAATCAATATGTTGCGGTCGGCAAGGTAGAGCACCTTTTTTTTCAGTCCGCTTTTAAGCAAACGCCATACTATTTGAAATGCGGTATAGGTTTTTCCTGTACCTGTGGCCATGACTAGTAAAATACGGTTCTGTCCTTTTGCAATGGCATTGACGGTGCGGTTTACCGCATTACGTTGATAATATCTTGGCGATATGTTTTGTCCGGAATAGAAAGGTTGGTTAAATAGGCTTTCCTCTTGGGCGTTGAGACCATTTCCGTCGTTCACTTCGCGTTTATAGCGGTCTATAAGTTCATCCTTGGAAGGAAATTCATTCATTCCAAACATCCGTTCCTTGCCTGTTAAAAAATCGTGTTCCGCAAAGCCTTTTCCGTTCGAACTGAAAGCAAACTTCACATCAAGCATCTTGGCATATTCCATGGCTTGTTGCAGTCCATGTGAAACGGAATGATTGGAGTCTTTTGCCTCAATGATTGCTATAGGTGTTGCCTTATTGGCATAAAGTACATAGTCTGCGTATTTTGGCTTTTCACGATGCACAAAATTACCGTATAGGTTAATTCTACCATCGGTAAACTTAACCTGATACTCCATGAAGATACTATCTTTCTTCCATCCCTTGTCCGTAATGGCGTCATTGATATAGCGAAACTTTACATCTTCTTCTGTAAGTTTGTGATGGTGCTTCATGTTCTAATAATATTTTATTATCGGAAGTTATGCCCATTCAAAATTAAGGATTTTTGCAATACAATAAACGAATGCTATCTTTTTCGTAAATTTGTCCTTTTGCGTCCGTGTGGGCGCGCAACGAATAAA
>CAZJKZ010000125.1:0-5314 GCA_964546885.1 uncultured Bacteroides sp.
TTCAAATATAATAAAAAAGAGCGACCCAACTTCAAATCAGGTCACACTTTTTTAACATTTTCAATCTTATCGCCCCTCGGGAGGTGACACAACTATCCGTGCCATCGACGTTCCATACCCCGCCCAATAGCCCAATCCTCCCGATATATTCGACGGACAACTCTCAGACACAGTGAAAAACATATTGCCGTTCAGACTCACGGCATTTTCGTATGCCTGCCAAAATTCGTAAGCCGTGCTGTCCATCGTGCATAGCTTCACATTAACCGTGTCTCCTGAAAGATAGTGGGGAGAAAAATGCTCACCGAAGGTGTCATGAATCCCCTTAGCCACGTTCCAACCTTTAGCGCTGTCATACTCTCCGGCATTAAAGGTTCCGAGAAAAGATGAATAATAGCGTGATTCACGACCGTTTACCTGCGTGAAGAATTTGTAGTATCGGCTTTTTGAAGCATCAACACGGGCAAAAGCCCTGATAGCGAAAAGCGTGTCGGAACCTTCAAGCCTCACAGTCCTCAGCGAGTCGAGACGAGCCACAGGGGGAATAGTGGTAACAGCTGTTACCGTATCTGTATCAGTCTCCACCATAAGCGTGTAGGTGTGACCGATTTTGCCACGGAGCCGATTGGCTGAGTAAATAACGCCCGGCTTATAGTTGGAGTTAATACGCATCGGAAGCACCTCCGATTCAACACCGTCGGAAACCGTGACTCTACACCATCGCTCCACAAGATTATCCAACGGAGTATTATCGTTGTTAAAGTCGGTAGCTCTCGTAACTATAACTACGGGCACCCCCTCATCTTCAATCCACCCCTCCACAACAAGAGGCATCTTGCGTAAGGTAATGCCATCATCAGGCTCATCACTTTCACACGAGCTTGTCACAATTGCCGTTAAAATCAGCAGAGCGTTTAAAATATATTTAATCACAACTATTCAGAATTTCAGGTAATAAGAAATATAGGGGACTACCGCTTTAAAATCCATGCGTCTTTTATAGAAGCCTTTATCGGGCTTATAATCATACGACACGAAAAGAGTGTTGGCATGAGCGTAGGCATTATAGAGCGACGCGGTTAATCCCTGTCGCCCACCACCCTTACCACGCCAAAATGTCCAGTCGGCACTGAGGTCGAGGCGATGCATTGCGGGCAACCTTGATGAATTGAGCGGCTTGAACTCACATATCAGATTCTCGCCGAGGATATATCCGTATAATGGTTCGGTATACGGGCGACCAGTGGCATAGACCCATGAGGCGGAAGCATTGAGGTTTTTGGAAAGGGTCACCGAGAGGGTGGCATTAAAGTCATGTGTCCGGTCGTGGGAGGTGGGGTGCCATCCGGGATTTTTACCGGCTATATTGATTTGCGATTTGCCGTAATTATAGCTGATCCATCCTCGAAGATTGCCTGTTGTCACACTCAAAAGAGTGGAAACTCCCCACGCGCGCCCCTTACCCGAAACTATATCATCCGACGGGTCATAACTCTCCGACAAGATATTGAATAGCATACCGCACCAATCAGTCAAGTTATTGATATTGCGATAATAACCGCTCACTGAATATGACATCACACCTCCGACAATATTTCCCGACACAGAAGCGACTCCACAGTCAGCTGTCAACGGCTTAAACCGGCTGTCGGCCGCAATCCAATAATCTGTCGGGAGACCCATATTCGATTCCTCGATTTTATGATTGAACTGCGCGAGCCGCGACACATTAACTGTAATTGTCATCCAATTTTTCAGTTTCAGAGTTGATATTATTGACGGTAGCGGATAGATTCTGTTAAAAGATTTTGCAGCATATCCCGTGAGTCGTAAACCTGGTGTTACGCTCCACTTTGGCATAATCGCAATATCCCAATCGGCGCCAACAGAGATTTCGCCCGTTGAAGTTAGTGTTTTCCGCGAAGGGCTATGCTGCGGGGCGATGTTCCTCAGGTGTGCCGAGGCGGCTAAACTTATATCACCGGCTTTATAGAAACCTGAATATGAATAATCGGCCAACCCTGATCTTAACCGACTGTTTATATCAGAATATGATATTGCCAATCGGTTGGAATAGGAGCTGAACGACAGGGTATGCCTCTGACGGTCGGATTCAGAGAAAGAGGCGGAAACCACTCCGTTAGTCCATCCGAATTTCAATGTAGATGCATAGTTGGGATCAGGCAGACGCATGTTATCACTACCGTAATAGCCACTTATTTTCAAGGTGCGTTTACCTCCGATTTTGTGTAGATATGTGACATTCCAATCGCTGAAACCATATCTTATCGGCGCATTGTCAAGTTTGAGCGAATTGCCGAATATCGCATTGATATAAGACACTCTTCCCGAAAGAGTCAGCGCTGATCGGTCAGAGATAATCGGTGTTCTCACTGTAGCGTGTGAATCAATAATTCCTATACTCGCATCAACCGAGGGGCTATAGGTCAGAGCGTCGGACGTGACACCCTCTATCATGGCTCCGATAAAATTGGCGTCAGTAGCTCGGTGAGAATCGGTGCGGATGTCAAATTTTTGAAAATGAGGAGTGTTGAAAACCGAAAAAAGGCCAAACAGATGTGACGGATTATAAACCTGTGCACCATCGATAGTGATGGAGTTGTGGGAGTTTTCACACCCCTGCACATATATTCCTCCTGAGATAACATCATTTGACGACACCGCCGGAAGCGATTGCAGAATGCGAATCGGGTCGTTTTGACCCATGAACGAAGTCATTTTCCTCAGAGCATTAGCCCCGAACACTCCCCCCTCGGGCGAAATCAGTTGCAGCGATCCTGAAATATCGTGATGAGAAATGCTGATCTCGTCAAGCTCTATAACCAATGAGTCGGGAGACTGAGAGACAGGAAGATTGACATGTGCTGCTCCCTTCGGAACGGCACATGTCAACAATATCGCGGTGATGTAAATATTCAACCGACACATTCCGCATCCTCACATAAAATTCAGGATACTAACGGAGTCGGAATCCGGAGATAATATTATTGCAGGTGTCGATGATATTTTCGTAGTCGGTCACAAGAATATTGAAATTTCCGCCCACAAAATAATCACCGTCAAATGAGAATGAAGACCCGTCGGCGAAATTGAGCATAGGCGTGAGAAGATAGTCCTGATAAAAAACCATATATGGACGACTGAACTCCACATAATTACCATTTTCATCCCAATAGCCCTCGGTGGTATAACTGTAATCATCCAAATCGTCGACAACGTCACAACTCAGGAACCCCTGAAGCTGGCTTGTTCCGTCATAAAAGAATGACGCGTCAGTGTAGTTGTTGAGCACATTTGCCTGTTTCTCCACCATCGCGGGCGAGCCGTAGATATAAGTAACGGTGCCTTTATCATGGTTGACGACGCAGCGGTAGTCATCATCATCTTCCTCACTAAACACGTCATACATCTTTAGGAAATTGGAACCATGACCCTCAACCTGAAGTTCGCCGAGGATATCGGTATAGCTGACGGCATCTTTAAATCTCGCTATTATGCTCCTGACGTCAGGCTCATACCATATTTCATAGCTATCCTCATATTTCTCGCCCTGAATATTATCAACCCAACTCTGACCGTCAAGCAGATTAGTGCAATTGAGAGCAACGGTCTGAGTAGTCACAGCCTTTCCGTTGACACTGAAAATCAGTTTTTCATCAACGCGGTTGTCGGTAAGCAACAGATCACATTCCACTACATATTTGTCAACAGCCGAGACCGTAGTTTTCAGCTCCATGCTTTTAGCACTTTGATTGAATGATGATTCAAGCTTCATGAAGGCCACAGTTTGATCGTTGACTTTCATTACTGTCTCGATAGTCTTAGGCATCTCGAGAGTGAGATTAAGCTTTAAATCCTCGCTGTCATTGTAATACTTATCTTCCTCACCTCTTATCATCAGCTGCTCGTTCCATGTGTCGGTAGCCGCCGAAGTGGTGAGACGCACACTATATCTGTTGCCGGTCTTTTTGCCGGTGAAATTGAGTTCAAGATAATCGGCATCGGCAGCTTTCACCCAGACTTCCCTTTTGTTATTGGCAGTGAACACGCCCTTAAATTCCCGGGTATTGAACGATTCGGTATATACCTTGGTAGTCTTGCGGGCGGCAGCGGGCGAGCCTTTGGCAAATGACCTTAGCACATCCATAAGTCCCTTTACAGGCGATCTGTAATAATCGTCGTCATCGTCAAAAAGATCGGGGTGATTGGTTCTGAATTCTTCGATAACTTCGCTCCAATCATATTCTATCGTTTCTTCAAACTCCACACACATGCCTATGACGCTTCTCATGTCATTGACATTAACCATAGAGTTGACTTTTTCACCGATTTTTATGAGTCGGTCTTTATGCTCGGTGGATGACATCTGCGACTCACGCGGCATATCAAAAGAAATATATTTCAGATCGGAGATATTAAGGTCTTGATCATAGCCGCTGAGGTGAAGGGATTGACGGTCGGGAGAGAGAATTATGGGGCTTGCCACACCGAAAGAGTATTTTCGGAAGCCATTATCATTTTTCACATATATTGCTTTAGGACCTGCAGCAAGCGCTGAAACCGACATGATGGCAGCGGTGGCAAAGATTACCAACTGTTTCATTTTCTGGAGATTTTGAGTGTTACGTCTGAAACTTTCACAATATAATTGCCTTTAAGGAGCTGGCTGAGATCGAGAGCAATATTATCATTGGTCAACGGCGCCGTGAGGATGAGGCGCCCGCTAAGGTCATAAACATAAAACTTACATCCGTTACCTTTTCCGACTCTCAGAATATCAGACTGAGGTTCATACACAAGATTTATATCTTCGGAAGTCACCGTTTCAACACCTGTTGTGCCGCTTTCATTAAATTCAATTGCATAAAGCGACGGGAGAGAGGTCTCAACTACGGTTGCTCCTTTTTTATCGGTGGCTTTAAAAACCGAAGAGTCAAAAGTTATCTTGTCGACAGCGTCTACATTAACCACCTTCAACGAGCCGTTTGTGAGCGACACCACCATATACATCGGATTTTCATTGTTGGTGTCGGCAAAAGCTGAAAATGCCGCCAACAAGGCAGTCGCCATAAAGTAACGAATTTTCATAACGTTTCAGTTACTGAGAAATTTAATTGGTTTATTTACAAGTCTAATTACTGCTTATAAAAAAGGTCTAAACATTTTGCAGGTGTCACAAAATTACGATAATCTTGTGACACCTGCAAATATTTAACAATCTGAATTATTCAGGAAAATACCGGGGGATTATTGGGTGATGTCGAAGCCTTGGCGGCGGAGGGCTTTGAGGATT
>CAZJKZ010000126.1:0-5285 GCA_964546885.1 uncultured Bacteroides sp.
ATGCCATTTCCGACCG
Organism: uncultured Bacteroides sp.; assembly: GCA_964546885.1. GTDB lineage: Bacteria > Bacteroidota > Bacteroidia > Bacteroidales > Muribaculaceae > CAG-873. The sequence goes on from CAZJKZ010000126.1 coordinate 17, forward strand.
TTGGGAGCTTGCTTTCGGAATCAACGCCACGCACTATTCAAACGGCAACACTTCATGGCCGAATGCCGGGGTCAACTCAATCGGAGCAACTGTCGGCATTTCGTATACACTTAATCCTCAATACCGGCAAGCTGATGTGCCGTCATGGTTGAGTGCAGATGCCGACAAGGGTCGATGGCTATATGATATCATGGCATACGGGGCATGGCGCAAGAGGGGCGTCAATATAGAAGATGAGCCTCGGATCTGTCCGGGCAAATTCGGGATAATCGGGCTGCAGTTTTCGCCCTTACGAAAGCTCAACCGCTATGTGGCAGTTGGTCCGGCCCTTGACATGCAATGGTATGAGGGGGCTGGAATAGAACCATACTGGATAGAAGGCACACTCGGCAGCGACATAAAATTTGAAAGACCACCTTTCGGAAAGCAGATAAGCGTGGGAGTGTCTGCCCATGCCGAACTGACAATGCCGATTTTCTCAGTGAATGCCGGATTAGGATATGATATCATCAATCCCAAAGGGGAGAAAAGATTCTACCAGTCACTGACCTTAAAGACATTCCTGACTCGAAATCTCTATCTGAATGTAGGATACCGTCTTGGAGACTTCAAAGACCCTCAAAACCTGATGCTTGGCATCGGAGTGAGACTGTAAGATAAATCATTAAAGAGATGAAAAATTATTTTTTTATAATCACATGCATTCTATTGGCTACTGTCAATCTCCTCAGGACGGTGCGATAAAAAGATTCCCAATACTCCAAATTTTGGTGATTTCTAAGATTATTTCTGAAAAAGGTTCGGGTGAAACGAATTATACTTATATGTGTATTCAAGGAATAGCGTGTCAATTCATAGTAAATGAGCTTAAAAGCAAGTTTAGCATAATCGCTATTGTCACTTTATGTATGTTTTCTTTCCATCGATAATGTATAGTCCCGGTTTTAGCGGATTACGAGCCACAGGGATACCTTGCATGTTATACACTTTGTGCGTCTCTTCAGCATCCGATTCTATCTGGTCTATTCCGGCAGACTCAAGTGAAATTATCAAAGAAATATTACCACTGCCAAGAAACTCTCGTACACTTTCTGGTGTCGCTCCCTCTATACTTCCAAGCGGCGTATAGCTCCACGTGTTAGAGCTATAAAAGATTACTATACTGTTGCCCTGATACAACATGATATCGCCAGCCTTTGTAGTAATTCGGGAGTTGGAAGTAGGGAAAGATTGCGGAAGCGAGCCCACCTTTTCAAAACCTCCATAATCGCTCATATTGACTTTTATAGGACCTTTTTCCAGTAATGATTTCAGTTCACGAGTGGCAATATTGTCAAGGAGAACTGCAGTCACACTTCTATTGCCTACTGATAGGTTAACTTTGCTTTGTGCTTTTGCCATTATAGAAATTAACGATAATAATAATGTAATTAAAATTTTAGAAGTATTCATAGCGAAATTCTTAGAGCCCATTAATATTTTGCAAAATTAGTCTGAATTTACGATTTATTTATACCAAAATTACGGTTTTCAAAACCATATTTGTTGATTATCTATAGAACGGGAACTTTAATAGCCATATGAACAAGCTTTGACAGAAGATTGTTTGTTTTAGATAAAGTATATCAAAGATATTGACAATATATGATTTTAGGTACCGATTTAGTTATCCGTGATGTCAATGTGAAAATAGACGCAGCATCGATAGCCAAAATATACAATTATTTTGTGCTTAATACAGATATCACATTTGATACTGAAGCACTCACCGTTGCTGATATGGAGAAAAAAATTTCTCATATTTCGAAATCATTCCCTTATATAGTGTGCGAAGTAAGGAGCAGAATCATTGGTTTTGCCTATGTGCATGAGTGGAATCCGCGTGCGGCATACTCACGCTCGGCTGAGACCACAATTTATATTTCTCCGGAGTATACCAATCAGGGATTTGGGAAAATATTATTTGGGATACTTGAAGATGAGTGCAGAAAGCAAGATATATCAGCTCTTGTGGCTCTCATCACCTCAACAAATTTCCACAGTTGTAATTTCCATGAAAAAATTGGATTTGAAAAGGTAGGGCAACTAAAAGAGATCGGGATGAAATTTGACAAACTTTTAGATGTGTCAATTTACGAAAAGCTTTTAGACACGCATGGAAAAACGTGCAGTATGACTGTTCATTGAAATCAGAGATGGAGACAATAAAGACAATGCGCTACCATTCGCCTGTAGGCGAAATGATTCTCGCCTCTTATGGGGATAAACTCTGTATGTGCGATTGGGCTGTGGCTAAACACCGAGACACAATAGACCGCCGCATCTGCCACCACCTCAAATCCGAATACAAGGAAGGCTATTCTCAGGTCATACAAAATGCTATTGCCCAACTTGACGAATACTTTGCAGGCAAACGTCGGAATTTTTCAATACCCTTAGTCTTTACAGGCTCTTCATTTCAATGCAGCGTCTGGTCAGAGCTTATGAAAATACCATATGGCACGACAATTTCGTATGGCGAACTGGCAAAGCGCATCGATAATCCAAAAGCTGTGAGAGCCGTCGCTTCTACTAATGCCACAAATCCGATTTCAATCTTTGTTCCTTGTCACCGCGTGATAGGGTCCGATGGTAAATTAACAGGTTATGCCGGCGGATTGGATGCAAAGCGCGCTCTCCTTGCACTTGAATCCCACATCATTATTTAGCAATGTCTAACTCATCCTGCCAACAAATAAGTTGACAGGATGAGTTATTGTATGATACAGATTATTGCTTTTTAAGAGCTTTTACAATCTTCCCGATATATTGATGGTGGACACCGGCAGGGAAATTTTGGTAAAACTTCTCTATATCCTGACTCATACCCTCAGGCACAAATTTATACTTGTACAGAATTTCACATTCAAGCGCCAAAGAGGCCTCTTCATAGTATGGTGTACCGTGCTCGGTGTAAAGGGTATGCAATCCTAAAGCCTTTGCTTTATCCTCATCGCGTCCGCTGTGAGTGCCCATATAGTCAAGTATGTCATTACGCTCCTCGTCAAACTGCATTACTGTAAAGTATTTAGAATTCTCCATAAACTGATAGGTATAGCGACCTTCGGCCACATATACAGTCACTGTCGATGCGTCACGCTGCCAAATATTGCCAAGGGCACCCCACCCTATGGTCATAGCATTGCTTTTCTTCTTGTCTCCTGCGGCTATAAGCAGTCCGTGACCTCGGAAGAACGTGAATGGGTTGGCACGCCAGTCGGTCTTTACATCAAACTCTTTGAACTCTTTTTTAGCTGGTTCCGGGAGAGTTGCAGCAATACTATCCCATGTATTATAGTGTATGTACTCCGGTTTCCATTTGTCTTTCGGAGTGGATTCACCTGAAGGATACCCTATCGCTATACAATTCAGAGGAATAATATCTTCAGGCAAGTGGAGCATCTCTGAGAACTGCTTTACACGATCGCTCTGAGGATAGACACCGCACCACACAGCGCCAATTCCTAATGCGTGAGCCGCGAGCAGGAGATTTTCCGTGGCTGCCGAAGCATCCTCCACCCAATAATCACGTCCGTCGCCTCCAAATGTCGCTTTGAGATCTCCACACACCACGACAGCGAGTTGGGCGTCTTTCATCATCGGCATAGTATGAAAATTCTCAGCTATATAATTAAGAGCGTTACGATCACGGATTACGACAAATCGCCACGGCTGTTTATTGCCGGCTGATGGTGAGGCCATTGCAGCACGAAGGATTGTATCGACTTGTTCATCAGACACTGGGCGATCGGAATAAGCGCGCACACTCGTGCGAGTCATAATGTCATCAATTGTGGTATTTTTTGTAGAGATTGTAGTATCGTTAGCATTATTTGATGAACTTATCCATTTGTATGACACCACAACTAATGCCAATGCGAGAAGGACTATAAGATAAACGGAGTTTTTCATTGATATAATTTTAATTTGTAATAATTGAATTTATTAGCCGATATTCTCAGCGCGTTTGAAAAGCGATCCAGTGGGACACACGAATCGACAATATGGGCGATTGACCACGCACGACAGACCAATAAAAAATATGGAAGAGATTATAATTCCCATTGGTGCGGACTTATACATGAAAGCCTGGAACAGTTCTAAATCCATCCATCCGGTGGCAACATCTGCCCATAGCAAAAGCATAAGTGCCGCCCATAGAATTTTACGGAACCAGTCGAGAACTTTCAGTATTTTTGCGTTGATCTTAATCTTATATTTAGTGATCTGTCCAGCGAGCATCTGAGCCGAACCGAGGGGACAAATATTGGTGCAGTAGTGTTGGGGATGACCGAAAAGCGGATATATAAATGCGGCCACAAGCATGACGATAGCCACTATGCCAGTGGGGAAAAGGAATCCTGAAGAGAGATATTTCAGCATCAGAGCATAGTCGAGGAATTGTCCACTCCAAAATCCAAGAACAATCACGTTGGCAGCAAGCTGCACATTGCGGTAAATCCCATTCTTTACAAAAAGAGGCACAATACACGCTGCAAGTACTACGACCAATGCAATCCACATTTTAAGAGGCATTGAGTGGCCGGGAGAAGAAATATGTGATGAAGCATTGCGATAATATCCAGCGGCAGCCTCCATATTAGCTTTTATCGCTTCCGATGAATAGGTTGCTCCCGAAACACCGTCAACCTCCACAGGGTGGATTTCGCCGATGTTCTTGCCAATCCATTGATTGAAAAGAGCCTCAGCTCGCACGAAAAATTTAGGCGACTCGCTGTTAGGGAGAGCCTTGATATCGGATATCACCCCATCAGATGCTACATAGACATCGAGGGGCACCGGCCCGCTATAACCCGGAACTTTAGAAAGCTCGCAAGTGTGGATAACGACGCCCCCATCTTCTAATGCAGTTATAGTGTGGTTTTTCATATCACTTTCAGCTTCGTTCTGTTTCACGATACTATTACCAAACAGACTTTTATTTACACAAATAGCTGCCGCACACATCATCAGTATGCAGCAGACCAAACTTAGGAGTTTATTTTTAAACATTTCTGCTTTATCATTTAATAGTTGAGGCTATACAATTGAATAGCTCGTCAAGATTGTAGTCGCCCCGAGTAGTGCCAGGTCGTTTCGGCAAAGATAAGCAATTTTTGCGTTTCATCCACTATTTTTTCGCCAAATTTTGCAGTAAATACCTGTTAATTGAATTACCCTACTCTCAACTGGCAAGTGCAAAATTAGCAATTTGTTTGAAAAATACATT
>CAZJKZ010000127.1:0-5279 GCA_964546885.1 uncultured Bacteroides sp.
AAGACAATGGCTCTACGGAGCGACAGCCCTCGCGATGCTCGCCGCCTGCTCCGACAAGGACGTCGCCCCTGGAGGTGGAGAATTAGATGAAAGTGGACTTTCATCAGGAGTAGATGGATACATTGCTGTAGAAATCAAGCTCCCACAGGAAGCTGTAACTCGTGCTGGGGATAATCCCAATTGGAATGAAAATGACTTCTTCGATGACGGGTTGGAGACTGAGTATTCAGTTAAAAATGCTATGATTGTCATTTTTAAAGGAGAGACTGAAAAAACAGCAACTTTTCAAAAGGCTATAGATTTACAGAAGCCATTCTTCACGAATACTCCGTTAGATGATCAAATTACATCTTCATACGTTGCTGCGGTGCCTGTGTCGAAACTAGCAACTACAGGCCTAGAGCATTATTATGCCCTTGTAATTCTGAATAGAAATAATACTTCTACTTATGTTCAAGCAGGGCAAAATGGCTTTGAAACGGGAGTTAAAATTGCAAATAATACTCTAAAGGCTAATACTACTAAACTATCTGATATTCTTGGATATATTACGGGCACTAATGGCACGGAATTCATTACAGATGATTATGGATTCTTCATGATAAATGCTCCCCTTTCCAAAGCAGCTGTTTCAGCATCAAGTAGTGCCGCTGATATTCAGTATCTTGCAGATTTAGGTAATAAAACATATACTACAATAGAAGACGCAAAAAATAATCTTAATAGTTGTGTATATGTTGAACGTGCAGTAGCAAAAGTCACAAGTCAAGTGAAAAACGGCGCATATAAATTAAAATTTTATGATAAGGACGGTGTTGAAATTACAGGTTTGAATGTAACAGCGACAGTTAAGTATGGACTTACAAACACCAATAAAAAGAGTTATGTTTTGCGTAATGTTGAGGGTGATAAGTTAGGAGACCATTTCCAATGGAATCTTGCTAGTACGTATAACAGTAGACTCAGAATGATTGGAACAACTGCTATGCCTGGACTTGATTCCCCTTTCCATGGTGAAAGTGGAAATCCTTCAATAAACTGGTATCGTACTTATTGGTGTCATGATCCCAATTATAATAAAGATGCATTTACTGTTACCGACGAAGACAAGGGAGAATATACTACTGAGTTTAATGTGTTAAAGCAATCATCTGAACTTAAGACGCTCAATACTCCTCTGTATTGTATGGAAAATACATTCGATGTGGCTCATCAGAATAACGGAAACTCTACAATGGTCGTTTTCGAGGTGAATTACACGGTTACTAAACCTGTTTCTGCAGAAGGCGAAAATGATGGTATATCTTACGATAATCTTTATATAAGAAATGGAGACACTACCAAAATTTATGTAACTGAAGAAGCCGCTACATGGGAAGAGCGTTCAGTAATTATAAATGACAATAATGTTCAAGCAGCTCTTAAAGCAGCTTTGGAGCTTTCTGACAAAACAAATTTTGCTGATGAAAATGGGGTTGTCTCGAATGCAGAACAATATTTAGATTTTGAAATTGTTAAGGACGAGGATAATTTACTTCAATTCAACTCTTTTTCAATAAAAGATGGCTGCGGAATAAGTGATGCAGGAATTGCTAAGTTTAACGAATTGATGGGTAGTGCAACAACAACAGGCTCTGTACAAAATAAACTTCTTGCAAAAGTCAATTTCCTCGGCGATATAACTGAATATACCGGAGGTGTTTGTTATTATTCCATTCCAGTGATGCATTTTGGTGTATATTATTGTCCTTGGGGAACTGAGGTTAATGAAACTAATGTAATATTAGGTACCAAAACTAAGGATGTTTATAACGGAGGAAATGAGTTTGCAGCTGATGATAATCATGCTAAAAACTATCTTGGACGTTATGGTATGGTTCGCAATAACTGGTATGATCTGGCGATTACAGAGATCAAATATTTAGGTTCCCCCGAAATTCCTGAAATTGATCTTGAATTGTCGGATGACAATAAGGAAGACAAAAGATACATCGGTGTTGAGATCCATGTCCTTTCTTGGGCTAAGAGAACCCAGAATGTTATCTTTTAATCTCTTCGGAAGCTAAAATTGAGTTCTAATCAATTATTATAGTTATTTAAGACTTTGTACTATGTGGGTGCGGGGGGCGGCATCGCCTGTCCGAGTATCAAAAAGCATACCGCCCTCCGCATTTCTAACCTTCTCCTCCACGGACTCCACACCGAGCCCGACCGATAAATGAAACTAACTGTGCATTATGAACTATGCATTATGAATTATACTAAGCTCTCAAATATCATCACTTCCTCCGTCCTACTATTGTCAGGGATGGCAGCCACTTCCTGCTCCATGATGGAGGAGGATCTCAGCGACTGCCCCACAGGTCTTTACGTGCGCTTTATCTATGACTACAATACCCAGCGCGCCGATATGTTTAAGGATCATGTCGGCCATGTAGAGGTGCTGGTGTTTGACGAATCCAAACAGCTTGTCGCTTCTCGCTCCATCAGCAACACACCCGACTCCGCCCCTCTGGCGGAATATGGCTACACCATGCATTTCCCACTCAGCGAAGTGCCCGGCGGCCACAACTACCGCATCCAGGTGATAGGGATGCAGAAGAATTTCGATGAGGCACAGACCACTGCCGGCGCGAAATATCGCTATGCCGGCGACCACCGCGTGCATGCGGAGGCACTCTCCGTCGCCCTCGACCACTCCACGAATACAATAGACGGCACAGAACACTATGCCGTAGCAGATATAGCTCCCCTCGACACCCTCTGGCACACCCTGAAGGTTATTGCCACCCCACCAACTGACGGCAGCGCCGTACCACCCATGCCACGCACCCAGGCCCCCTACGCCATCTATGGCGACGACGGACTGAAGGAGACAGGCGGGGAATACAACGTCAGGGTGGAAAACGACAAGGCCACCTACGCCACGGTCTCACTCATCCGCGACACCAAGCACCTCGGCATCGGAATCCACCAAGTGGACTCGATATACAAGAAAGATATGTCTGGAGATAGGTTTGACGTGAAGATTGTAGACAAAAACTGCACAGTGGCTCACGACAACGAGGTGATCAAAGACCATACCCTCCGCTATACCCCCTATGCCGCATGGACGATGATGATGGACACCAACGGCAACACCGGCATCGAGACCATCCACAAGGGAAACCTCACATACACCGGAGCAAACGCCACGAAAGCCGGCGAGACAGACGAGGACAATGTAGTGGAGCGGGTGCCATACTACAACCTGATGTTCAACCGAATGATACTCAACAGCAGCGACAACGAAGACAACGGAGTGCTGGAGATCACCGACAAGGAGACGGGGGATGTGGTGGCGAAAGTCAACCTTCCGCACTATCTCTCGCTCGGCAGGGATGCCTATGCCCTGCAGAACTACACCCATCAGGAATACCTCGACCGGGAATACAACTACAACCTTGATTTCTTCCTCTCCGGCAACAAATGGATAGCAGTGGAAATCCATGTGCTTTCCTGGAGCAAGAGAATTCAGAATATTGAATTTAAGTGACTTAAATCCCTTAGAAAGTGAATATAAAAACCGGCATATGGAGATGCTTCCTGCTTCCGCTGCTTATGTTGGCAGCGTGTGGTCACGACGATGTGCCCTCTTTTTCAGAGGGTACGGAGACTTCATATCCGTATGTTGTGATCCGTATAGCTGTTCCTTCAGAGTCTACTCGCTCCAATCCCATGGGAGGTGAAGAAGGTAATGGTAGAGAAGAAGGAGTGCTCAATGAAGAAAAAATCTACAACATCAACGTATTCTTTTATGATAATGAGGATGGTCTAGATGCTCCTGGCAATACTCCAATCCTCTATTCGATCTACTATAATCTTCAAAATCCATCAGATCCAGATAATTCCGTGGTCAGTTATGAATGGAAAGATGAAGATGCGTCTGCTAATCCTTACTTAGCTAATAGATATCTTGAACTATCTTTCCAGGGCAATAGCACCACCTCGGATTTCGCAGCTGGTATAAAGTTTGCAGTCGTTGCAAATACAGGGAAGATTACTGCCTCCGACATCCAGACATTGAGAAATATTAGTCTTACAAAGTCGGCTGATGGTTTTAATGCCAATAGTGCAGACTGTTTTGTGATGTCTACCGCCTTCAATCAGGAATACCGATATGGGGGAAAGACCACTGGCACCAACACTCTGATAATGTCAGGCAAGAACTTTTCTGGTGCCACCACTATTGAACGTCTTTTGGGAAGGGTCGACCTTTGGTATAATGCATCGGTAAACGCTGGCATCACACCCGATGCCGAACCGGATGCAACAATCGGAAATCTCAGTTATAAAATTGATGGTACAGACAATATCCTGCTCCTGACAAATATCCTTCCTGTCAATGTAATGCAAAAGCCATCATTCATATTCAAGAAAGTGACAGACATAGAGCCACAGGAAGATTCTTTCTGGACAGTCTCAAACCTTCAAAATGTACAGTCGTTCAAATGGGCTGGAAAAGAGCTGCCTGATGGGATACCCATCTCTAATCCTGACCTTCCTACGAATTATGTGATGGAACCGACTACCCTACAGAAGCAACCGAATGGTTCAAAGGAAAACGCTTCTCTATGGTTTGGTGCAACGGCTACCGCTATAGTAAAGGAAGCCATACAAGACAATAATAATGGGGCTATATCGGGATATTTTAACATGCGACGAATAAAAGGAGCAAATGATCCTGACTACAAGTGTGACCGCATATCGATTATCACGTATGCTAATGAGAATACCCACCCGGTTGATTGCTTCCGAAGTGATTACCTTACAGGACTAGCAATTCGAGGGCATTATGTGCCCAAACATATATTCTCAGCGTATACCCCGGCCGCTGAAGATGATTCCGAAGATGTGTTGACTGAGCTGACAGAAGCAGAACGCCTGGCATTCTCTGACGGTGGGATAATTTGGCGCTACTCTCCTTCTGCAGAAGGAATAGTCAATGAATCGGGCAGCCTATATTTTTCAGATGATGAGGCACTGAAGGCTTATAAAGAGGCTCATCTTGACGACTGCGCTATAGTCACTGAGTTTTCTGTCAGTCATGTTGACGGCAAATTGGGACTTGTCTGCTACTACAATCTCTGGCTGAGGCATTACAATGATGAGTCAGCTGACCCTCAGCAGACATATCCCATGGAATATGCAATAGTCCGCAACAACATCTATCGCGTTGCGCTGGAATTCACCGGTCCCGGCGACCCAACTCCAACGATGCGCGAACCCGAGACCATGCA
>CAZJKZ010000128.1:0-5096 GCA_964546885.1 uncultured Bacteroides sp.
AGAAAATCAGTCAGGCGATTTATGGCTGCAAGTCATGGGATGAGTTTGAACGTCGTCTCGCATGTGCCGGAATTGATGTGAAATATCATGATGATCGCAATACTGGAGAGCATATCGGAGTGAAATTCACCGATGGCGAAATTATAATGAACGGCTCCAAAATCGACCGCACGTTTACCTATCGACGTCTGAACAATCTCTTTGAACTGAACCGCAAGCAGGGACAGAATCCACCGTCAGCAACCGCAACACAGCCCAAAGTTACCGTGCGGTACGCTCCGCAGAAACCATCTTCTATTATTGAAGATGTAGCAACTACAACTATTGGAGCATTGGGCGACCTGTTCCAAGTCGGACCCGGCTACGACCCGCAGGAGGAAGAATTTATCCGCAACATGAGAAAGAAAAAGAAGAAACAAATCAAACCCCGATTCTGAATATGGCAGATTTATACAACACCGTCAAAAAACAAGGCGAGCAGATTGACGACCTGCAAAAGAACGTGACCAACCACACAACCCGTATCGAGACCCTCGAAACAAAGGCTATGGCTACGCCACCACCCCAACCTGTGAATCCCGGACCAATAAAGGTAGAGCTACCGCCTGACATTGCCACCAACACAAGCATCCGAAAGATGCTGGCAGAAAGTCAGCCCAAATCGTCTGACAGTGAATTTCTCAGAAAGATTGTGAGCTATCTACCAGACGCAACAGCAAAAGCAGTTGGAAAAGCTGTCGCCGCCAATGTGAATACAGACATAAAGGACACACTGAAAGAGGGAATTCGTCAGGAGTTTGCTGATGAACGCAAGGAACTCCGCGACATAGTCAGCGACCTGCGCTATCGCGTCCAAACAATGGTAAGCGGACAATGGTGGTTAGCAATCCCCAAATGGGTATTTGCCATCTTTGCCGTTCTCCTCCTCGCAGCCGTTGGATTTGGCTACGGCTTCTTTCATGAGTTAGATGAAACCTCCAAACTGAAATATGTCGAATGGCTCTACCGCTATCAACGAACAGCATATAAGACCGACAAAGAACGTCAGCTTCTCATGAACATAGAAAGGGATTTCACAAACGGAACATGGCAGGAGCGTGACAGCATCAAGAACTTAATCCGCCACTTGGAACGAAAAGAAGGACTCGACAAAACATACCTATACTTCAACCCCACCGAAGACTAATCCCCGAAGCCGCCGAGAGACATCATCCTCTCGGCGGCTTTTTGCATCTAAATGCCTCATGTTTTTGATTGTAGCTGCAAATATTGTACCTGTTTCGATTATAATCTCAGAATTTATTCCTAACTTTGTAATTAGGATATATGGTCTCTGTTGCGTATTTGGACTAGTTTCGTGCAAGATACCATTTACAGCTATCATACAAAATATTCAAGATAAATAATGAAACGCATCAAAATATTCTCATTCTTTGCAGGCGCAGGATTTCTTGACCTTGGCTTTGAAAAGGCTAGGGCTTTTGATGTTGTTTTCGTCAATGAATTTTCTCCTGTTTTTAATAGAATATATAAGTATGCACGTAAAAACATGGAGATTTGCGAGCCGCGTCTTGGACATCATGTATGCAGTATAGAGTCTCTTGATACTCTTGCCTTCTCTTCTCTCGTTCAAAGAGAAAAACAATCCTCAATAGTCGGTTTTATTGGAGGACCTCCTTGCCCCGATTTTTCTGTCGCAGGGAAGAATAAAGGACGAGATGGTGAGCATGGTAGACTCTCTAAGACGTATGTAGATCTTATATGTAAGAATAAACCGGATTTTTTCTTGTTTGAAAATGTTAAGGGATTATATCGGACGCGTAAACACCGGGCTTTTTTCGATGAATTATGTGAACAACTTAAAGACCATAAATATCTGCTGACCTATAATTTAGTAAATGCATTCGAATACGGTGTTGCCCAAGATAGGGATCGTCTTATACTAATCGGCATTCAAAAAGAACTGGCGGATAAACTCAATAAACGATACGAGAATGGACAATTGACAGATTTCCCGTGGGAGAAAAATAAAAAATTGTCTCGCGAGGAAGTTAGTTCTTATCAGTGGCCAGATTGTGATGAATTTATACCTTATTCAACAAAAGAAGCTCCACAAGGTATAAAGAAAGAGTTAACAGTACAATATTGGTGGAACAGAAACGAGGTTTTTACTCATTCAAATCAATGTATGTACTTCAAACCAAGGACTGCGCTACCAAAATTTAATTCAATTAAAGAGGGAGATGTTAGTCAACTTTCCTTTAAACGATTGCACCGATGGCGTTATTCACCAACAGCTGCCTACGGGAATAATGAGGTACATCTACATCCATTTGAACCGCGTCGGATATCTGTGGCCGAAGCTTTAGCCATTCAAAGTCTGCCACGTGAGTTTGAAATTCCTGTTGACACTCCACTTTCAGCTGCATTCAAAACGATTGGTAATGGTGTTCCGTTTCTATTATCCTTATCGTTAGCTAGAACTATTAAACATTACTTATCTGATGCCTCTAAGACTTGACGATTGGGGTCAAATACTCCTTAAATATTACAAACAAAATCCAGACTCCTTCTATATATCACTTGATGACATTATCGAAGGAGCACGCGAACACGATCCGAGTCTGGTAAATAACTTGGCTAGTTCACTTGCAGAGAGAAAAAGTGTTTATACTGTCAACGAGCATCTTTCTCGGATATTCGCACGGGCACTTTGTTCTGATTATCAATCCATGGATGCATTAGACTTAGCAAAAACACTAAATGACAAATGGAAAAATGGACCCGTTGGAACTGATCTTTGTGTACTTGCGCTACTTATCTGTGCATGTGAGGCTCATACTGATGGAATTAAGCAGAACAATTACTATGATCGATTACGGACTTTTTTAAGTTCAAGAAGTATCGGATACAACTTGAGGTCTGATATTAAGTTTTCTACTCCTTTCTTTGCAGGCAAATCCAGCCTTGACTTGGTCGGCTTAGTTCGAAGCGCAAATAAAACATGTATAGCGAATTCTATTCCACTAACACTAACGCTCAATGTTAGTAACAGTGGCCGAAACCGCTATACAGATGCTATCATGAGTGTGTGTTTGATCAATGGAACCATTATAGAGCGATTCAAACGTATATTTGGTCAATCTGGATTCACTCCTATTAATACCCCACATGACGATGAATTACTCACGGCGTTTAAGAATCATTACTCAGAAATTAATATATCTGATGCTGACGCCTCAATTATGCTCAGAGAACAAGAAATGCTTCTTAGAGCAATGCATAAAGCATACGACTCTTGGGATGGTACTACAACCTATATTACCAAATCGCCTAGAAATGGGTCAGTTCGAACTGACACAGGTTCTACAATAGAAAGCATTGTCATTGCGCTTGTCCCGACTATTGGTTCTAAGGATGTTGATCTTCAGGCCTACGTATACTCGGAAGCTGAGATTGAGAGTAATTTACGGCATTATGTATGGCAGGATAAAGAAACTTTCGATACGTGCATCGGTCGTAATGGAAGATCCCGAAATGCCTTAAAGAACGAGACAACCTCTGTTGGAAGCTTAGTAACAAAATCAATAACTGATGGAGAAACATTAGAACTTAAGGATAAGGGAAACGATTGCAAAGCGGTATTCAAGCCCAATGGATTCTACCTGTTTAGTAACTGCTTGGGTATTTGGGAAGAAGCAATACAGCCTATTGTGGGTCTAAAGTATCTTTTGCTTGTCGATAAGGATAAAGTGTATGAAGTGTTATCCTCTCTTGGTGATTCTGTTGCAGATCCTTATGACAATAGAATGAATTCTCCTATACCTGGTTTTGTTGTAATGATGATTGAGCATCTCAATGCATTGCCATCAGGTAGTAGGCGAAATAGACAATGTGTACCCAATATCAATATTGACAATTTCATATTTGGTGAAGATGTAAAAACAGTTGTGCTGAACAATAACCTCTTTACAGTGTCAATAGACGGTTTAACAGCCGACTCTGCACAAGTAAAAATCACCTCTACTGATAACAAAAAAAGTTACCCCTTGGCATTTTGTGACGGAGAGTGGATTCTTGACTTTGGGTCGATAAGATTCGACCATTTTGATCACAACCGATTATGGAACTTGTATGTAGACGCTCAACGGCGCTTAGATTTTGAATTCAGGTTTGGTGATTTCCAATTACCCAAGACAATACGGGGTATGTCGTTAACGATAGACGGAGAAGTCAAGCGAGAGGGTCATCCTTGTGGATTAGAGTTATCGGCAGAACAGCAGCGGCATGGAAACATCGTCGATGCTACTAAATTGAGTATAAAGTCAAATAGGACAGCTTTGCCGCCGACATCAACAATGCCTGAAGATTCGTCAGCTGATACTCTATTGTCTGCATTGTCGGCCCTAAGTTATGATTATTTTTCTCTAAAAGATATCGAGGCTTCTGCAGTGATTTTGGCGCCTGAATTGCTCAGCGATCTTGAGAATACGCTTTCTGACTGGTTCGCTTTAGGATATATAAATATTGGCAACGAAGGATCACAGCGTAAATTTGTAGCCAATAGCCCGACGCTTGTTTTGCTCACTCCCGATTATGCCCCTGCAAATGTAGAAGGAGTCCGTGCGGCATCTGTATCACATTTTACATGTATGCTTACCGGTGGCAGAAATAAGAAGTTGATCGATGAGTTAATAAAGATGCAGGCCAATAATCCAAGAAGTTTTACAGTCGAATTTCCTGAAATACCTGAGGGTATGCCTCATACAATATTGATTCATTCAAAAGATATTAAGGTGTTCTGCGAAATTGCAGAGAAATTAGAACTTCTATTTTATAAAAGAGTTTATGCCCCGGCAATGTTTGTCGGGCTTCCTACGATATCTGAGTATAAAGAAGAAGCGAGCAAACATTCTGCGGCCTATTCTGGAGAAGCCCTGACTTATGATATTGATTCAATTGCGTCTGATCTGCAACGTGGAGTCATGAAAAGCGCAAATAGTTACAAGAAGTATCAAAGAGGAGAACTTGGATTTAATATTTATTCTGTCTATGGCCGCAAAACAGGTGTAATAGTAAACAACGATGGATCATAT
>CAZJKZ010000129.1:0-4700 GCA_964546885.1 uncultured Bacteroides sp.
TCACCCTTTGTATAGTCATGCATCGGGCTCTTGAGGAAGAAGCTCAGGAAACGCTGTATACCGTGGCGGCCGGCACGGGCAGCCAAGTCGCTTAGAAGCACGAGGTCAAGGCAAAGAGGAGCTGCGAGGATAGAGTCGCGGCAAAGGAAGTTGATCTTTATCTGCATCGGATATCCCATCCAGCCGAAGATATCGATATTGTCCCAGCCTTCCTTATTGTCATTGCGGGGAGGATAGTAGTTGATACGTACTTTGTGGTAGTAGTCAGTATAAAGATCGGGCTGCTCTTCAGGCACGAGGATTGACTCCAGGGTAGAGAGCTTGCTCACCTCTTTGGTGCGGAAGTTAGCGGGCTCGTCAAGCACAAGACCGTCGCGATTGCCGAGGATATTGGTAGAGAACCATCCGCTCAGACCAAGGCAACGGGTACCGATGATGGGAGCGAAACCTGACTTCACGAGAGTCTGGCCGGTCTTGAAATCCTTACCTGCGATAGGCATACCTGTCTTTTCCGAGAGTTCCCACATTGCGGGGATATCCACAGTGGTGTTAGGAGCACCCATGATGAAGGGAGCGCCTTCTGAAAGTGCAGCATAAGCATAGCACATCGAGGGTGCGATATGATCCTTATCGTCAGCCTTCATAGCAGCTTCGAGAGCCTCAAGCGAACCGTGGATCTTCTCGTCAACCGGCACATACACCTCGGTAGAAGCAGCCCAAAGCACTACTACTCGGTCTACGCCTGTCTCTTTCTTGAAATTGCGGATATCTTCGCGTATCTGCTCTGTCATATCCCAGCGATCCTTCACGTCCTTCACGTTGTCGCCGTCAAGACGCTTAGCGTAGTTATGGTCGAAAGCAGCCTTAAGGGGTTTGATTTTCTCGAGCTCGTCCTTTACAGGATCGATATCTTTTTCTTTAAGCACCTCGGCATTGATAGCTGACTCGTAAGCGTTGGCGGGATATACGTCCCATGCAGCGAATACAATATCGTCAAGCTGCGCCATAGGCACGATATCAGAGTATTTGAGATATTTAGCGTTCTCACCCTGTCCTACACGGATTTTGTCGTACTGAGTCATCGAACCTACCGGTTTAGCCAGACCCTTGCGGGCCATCAGTACGCCTGTCATGAAGGTGGTGGTAACGGCACCGAGACCTACTACCATAACACCGAGTTTGCCTGTAGCGGGCTTAACATTGGAATTGCTCATTTTTTGTAAGATTTTAATTATATTTCTTTATTACTATTTGCTGATTTATTAAATGCATTGATCTTTAGCGATTTCAATAATTTAATATCGAATTTTCTCGCCTTTTTATCTTTTGCGACGGTAAAATTACATATAGTTTTTGAATTGATAAAAAATCTTTACGACAAAAAAGGCTAAATTTTATGTATATTTCATAAAATTTAGCCTTAATTCGTAAAATAGGTTAATTTTACTATTAAAAACCTACATATTTGTTATCAAATTTTAATAATGCAATTTGTGTTATACAAGGTTTCTTAAGGGACTAAGACAAAGTGGGAATACGTGTCAAAAGATCAGATAGGGCGGCTATCTGCGACGGATGGGTGGCAGCATCTTCGTCAGCCGTCCAACCCTTACCCTTGATCCACGCCGTATGGCAGCCGATTTTTTCAGCCGGCAATATATCTTTTTTCAAAGAGTCGCCCACCACAAGCACCTCGTCGGGCTTAAGTCCGAGCGCTACAACCCCAAGCATGAATATTCGAGGGTCAGGCTTACGCACGCCCACCACCGCACTCTCTATCACACCTTGGAAATATTTGCGTACATCATATTCGCGAAGCACAGAGTCCACATTGCCGTAAAAATTGCTGACAAGCACCATCGGATATTTGGCGGCGAGCGCCTCAAGAGTTGGTCGGGCTTGAGCTATACATTCGCGTGCGCTCCGGTCGCAATAGTCTGCTATTATGGCTGCAGGGTCCTCCACTGATGCTTCAAGTTTTCCGCCCGAGCGCAGAAATTCCTCAAGTTCAATCACTACTTTAATATACAGCAGATCTCTGAAATTGTGCTGAGGCAGGATATGACGGTTGCGTGCGAGTTCACGCTCTGCATACACGTAGCAGTCACGAAATTTTTCTTTGTCCGCTTCTATTCCGGCTTTCTGCCATCCACGGTATATCACTTCGCTCCAGTGCTCACCCTTGCTGTCGATTGTGCCTCCGTAGTCAAATATTATTCCTTTTATATTGTCCATAATGAATTTTTATGTTAGATGAAGGAGCATCTTATCGATCAAGCTCTTTATCGAGAGACTTGCAGATTTTCTCATGGCGTAGCACCATATACACCATAAGCGCATTAAGCACCACAAGTTCGAAAGCAAAATACAGCCAAGGCATCTTCAGGAAAAGCGAAGTAAACAGAGCTATCGTACGCCAGTTGAACGACAGTATATTTGTATATTTCATCAAAGGCAAACTCAGCTTGCGGAATTTGTCACGAAACCATTGCGGTATCTTCCCGTCGGGGAAGCGACGGCGCAGTGTCTTGCGTAGGGCCTGCATGGCCGGAGTCATCACTTCCTGGTTGCGTGTATAGTTCAAATAGGTAGCCATAGTCAGTCGTTTGAAGAAATTTCCCTTTTTGGGCACCTTGTCCAAATTGGCTTTTAGGTCTGCGCTGCTGTCAAGCTCGCTGCCTTCTTCTCCTTTTAGGAAATAGAGATGAAACTGGCGGTAATAATCAGCCATCGCAGCCTGCTTGGCGTGGCACAAGCCAGTCACCACAGCTATCACCCATATAAGCCAGGGATGAGCCATAAAGAACGTCGATGTGTAGTTCTCGCGAAGGCATATCGCTATGTATATCGTTGCAAACCAGAAATCGCCTGAAAGACCATCGAGTATACGTCCGAGGCGAGAATACTGATGGGTCATACGTGCGAGCTGACCGTCAGCGCTGTCAAACGAGTTTGCCCATATAAGCAGAAGCATACCTATGATATTCACCCATAGGTCATTGTAGTAGAAAGCCACTCCGGCGGCAATACCTATGAATATTGAGGCTATAGTGATAGCGTTAGGAGTGATATGCAGTTTTTTGGCGAGACAAGCCCAAAAATATCCTATAGGTCGATAGAAAAAGAGGTCGATATGCTCCTCGGTATCCATCGACTTGAGCGATGCAAGATAAGAAGATTTGGTATCTGACATAAAATAAGTGATAAGTACGAGGTATAAGTTACAAAGTAAACTTTTATTTGCGCTTGCGTATGGCTGCCATAATGGCTTTGGCAATATATGGCGCCGCTTCCTGACGGCAAGGCGCAAAGCTGGGCCAGTCATTGAAGTCGATTATCTGTATCGACCCATCCTCACCCACTATGCAGTCACCGCCGTAAATCATAACGTCAAGCGCCTCAGAAGCCTCATCACATATCTGCTTTAATCTCTCCTTGTCAAATTCAAGACCGCGGGCTTTACCGTTGATAGCCTCAAGACCGTACTTGCTGTGTCCGGAATCATAAGGGTAAAACCAGAAGAAGAACGACGAGCCCTTCACGCCGTAAAATTTGATAAGATCGCCCTCTAAGTGCACATTGATCACAGCTCGCTTGATGCCACGGAGAAAATATTCCTGTAGTATTTCCTGAGCCTCCTCCGGATGGCGCACATACGACACATCCTCCTTATGCATAGCGTGAAAATCGCCGCGCTTGATCCAGCACTGCTGGAATCCGTTGCGTTCAAGCTCTCCGGTCACGCTCTCGTTGGTGTCCACTATTATGCTTTTGGGATACGGGATATTGCAGCCCAAAAGTATACGAGTCATGCGCTCTCGAGTACAGTTCTCGATGCCGAAACCTGAATTGATCACCAAAGCACCTGCCCTCTCAAGCTCCTGAAGCTTGGCGATGGATTTGCGCTCACGGCACATGTTCACTATAATATTCTCCGGAATATCCTCGGCTATGAATTTCTCCTCAGAATAAACATTGACTATGCAGCCGCGCTTACGTAGCTGCTCGGCCACACCGTTAAAGATAGCGGCATCGTTGCCTATATGGTTGGGCGAGTAAGCTCCGGCCCTCATTATCCCGGCAATCTTTATTTCTGCCATAAAATTTGTAAGTTAATATTTTTTGCAAAGTTACAAATTTTTGGTATAATCAGCCAAATTAAGGATATAAAAATGGCATAATATCCGGTACTACCGCTTTATCTTGGCTATTTCAGGGAGTAGCGAACAATTACGTTCGGGTATTCTTTTATAGAATCGGTCATTTCAAGATTCATTGCCGAATAAATGCCGTTCCAATATAAACGAGGTTCTTCATTTTCCGGTATAAGCAAAAGTTAAAAAAAGACTACTCTATTTCCCAGCTCTCGATGGTGCGCAGCTTCGACGAGAAGTTAACGCCTATCTTCGTCACTTTGCGACCTCTCGCTTCCCACTGAAGGGCATAGCCCTTCTCGTCGATCTGGCGCAGCGCCTCGCTTGGAGGAGTGTCAACCTTGAACTCAAACACATACACCCTCCACGGCGTCTGAGCAACCATGTCAACTCTACCGCCTGAGGTTGCCACCTCGCAGCGTGTGTTGGAGCCCAGCATCATGAAGATCACGTGCATGCACAGATGCAGGTGTTTTTCGAGAGGCTGCCCCACTATCTCGTGGTAAGGAATGCTCGACACTATCGCCTGGAGAATCCGCATCATGC
>CAZJKZ010000130.1:0-4517 GCA_964546885.1 uncultured Bacteroides sp.
AAGCAAGAAAGCAGTATTATCGTAATTGTAAAGGTGCCTGGAAATACCTCAGAGGTTGGTTACGCCGACTCGATGCCATTCGTCATGACGGCACATTCAATATATGAAGATATAAGCTAATCCGATGAAGCATCTCTGTAAAAACTATTATACAAATAATCTGCAATTTCAGTTTAATATATACGATTCTAATTTATTTCCACTATATAATAAAATTAATCATAAATATTTTGTAAATTTGTCTAAGTAATTTTACTCTGTGTTTAAGATTCTGTATTAATAAAAGGAATTAAAGTATGCCGATGTGGAACCCGTGGCACGGCTGCCACAAGATCAGTGCGGGATGCAAGCATTGCTATGTTTATCGGGAGGATGCAGCTTTCGGTACGGCTGTGCCATCGAATGAGGTAAGGTTGACCTCCTCTTTCCATCTTCCCATAAAGCGTGACAGGAAAAAGAATTGGAAATTTCCTGCCGGCACACAGTTTGCGCTCTGTTTCACATCCGACCTACTCATTGAGGAGGGTGACCAGTGGCGCGGTGCCATTTGGGATATGATTCGCCAGCGCCACGACTGCTCCTTCTTTTTCTTTACCAAGCGTATAGATCGATTAGCTCGTTGCTTACCCTACGATTGGGACGATGGTTATGACAATGTGGCTATTGGCTGCACGGTCGAAAACCAAGACCGTGCCGATTACCGTTTACCCATCTTCCTATCGCTACCTATCAAGCATCGTCTTGTGATAGCAGCCCCTATGCTCCAGCAGATTGATTTGCGACGTTACCTTGATCCACGATTGATTGAGGAAGTGTCGGTAGGTGGTGAATCAGGGAAATACGCACGACCTTTGGATTTCAATTGGGTGCTTGATATGCACCGTCAATGCCGTGAAGCCCACGTGCCCTTCACCTTCCACCAGACAGGCTCCTATCTCATCAAAGATGGTCGCAAATACTACATACCGCGAGAGCATCAGCACTCCCAAGCAAAGAAAGCCGGTCTCAACGACTCCCTCTCTCGTTCACACGACGATAACGCCTATATGTGATAAAATACAACCGCCGATTAGTTAAAGAAATGATGCTCTCTTCACGAGTTTAAACTTTCATGAGATAAAAAATTTATTTTCTGAGTTTTTGTGGGAATAATTTGGAAGGGAGGAGATTTTGTTATACTTTTGTGCTAACAAAATTGTTAGTCATTATTGATAAATATATTTGTTATGACGGAAAAGATTGATATCAAAGGGGATGCAAGGATTAAGAACAGGATTGCGTCAGAGGAGATGGCGGGAATGGAGACGGAGGAGAGGATTTTGTTGGCTGCGGAGCAGGAGTTTATGGCTAAAGGCTTTACGGGGGCGAGAACTACGGCTATTGCGGAGGCTGCCGGAGTGACACATGCTATGTTTCATTATTATTTCAGGACTAAGGAGAAACTGTTTAACCGAATCATTTCAGAAAAAGTAAAGTTGTTGAAAGAAGCTTTGTTGAGTTCATTTGACAGTAGCAATCACTCCTTGTCCGAAACAATTCAAAACGTTATCAATCGACACCTTGACTTCATTGCTACCAATCCCGATTTGCCACGGTTTATTGTAGGGGAAGTTTATAGCAATCCTGAACGATGTGGCGTTTTTATCCAACAGCTTCAAGCCTGTGCGCCTACTATGCTTAATACTCTTCAATCAATGATTGACGACACGGCAGCCCAAGGTCTTTGTCGAAGAGTAGACGCTAAGATGTTAATGCTCGACATTGCATCATTGAATATATTCTCCTTTATGGCTGCACCAATCGTAAATGCCGCCCTCGACGATTGTTTAGCTGACACCAGTGCTTTTGTAGAACGTCGCAAAAAGGAGAATTACGACACCATCATGAAAAAGTTACAACCTTAACTCTCAAAATCATACCTAAGGAGTAGTCACAAGAAAACCCCGATATTCAAAATCTACACAAGAATATGAGATATTTTATTGCTTCAACTCTTCTGCTGATCTGGGTATCCATCAGTATTTCGGCTCAGAGTACTACACCGGCTTTGGATACTACCACTGCTCCGGTTGCTTCGGAGACTTCGGATAGTATGCCGGATTCGGATGCTACGGAGGTTACGGATGCTTCGACCACTACTGATGGGACTCATGGCAGAGTGGAACCGCTGATAACCATTGAGGAATGTGTGAGATTGGCGCAGGATAATTATCCTCTCATAAAGAAATATGAACTCCTCTCCGTGACAAAGGAGATTGACCTATCTGACATCAATAAAAGCTGGTTGCCAAGGATTGGGGTATATGGACAAGTAACCGGACAAAACATCGTGCCCTCATTCCCACAGACCCTCACGGGAGTGCTTCAACAGATGGGTCAAGAGATGAAAGGTCTCGGAAAAATACAATACAAAGTGGGAGTCGATGTGTCGCAAACGATATGGGACGGTGGTGCCTCGGCAGTGCGTCGCGACATAACCCGTAGCCAAGAAGCGACCCAAAAAGCTGCACTCGACGTGGAGCTTTATGCTGTGAAGGAACGAGTGGAAAACCTCTATTTCGCCATACTTCTATCAGAAGAACAGATAACCCAAAATCAGATTACGCATAATCTACTCCTGAGCAATCTCGGTAAGCTACGAGCTATGCTTCGCAACGGAACCGCTATGCAAAGCGACGTTGATATGGTGGAGGCACAAGCACTTACCCTTAGCCAAAATATATCGTTGGCACAAAGTGCCGTGAAAGGTTATCGCGATGTGTTGGCACTATTCACGGGTAAAAATTTTGAAGGTATACGTCTTGCCACACCGACAGCCAAAGAACCGCAAGGGAGCGAATCGG
Organism: uncultured Bacteroides sp.; assembly: GCA_964546885.1. GTDB lineage: Bacteria > Bacteroidota > Bacteroidia > Bacteroidales > Muribaculaceae > CAG-873. The sequence goes on from CAZJKZ010000130.1 coordinate 2,844, forward strand.
AACATCCGGAATTGAAACTCTTTGACAGCCGTCTCCAACTTAACAGTCTCAGCGACCGTCTTACCGACACCTCACTTATGCCTAAGATTGGATTCTTTGCACAGGCTTACTACGGGTATCCGGGATTTGACTATTTCAAAAGTATGATCAACAGAGATTTGACGTTTAACATCTTGGCTGGCGTGAAAGTATCTTGGAACATTGATTCTTTCTACACAAGAAAAAATTCGTCGCGCAAGACTTTGGTTAATGCTGAAGATATTGCTGCCGATCGTGACCTTTTCCTCTTCAATTCAAATTTACAGTCCACATCGCAAAGAGTGGCAATCGAAGGTATCCGCGATATTATGAAAGAGGATGACAAAATAATACAACTACGAGGCAATGTGCGCAAAGCGGCTGAATCGCAGTTGGAAAACGGAGTAATCGACGCTACGGCACTGCTTACAAAAATTTCCGATGAAAACATTGCACGTCTAACAGCCCAACTCCACACAATACAACTATTGCAAGAAATCTATAAACTCAAATACACCTTAAACCGATGAAAAAGATATTTATATACCTCCTGGCTCCCATTACCCTGACAGCTTGCCACAATACATCCGATTATGATGCCACGGGTATTTTCGAGGCTACCACAGTGACTGTTTCGGCTGAAACCTCCGGTAAAATACTCTCGCTTGACGTTGCCGAAGGTGACAATATACAACAGGGACAAAACATCGCCGTGATTGACACTACACTTCTTGTGCTTCAGCAAAAGCAACTCAACAGCCAGCGACAATCGGCAGAAAGCACCTCACCCGACATCGCTGCACAGGCGGCGGCACTGCGTTCACAAATAGCCCATCAGCAGCACGAATGTGACCGTTTCGCCCGACTTCTTGCCGACGGAGCTACAACGCAGAAGCAGTATGACGATGCACAGGCTATGCTCAACACCTTGCGCGGACAACTTACTGCCCTACTCTCGACCTTGAGCAAAAATAGAAGTTCCATATCCGATAATGCCGTAGCCATACAGTATCAATCCGAGCAGATTGAGGAGCAGATTTCAAAGAGTATAATCAATTCTCCCCTTACGGGAACGGTGCTCATAAAATATGCTGAACCGGGAGAATTTGCCACACCCGGTAAACCACTCGTAAAGATGGCAGATCTCAACAAAATATATCTGCGCTCTTACTTCACTGCCTCACAACTCGCCAACATCAAAATCGGGCAGCAAGTTACAGTGATTGCCGACTTCGGTGGCGACGAACAATATGAATACCCCGGCACAATCACCTGGATTGCCGAAGAGAGTGAGTTTACCCCGAAATCTATACAGACAAAAGACAGCCGTGCCAACTTGGTGTATGCAGTGAAAGTGGCAGTCAAGAACGACGGTCGGTTGAAGCTTGGTCAATATGGAGAGGTAAGACTTTAATCCGCGTCCTATGTATTACGCAGTTGACATAAAAGACATTAGCAAAAGTTACGGTAAGATTGTCGCACTCGACGAAGTTAGTTTCTCGGTGAAGCATGGCGAGATGTTCGGTCTTATCGGACCGGACGGAGCAGGCAAAAGCACCCTCTACAAGATACTTGCCACACTCCTGCATCCTGACAAGGGGACGGCTACGGTGTGCGGACTCGACACGGTGAAAGATTACCGCAAAATACGCACCA
>CAZJKZ010000131.1:0-4273 GCA_964546885.1 uncultured Bacteroides sp.
ACACTTTTTCAAGCGAATAAATCTAATATGCCACAAAGCTTTGCACTGCCCCACGGAAAGTAGACACAAATATTATATCCTATTATAGAGGTTAAATTTTTTTCAAAAAAATTTGTGTGGGGAGTGAACCATCTGAAGCGGCGCCGTGTTATAATATCGTAAATCGGATGATGAAAGAGCAATTCTGATTTACTCGTTTCATGATGTTAGGTTAGTTTGAAAAGTATTATGGAAAACATTCTGCGAGCGGTCGATGTGAATCGATCGCTCGCAGGCGTTTACTCTCTACCATGTAAACACAAGAACGTATCACAATTCTAACTTTCATAGATTATTCTCCTTAACATATATTTAACTCCACCTCACAGTAAGTCTAATTCTAAAAGCATTACCCCTGTCCCTCTACCTAACATTAAATTGAAGTTAAGGCCCATAACGATGATTTTCCAGCACAATATCTTACTTTTACGATTATTTTGTTTAACTTTGGGAAACAGAATCTCTTAAACGTAAAGAAATGGCAGTAAAGGATGCAGTGCTCGGATTGGATATTTATTCAGAAAAACCAATGACCCTTGCAAAATCAATTGACATCAATGGAATAACGGTGAATTATGAGTTGCAATGCAAATCATGGTGGACGGGTCGTTATATTTATTTCCTAAGGGCAGATGTTCCTGGTGATAGAAACTTGACATTCTATATTATAACCCCGTTGTTTGGTGAGGCGTATTGTTGTGCACATATGAAAGATTTATTAACACCCATCCTTCTCAAATACGGCTCCTTCTTGCCGGAAAAGATTGCCAAAGCTTATCCGGCCCTCGACGAAATATTATGCAAGCATAAGTATGCCTATCTTGATGGTACGGATCTCAAAATGGATATCCCGGGAAGCGATATAAGGGAGAATTCTCTGAAGCTAAAAGGGGTGGACTTAGAGGCTGTGGAAAAGTTTCTTTCTCTTCTTATTCAAGTCATTCTTGAGACTAATAAGCTTATTGCCAATCCTGTAGTGAATGAGGGAATTCCGGATGAAAAACGTATGTTGCGTTTTCCTTTTATTGGCCAAAGAGACCTAAACTTACCACTTCGCGCCATGGCTGGAAATCTGGAGGTAAGATATGCCTGTATACGGCACAAGGATGCGTATCACAAGGATTTTTTCGTATGTCAGATTAAGGTGGTCGATAAATTCCTCACATTTTTCATAAAACAGAAAAATATGATTGACACCGTCTGTCGAATTGTGGCTAATAAAAGCACTTCGATTCGTATCGCACGCGATATCATACCCCCGGAGGATATAATTGAGATTGAAAAACTCTATCCGGGTCTATGTTCTGTACTATATCCCCGTAATTCTCAGTTGGTGGCTGACCCTGACCAGTTGATAATGAAAACTACCTCATTCACCTATATGTCGGGCAAGGGAAATACCATTCCGACTGAGGTGTTAAAACGAATACCGGATTTCTTACGTATGCTCATTCAGGCCGAACGGGAGGCAAAGTTGTTTGCAGCCACTACCTATTATCAGAAATGTCGCAAACACTACTTAAGTAAGAAAAAGATCACCAATGATACGGCAGCTGTCGGAGGAGTACTGGTTTTAGCTCGGCTTGCGTTAAGATTTGCCAACCTCGATTTAGATCTGGGCGGCGCGGATAATATAGATGTTTCGGATGTAAATCTCGATACCGACTTTAATCTGGATGCATCTATTGATATGGAGGTGCAGGAAACAACAGCCGGTGTAAATCCGGAACTCTCTACGTCGAGTGTGTCAACGCCACCAGGAGGAGATTTTAATCGTATGGTATTTACAGATCAATCGAATGATGCCTGCATGTTTAAGAATCCATTTGATATAGGTTTAAATCCGAGTAAAATGTATGCTATGGGAATGATCGACAGCCCAACATACGATTCAATGTGTGATATAGAGCGCTTTTTCGACCAACGAAGAGCTGATATGATGGCCCACCACGAGAATCTGATAGAGATAATAAGCGATGATCACCAATCAACCAACGACCTCTCGGTAGACCAGATGAACCAGGTGAAATTTGATGCGGCAGATGCCGACCAGAAAGAGGCGCTCAGGCTTCGTGGAGAAGCATTTGACAGGGGTGACACTGATGAGTTTGAAAAGCAGACAGCCCGCGCACGCGACCTCCAATACGCTAAGGAAACTTATAAGGATACACCTTGCTATGTTAGTGACATCGATATTCGTGCCGGCCTAAAAAAACCATAACTACATCCCACCACTCTACAAACGGTTGTGATTTGGATGATTTGTGCGGAGGATCAGGAATCGATCTGGGGAGCCATACCGTAGGGGGGTAGATTGCGGTAGAAGCCGATCCAGAAGGAGAGATAGTCTTGTAGGATCTTGCGCCCGGTTTCCTGCCCTTGCGATGCCTCGATGTTTGCTTCCGGCAAAAGGTGGTGGTGCTCAATATATTGCGCCACGTCGTGAGGTATGGAATTATGGAAAATAAGCTCGGGGAATGATTCTTTGGCGGCTCTCCGCTTCCTATAAAACCGATTGCCGGGGAGGTTGAATGCATAGCCAATATCGGGGAGCACGGCCATCCCCATCTCCCGACTGATCAAAACGATGTAGTTGTCAGCTTCCGGATAACCGGCTTCCTCGGTGATCGAAAAATCCAGTTGCTTGAAAAATTTCTTTATGTCGGTGACGCATACAACTTGTTTGCCATCGAGGATGCGGAGCCATTCGGAGGTAATGTCACGTTGTTGGTTGAATGTGAGAACCGGGTGACTCTCTTCCCATTCCTCCTTTAAATCAGGATCTCCCGAAATAAAACCGTTGAGAAGATAGCTTCCTTGATATTTGACGAGAGAACATTGACCGTAGCACATCTCATCAGGCCTGAATCCTTTTGCCAAAGAATCGCGACGCACTTCAATCTTTTCATGATTGGAGGTCTCAAAGAAAATCTTGCGTGTTTTCTTGTCTTGGTTTATTGCATAGAGCTGCGAGGGCAGAACTTCCATTTTTTCAATCTCTTCTGCAATATTATCATATCCGAATTCCGCAGCCAGAGCTGCCACAAGAGTTTTGGAGGGGCATCCCATAGGACTCATTGAGCGTTGCCAGGCTTGCTGAGCAATCACTCCATATTCTATCTGTGTGGCCATGCGGGGATCAAGGTCTTTCTCGCAGCATAAATCGTCTATCCCAGCCAGGTTGGCTTCTAAGAAATCGGGCCAGTAGGTGAGGGGATTGTAGAAAACGAGCCAGGTAGCCACCGCCCTTACCTGTAGATACTCACCTTTGCGAAGTGCACGACGCAGCCAGTCGGTCACTCGTTGTGTCTCCGGGGCTTCTTCAAATCGGTGGTTGAGAAGATCGAATATTTTCTCGGAAAGTACCATCCAGCCCGGGGCAAGAGGAGAATACGTGTGATCGGTGTCCCTGCCGTGAAGGCAGAAGGTCTTCCAAATCAGGAAGCGGATATCTTCTATGTTGATATGATCCTCCATGTAATCCTCGTGGGTGCAATCGTAAAATGGGAGGCGATAGCCATAACGGTTCAGGCATACCCGGCGCATGGCGCTGAACACTTTAGTGCCACTCACAACAGCTTCAAGATATGCGGCCAGCGTGCGCCCGAGCTCGCGAATGAGCGGCTCCGGCTCGCTCACTTGTATTGTGTAGCGGCTAATAAAATCAATGACCTCGTTGGCCAAATCGGCATAATAAGCATCGGAAGCACAAGAAAGATTAGCCGGATGTGTTTCAGACCATTCTTTACCAGTGACCGAAGCAATGAAATAATCCGGTCGATCTTTGAATAAATCATCTTGATTAGCCTCCGATTCCTCTATTTTCCGAAGGGCATTTGTGAGAATTTCATCGAAGCGCTTTTTGCCCAGGATTTTCTCCATAGCCTGAAATTCGCTTGCAAATTCCTCCATCGTCATATCTTTAGGATCGCGAGGCTGGTCCTTCATGAAATTCGGTTGCCCTTCAAAGGGGTTCTTTCTCTTTTTGGCCATTGACTTATTCTTTTGTATCTTCGCAAAGTTATAAAATAAAAAAGATAACTACAATATTGGGAGCTAATAACCTCTATCCTAGTTCAAAATTAATGGACTATCCAAATGCCTTATACGTTATGCTTGGCTTAAAGGTTATTGGAGTGTTATATAGCTTTTGAAAATTGTTAAGATATTTTTTATGTAGGGAGTGAACCATCTGAACCGGCGCCGTGTTATAATATCGTAAATCGGATGATGA
>CAZJKZ010000132.1:0-4217 GCA_964546885.1 uncultured Bacteroides sp.
CAAATATTGTCTCGCCGTTACCGTAGGGATATTCGGCGCTCAGCACGATGGCAAAGATTACCACAAATATCAAGCATATCACCAATATGCCCCATCTTGCGATCCCTCGAGGCATATCGCTCAATATCTTCCTCACCTTCACAGAGTGCGTGTCATCATACACGGAAATTCCTCCAGGATGGAGGCCATCTTTTTGTTTCATATCAGTCACCTAATTCAAGCTGATCCTTAACTAAATGGTAATAAATGCCGTGGCGGTCGATCAGCTCGGTATGCGTGCCGGTCTCAACTACCCTACCTCTATCCATCACTACGATCTTATCGGCGTTTTTCACCGTTGACAGACGGTGCGCCACTATCACCACTGTACGTCCGCGATAGAATTTATAAAGATTCTCCACTATAGCCCTCTCGTTTCTGGCATCAAGGGAGTTGGTGGCCTCGTCAAGAAAAATAAAATCAGGATTCTTATATACCGCACGTGCTATCAGTATCCTCTGTTTCTGACCCTGACTCAGCCCTTTGCCGTCATTGCCGATTTTGGTGTCGTATCGCAGGGGCAGCGACATCACGTAGTCGTGTATGCAGGCGATCTTGGCAGCCTCCTTCATTCTCCCCTCATCGATGTCACCATCATCCACGGCTATGTTGCGGGCGATGGATTCTGAGAATATCACACCATCCTGCATCACTACCCCGCAATGTCTGCGCCACCATTTGATATCATATTTTTTAATATTGACTCCGGATATCCTGATTTCCCCCTCTGAAACAGGATAATATCCGAGCATCAGTTTTATCAGTGTACTCTTGCCGCTCCCGCTCGCTCCAACAATTGCAGTCACCTTCCCTTCCGGTAGTGTAAAGGATATATCTTCAAGAGTGTATTTTAACGCGTGAATATCATACTTGAAGTTTACATCCATTACTTTGATACACTTGCCACTTGTGAATTCTCGTAAATTAGTATCGTTTGACGATTCGTCTTTGGCCTTGTGTATTTCATTTATTCGCTCCAGAGATATCCTTACATCTTGAATTGAGTATATCAGTTGCATAAACTGCTCCACAGGAGAGTTGAGTTGCCCAACTATATACTGGATGGCGAGCATACCCCCAAGGGTAAGATGGCCGTCAATCACGGCTGTTGCCGCGAATACTGTAATGAGGATATTCTTGATTTCATTGATCAGCACGCTACCTGTCTCCAATGTCTGTTGTAATTTCATTGATTTCATCTGCACACTGAAGAGATCCGCCTGTGTGTCCTCCCATTCCCAGCGTCGGCGTTTCTCGCAATTCTGTAGCTTTATCTCCTGAATGGATGTGATAAGCTCAAAAGTCTTGTTCTGGTTTATGGCTTGCTGCTCAAATAATTCATAATCGAGTACTTTACGCCTTGACAGAAATAAGGCGGTCCATCCACCGTAGAGCAGACTTCCGGTAAGAAATATGCAAAATACTATTTTGTCAAAGATAAACAAGACGATTCCGAAAATGGCGAAAGACAGAAATGTGAACATTGCGCCTAATACCTGCCCTGTAAGGAAAGACTGTACACGCCCATGGTCAGAAATACGTTGTATCAAGTCACCCATCAATTTTTTATCAAAAAAAGACATTGGCAACCTCAGTAGCTTGATAAAGAAATTGCTGACCAAGGATATGTTGATACGCATGGATATGTGTAGCAGAAGCCACCGACGGATGAAATCTGTGGCTGTGCGCCCTAATACTATCATCAGTTCGCCGAGCAGTATTAGCCAGATTAGCTTTATGTCTTTATATTTTATGCCCACATCGACAATCCACTGCGTCAGAAACGGCATTATCAGCTGCAGCACGCATCCCAGCACCAGCCCCGCCAGTATTTGCATGAAATACCGGCGGTAACGCATCATATACCTCAGAAGAAAAGCGAATGACCTATGTGTTGGTTGATATTCTACATTTGATTTCCTAAGATTATTGTCTCGTCGGAAAAGCATGGCGATACCTTCGTCGTCTGATCGAGAGGGTATCCAATGCTCCTTCATTTCTTCACCAGATACTTTGTATTTTCCTTTTCCCGGGTCAGCGATCCAATAACGTCTCCCTTTATTGTCCACCCGGTAAAGCACTACGAAATGATTCTGATTCCAGTGAAGGATCGCAGGCAAAGGACACTCTCGGAGTTTGTCGAGCGGAATCCTGACGCAGCAGGTCTCAAGTCCGAGCTCAGATGCAGCATCGGATATTCCCTTGAGCGAAATCCCTTGAATTGTAGGATGACACCTCTCCTCTATCCACTCGATACTACATCTGAGCCCCAGCGCATTGCAGACCATGCATAGAGAAGCGACTCCGCATTGCATGGAATCGCGCTGTTTAATAAGGTGAAATCTCATAAGGTTCTTAACAAAGCACAACAATATCTGCATCAAGAGTCTACAGCATTATACGTTTCGTCAATTTCGCTTGTCTACATGAATATAAGTTGATGGCTATAGAAGATAAAACTGTACAATATCTATAGCTACAATTCATCTTCTTTAATAAGACCGCGATTGAAAGCCTCTTCGACGATAAATGAATCAAACGAATACTGAGCGTTCTCAAATACACACGGTATATCCAAGCCTTGTGTTTTGGCTTCGAAACTTCGAATAATGCACGGTCCCATACACACTGGAAGTGCCTTGCAATTCATGCAACGATTATTTTCAAAAGATGGTTTCGAAAACAGCTTGCTTAGATATTCAGCATTCCAAGTAATATTCCCGTCCTCATTTAGAACACCTATTACTTTGTCATCGCCATAATCCTGTGCGGTACATTTAAAAACTTTTCCATCATAGTTTATGGCATAATGATACAACTTGTCTGCATAGCACCTTGTACAAGAAAACGTCTGATAGGCCCAGTAGCCCGATTTTAATCCATTTCGATTAAATAGCAGTTTGATTTCTTTTAATTTATCTCGTAGGGCGTCATCACACTCTACTTGCCAGACTTTTTGGAAATCAACAGAAATACAACTTTTCGCTTGTGAATTGATAAGATCTATTGCCTGTTCTATTCCATATAGAGTTTTTTTATCGTAATTGATTCTCAGTATGATATTTGGAGAATCGATATGGACAGGAATAAGATTGATTGCATTTATAATTGTATCGAATGTACCAGTGCCATCTTCGGAATATTTGATACTGTCATGGTGCTTTTTGTTGCCATCCAAAGGTATCTGGAAAGAATTCAATCCAAGATTATTCATTTGAATCAACATCTCAGTTGTAATAAGAGTCGCATTAGTAGTTATATGATGCGAAAATTTCACACCATTATTTTCACATATATGTTTTGCGAATGATGCAATCGGAATAATGACTTCCTTGAAATAAAGCAAAGGCTCACCGCCAAACCAATCCAAATGGAATTCAGAGATTTTATCTTCAAAAATAAGTTTTTCAATATGTTTAGTAATCGAATCCACTGTGATGTTATTCATACCACCGCAATGTTTGGCGTTGGCATATTCAGTCGAGCAATACCAACATTTTAAATTGCAGTCCAATGTGGGATTAATGGTTAAATGGACTCGATGGCTATTGTAGACAGCAAGTCTATTCCTAAAAACTACCATTGAAACTTCATCCTTCGATTCAGGCACCAGGAATCCATTTTGCTTGAATGAATTGTACAATTTTGGGTGCGAAATTTCAAATTCCGGCAAGTTGCACAACAATTTTTGAATTTTATCATACTCGTCTGGATTTAGTAAAATCAACGCATTTGACAGAGTATTATATACAATTATTCGAGAACTGTATGGTACAGAGACGTTATAAATACTTTGCTTATCCATTGCCAAAATTTTAACGGGAGATGTCGCGAAATTATATAACAATCCATGGAGTCTGAAATATATTTAAACTCAAATTAAAATCATTATAAACTCGCGACATTCTCGATTACACCAGTCTAAGCAGGTTCATTTCCCACTCCAGCAAGACCGCATGAAGTAAAGGGAGGACACGATTTATGGACAGGACACCCGCATCCTGCAAGAAGACACTCACATACAGAATGGGAGCAGCTGGAGACAATGCATGTAGTCACAACATTTGCTCCACCGACGATAGAATTCTCTTCGCCAGGGCTAAGACGATGGAGAATTGCCTCCTCGTCAATTTTAAAATCTGGTTTTTCCATATAATTTAGTTTATGTTCATAATTGA
>CAZJKZ010000133.1:0-4202 GCA_964546885.1 uncultured Bacteroides sp.
TTCTCATTCCGTCACTTCAACCTCGGTATCCTTGCAATCTTCCTTTATATGGGTATCGAAGTAGGCACACCTACCTATATCCTTCAGTACCTCACCAGCGCACCCGAAGCAGCCACTCCCGGCCTCAACATGGACGCAAATATCGTGGGTCAGATTGTAGCTGTTTATTGGTTGATGATGCTCGTTGGCCGTTTTGTCGGCAGTAGTATTGGCGCTAAGGTGTCATCACGTGCGATGATCACATTCGTAGCCTCACTTGCAATCCTGCTTACAGCGTTTGGTATGTTTGCTCCCACCTCTTGGACAGTCAATATTCCCGGTATCGACTGGAGCAATCTTTCAATGATTTGGGCTGAAGTGCCGGTAGGCATCTTTGCATTCATCCTCATCGGTCTTTGCACTTCAGTGATGTGGGGCGGTATCTTCAATATGGCAGTTGAGGGTCTCGGCAAATACACCGCTATCGCTTCAGGAGCATTCATGACTATGGTATTCGGCTGCGCCGTTATGGTTGCACTTCAGGGCTGGGTTGCCGACCTCACCGGCAATTATCTCACAAGCTACTGGGTTGTACTTGGTTGCGGTGCTTATATCCTCTTCTATGCTCTCATCGGCTCGAAGAATGTCAACGAGGATATCATCGTTAACGAAGAGGCAGATCAGATGCTTGACGCTATGTAATAAAGACGTACATGCAAATGTCAATTACATTTTTGATTGATACTTCATTGTAAATTCTAACAATCCCATTGCCTCATGGCAGTGGGATTTTTTCGCTCCCCTCCCCCCTACCCTCATAACGTTCATATCTTTAGATTAGATAAATATGAAACCCATAAATCGAGAGATTATCGCTCTTGCACTGCCGTCTATAGTGAGCAACATTACTACCCCACTGCTCGGGCTCGTGGACACTGCTGTCACCGGCCACATGGGGTCGGCTGCGTATATAGGGGCAATCGCAGTAGGCGCGGGCATGTTCAGCCTTGTCTACTGGCCCATGGCCTTTCTGCGGATGGGCACAAGCGGCATCACCTCGCAAGCCTACGGTTCACGAGCCGACACGCTCACCACACTATGTCGGGCAGCGATAGTGGCCGTAGCCGTATCTCTGGTGCTGATCTTGCTAAGTCCCCTGCTCTCAAAAGCGCTTCTTGCGTTTATGGATGCCGACGAGAGCACCACCGACCTCGCACGCACCTATTTCTTGATAGTGATACTCGGGTCGCCGGCAGTGTTGGCCACCTATGCGCTCACCGGGTGGTTTTTAGGTATGCAGGACAGCCGTGCGCCAATGTGGATGTCATTGGTGACAAATGTTAGCAATATTGCGGTGAGCCTTACTCTTGTGTATTATTTCGGCATGAAAATAGAGGGTGTGGCCATCGGCACGCTTTCTGCCCAATGGTTAGGAATCCTTACCGGAGTTATGTTTCTTCTATCTAAGATAAAAGTTACAAGCTCATATAAGTCAATGAAACTGAGTGAGATTTTTGACCGGCAAGAACTTAAGCGTTTTTTCTCGGTGAACGGCGACATCTTTTTACGCACCCTGTGTTTAGCAGCCGTCACCCTATGGTTCACACATGCCGGAGCTGCCAACGGTCCCACCACCCTCGCCGCCAATGCCCTGCTCATGCAGCTATTCATCCTATTTTCCTATTTTATGGATGGTTTTGCTTTTGCAGGTGAGGCCATGGCTGGCAAATATTTCGGAGCAGCGGATGCCAACGGACTTAAATCTACAATAAAAGGCGTATTCAGATGGGGAGGAGCCGTTGTAGTAGTGTTTACACTGATTTACGGTGTTGGCGGCAGAGAGATCTTAGAACTTCTGTCCGACAATACAGAAATAGTGGACACTGCCATGCTCTATCTACCCTGGGCTATTGCCATTCCGGCGGCAGGAGTGGCGGCTTTTGTGTGGGACGGCATATTTATAGGCACCACACTCACACGCCAGATGCTGCAGTCAATGGTGGCCGCTATGCTTGTCTACTTCGCCCTATTCTTTGCATTCCAAACCATCCTCGGCAATCACGGGCTGTGGTTAGCATTCATCGCATATCTGTGTGTACGTGGTGGAGTACAGACATGGTTATGGTCAAAATACCGACCAAAAAGCTAAAAAGAAAAAAGGCGCCCCTGAAAGGCGCCATTATTATCGCTTACATATAGAATTAAAACTGCACTTTAGGAGCGGATTGAGCTGCCTCTTCGGCCTTATATTGAGGTTTAGGCTGAAATCCGAAAATACCGGCCCATATACTTTTTGGCATACGACGGATACTTACATTATAATCCTTCACCACGTTGGTGTAGTTCGTACGCTCAGTGCTTATGCGATTTTCAGTGCCTTCGAGCTGCACCTGCAGATCACGGAATTGCGTGTCAGCCTTCAAGTCAGGATAAGCCTCACGCACAGCATTTACGTAGATACTCAGCGCACGGTTGAGATCAGCCTGAGCCCCGGTATATTTCTCAAAAGATTCGGCAGAATTCATATCCTCGCCTTCGAGTCCTTTAGCCTTTTGATAAGCGTTATCGAGTCCGGCGCGTGCCCTTGTCACGTTTTCATAAGTCTCGCTCTCGTGTTTGGCATAGCCTTTCACGGTCTCCACAAGATTTGGGATAAGGTCGAAACGACGCTGATACTGCACCTCCACTTTAGCCCATGCGCTCTCCACTGTCTCTTCACCGCTAACCATTGAGTTGTACGACGAGCATCCGTTGAATCCGATGATACACAGAATCACCACGACAACTACAATCCAAATTGTCTTACTTGATTTCATATTACTTGTTTATTAAATGATTATTATCCTTTGATATTGAGTCAACTTATATTTACCAGCCGCCAGAAGCACCCCCACCGCCGGTAAGGCCGCCTCCGAAGCCACCTCCAAAGCTACCGCCTCCGATGCCGCCTCCGCCCCCTCGGCCTCCTCCGAAACCCGGACCTACTATCACAACCGGGGGCTCCTTGCGAGGAATGGTGTATCGTTCACCTGACTGGTGATTACAATTCAGACACACATAGCGCTTCTCGCCTATGCCCTCGCTACGGACGGAAGGATCGCGTAAAATGCGTGTGCCCACGAGCTTCTTGGTACGCGCATGGCACACCTCGCACTCTTTATAGTTTGACTTATTATTTACAAAACTGTATATATCCTGTTCGCCGCATTTAGGGCAGAGCCATACGTCATAGTCCACAGAGTTGAGTTTTTCCTCAAGATCCTGAGCATAGTTGAGATACTTATTGTCAGTTGCCTCATCGAGCTTATTCATACGAGTACCACAATTAGGGCATTTGTGCGCATGATTGCGCCAATACCATCGCATGAGCCACAGAACAGCGAATGCCAGAATAGGAATACCGATGAAGAATAAAGATATCAATAAAATCGGTAATTGATACTTTGAAGTGGTGACGTATTTTTCGTAGTCGCTCACTCCTTTTTCAGTAGACTTACGTACAATTATAAAAATCACAAAAACGAGAGCAGCTATGGCTATTGCAGCAGCCAGCTTAAAATACAAACTTAGAAACGAGCCGGAGCCGTCTCTAAAGTAATTATCTTTCTCCTGCGATTTAAGCTCCTGAGCGAATTCAGGGTTCGTAACCACCTTGTGTATTGCCTTCACTCCTTCGAGCATACCCCCTTCGTAATCCCCGGCCTTAAATTTAGGGAACATCACGTCATGGAGTATACGTCCCGATATGATATCGGGTAGCACGCCCTCCGCACCGTAGCCCGTGCGTATCACAGCTCTTCTGCGGTCTTTAGCCACAAGCATCAATATGCCGTTGTTTTTATCGCTTTTGCCTATTCCCCAGCTATTAAAGAGCTGTGTGGCATACGTGTCAATATCATCAGAGTCGATATCGTCCACTATCACGGCTACGATTTCGGCAGACGACTGGCGGCGGCCGTCAAGCAGCAACGAGTCGATTTGTGTCTGAATCAGTGGCGACACTATGCCGTCAGGATTCACGAGATGCTTTGTATGGTCAGCCTTCTGTACATTAGGTAAGTCGTTTACACCATACATCCCCGCTGAAGCCGCCACTCCTATTATAGATAATATCAGCAATGAGATTAATTTCCGCATATTTCATTTATTTTGTTAATACAAAAATACAACATTATTTTGAAAAAATAGCTCAACTATAATCTTTTTTTTATAATTGATTGTTA
>CAZJKZ010000134.1:0-4151 GCA_964546885.1 uncultured Bacteroides sp.
TTCGGACGAGCTTTATCACAAAGAGTAATAACACTCGCGGTACCAGTCCTCAATATACTGGCAGCACTATGGACGGTTGCGGACATCGCATCTCCTGCCTATCGAGTTACAATTCCTTTCGTACTGACCACAGCGTTCCTTCGTCGCCAATTAGAAACCCCTGAGGACACAAACAATCTATTTGCATGAAGCATTACTGTTTGAATTGTTGAACGGAGCTTGAGGATAAGCAATATGTTTGTCCTCAGTGCAACCATAATGTCTATTTGGATTCCATTGACGACAAGATGGTGGCAGCGTCTGCTTCCATTTTGTCCGCTATCAATATAGAGACCAACACTCAATGGACTAAGTACCGTTGCGGTAAAGATGGTGCAGCCGGTCATGGATATGCAGCCGAAGATGCAAATGCCATTAGCGATATTCTCTCCTTTTGCAATGTAAAGGGAGAGGGGCGCAATAATGCAAAAGACGGCGCTGACAGAATCGTCGGGAACACACATATCCAAACAAAATACTGCGCTACACCGCAAGCGAGTGTGAACGCAGCCTTCGGAGATAACGGCACTGGTAATTACCGCTATTACTCCGAATACGGGCCTCAGTCGTTGGAAGTACCAGCTGATCAATACGACCTTTGTGTCTCACTGATGGAGGAGAAAATTCGCAATGGTCAAGTAGAGGGAGTGTCAGATCCCGGCATGGCTAAAGATATAGTCAAGAAAGGGAGTTGCACATACGCTCAGGCCAAAAACATAGCGAAAGCAGGGAATATCGACTCCCTTGTGTTCGATGCAAAAACCGGCGCGGTAGTCGCTTTATCTTCGCTCGGCGTTTCCTTCTGTGTGAAATTCTGCCTTTCAGCAATGTCTTGTCGTTCACAGGAAGATCTCAAAGCAGCCGCACAACTCGCTTTTCTTGATGGATTGAAGAATGGTACAATTACCCTCACCACAACCGTACTGTCAATGCAGATTCTACGCACGCAGTTTGGACGTGATTTTGCCGCCGCTATGCAGCATATCAGCAAAAGTTCCATTGACTCGCTGTATAAATTGGGGACAGCAAAAGGACTTGTGCATGACATCGCATCCGGCCTTTGGAACAAATCCTTATCAGGAGCTTCAGCGAAAGGTGTGGTTGTAAAACTGCTGCGCACTAATGCTATCACAGGGATGGCAACTTTCGTAGTGTGCTCAATTCCTGACACCTACTATTATGTGGTGTCAAACAGTATATCCGCCCCGCAGTTCATCAAAAACCTTGTGGTAAGCGGTTCGAGTATTACTGGAGCAACCGTAGGAGGTATCATGGGACTCAAATATGGCAAAGTGGGAGCATTCGTTGGGAGTATGGCAGGTGGCACTATTGCCGGATGGTTGTCAAAAGTAGTTGCAGACAAAATCAGGAAAGATGATGCAGAGACTATGCACGAACTCATCAAAATAGCACTCCTTGAACTGAGCAACGAATATTCCATTCAGTCGCAAGTCGAGTTTGACGAAGTAATCCGTCAAATATCCATTGACCGCGCCATTGACACGAATCTTCTCCGCGTAATGTATTCGGTAGGAGCTGATAACAATGATGATGAAGCCCGCGTGAATATCGCCAAACTCGCTCTCGGCTACTACTTTGATACAGTAGCGCGTAACCGCAAAGCCATTAAGATGCCAACCGAAGAAACCCTTTTGGAAACAATCAACACAATCGAAACAAACTGACACCATGAAAAAAACACTGATTTTAATCATATATACGTTAATCCACACAATCGGTGCTTTTGCAAGCGTCGAAGTGGATTTTATGTATTACAATCTTTTGCAAGACAATCGTGCAGAGGTTGTGGCTTCATCTTCCTCTCATTACGTTGGAGACATCGTAGTGCCACAAACGATAACATATGCAGGAAAGGAATATACTGTCATCGGAATTGGAGATAGAGCCTTTCAAGAGGCCGCCATTACATCACTGAAATTGCCTAACTCTATTCAGTACATCGGAAGCTACGCTTTTTATAAAGCAAAATTCCAATCTGTTAAGAACTTGGTTCTCAATATGCCAAGAGGTGTGACTCAAATTGGAAAATATGCTTTCAGTGATACGTATAAAACTCGCGATAACGTCAGTGTATCAGTATCTCTTGGATGTAGAACAGTCCCTGAAGGTTGTTTCTATCAGAGTTCGCTGTCAGATGTATCGCTTGGCCCCAAAACAAAAATTATTGAGCGAAACGCTTTTTATAAGTTTGAAGGGGGAATAAGCTGGGGAGACTACGTAGAAGAAATTGGTGAGAGCGCATTTTACTCGTGTAAAAAAGTATATACTATGCCATTGTATGTAAGGAAAATTGGCAAATCTGCATTTGCTTATTCCAATCTAAGACAGGCATGTTTAACAGATGTCTCTGAGATTGGAGATAAGGCTTTTTATAATTGCACTAATCTGAGCTCTGCATTTTTTTCATACAAATTAAAAACTATTGGGAACAGTTGTTTTCAAGGTTGCTCAGATTTAAGTATATCCGAGCCATTGCCATTAAATATTGAAAATATTGGAAATTACGCTTTCTCTGATATAAAATATCTGTACTGCGTTAATTTAACTCCAAGCATCCAATCCATAGGGGATTATGCTTTTTACAATTCAAAACTATCGCGCATCAACATATACAGCGATACGCCCGACTTTAATATCAACGCTATTGCCGGTTATAATCCTATTCATACAATCGGCACAACATTGACAGAGCCAAACACTGTAATTGAGGCGATTGTTGATGCTAAGGTATTGCCGCTTAATACGGTCTATATCCCTTGGGGATGCGAGTATGAGTATTATGGGAAACCGAATGCCATTTTCAAGGACGTTGAAAATCGTTTATTCACGCCTACAGTTTATTCATACATACGAGGCGGAAATGTTAGAGACTATGGATTTGAATGGAATGACATTTCAGATTTGGCAGGAATTGGTACTGCATGTTCTGCTGATGAATGGAAAAATGAAATAGAGTCCATTGCAAGTGGCATGGCATTACAAACTTCTGCACCACACATACCGTCAGTTGGAAATTACAGCGTGAATTGTATTAACTCAGACGGCTCCTCTCCAACCGTTCCTGTAGGTGTTGCATTAGTTAACGGTGTCCTCGAAATAACGGCTGCCGATCTAACCGTAAGTTTTGCTACTACAAATACAATTTCAAGCACATATGGCTCAACTCCGGAGTATCAGCTGTCTTACAGCGGCTTTGTTAATGGAGAGACATCCGATGTGTTATTGTCTCCGATAAAGCTGGAACCCGAAATTACACCGACAACGCTTCCAGGCACTTATTCCGTTAGATTGACAGGTGGAGAAGCGGAGAATTATAATATATACTATCAAGGAGAGAAAACATTAGTGGTGAATAAAGCATCCCTAATGATAGAAACTGGCGATTATTCAAAAGTATATGGGACTGAGAATCCCGAAATAATTCCTATTTACACCGGTTTCGTCAATGACGAATCTTCTAATATACTTCTTAGGCAACCTGTATTCTACTTCAGAGGTGTTTTACAGAATAGCGAGGCCGAATTATATACACCGGTCGGAAATTATCCTATCTGTGCATAACAGTATGCTGAATCTGACAGGTATGAAATTGATTATACTCTTGGCAATTTTTATATTACCAAAGCAGACCAACATATCACATGGGAACAAGAGTTTGATGAAGTAAAGGTTGGAGATGAAATCACGCTAAATGCGTCTTTGTCTTCCGGGCTGCCTGTTGAATACTCGCTATCAAACAATAACAACGTGGCAGAACTTAACGGAAACATTATACGATTCTTACGCGAGGGATCAGTTGACATTAACGCCACCCAACCCGGTGACAGCAATTATAATGGCTTCTCCCTGTTCAAGACGGCTCATGTATCGGTTTCTTCCGGCATAGAAGATATAGCCTCAGATGACGGGCTTTCTATTAGCGTTGTGAATTGTCAGCTTATCGTGAAAGGTACAACTGATTCCGAAATCGTGCGAGTGTTTACTCTGAGCGGCGCAACTGTTTATGAGGGCACCTCCAAAGCAATATCGCTGACATCGGGAATTTATATCGTCCAAGTCAGCAATCTCCGAGAAAAGGTAGTAGTAAAATA
>CAZJKZ010000135.1:0-4121 GCA_964546885.1 uncultured Bacteroides sp.
TGTATTCCTTAGACACGGTGGACAGTTCCTCTTTCAAAAAGTTCTTTAAGTGGGTGTCTGATTCCATTGGAGTGGGAAACCGTAGCATCGGTGCGACTGAAGACCTTGTATTGCCTCCACCCCCGAAAGAAGTGAACGTAATTGTCTAATATGACACTCCATCGATCTGACAGAATGAAACAGTAGTATTCCCGTCAGCAAATAAAGTCTGACAATAAATACTTTCCGAAAAAACAATAATAAAATCAAAATATGCGCAGGCTTCCAATTTACTTCCTTGTCGATGTATCTGAATCAATGGTGGGAACGCCTATTGAACAGGTACAAGAAGGCATGCGAACCATTATCCAGAACCTCCGGGTGGATCCGTATGCTTTGGAAACGGTTTTCGTTTCGATTATTGCCTTTGCGGGGAAGGCTAAGATTCTTTCACCGCTTACTGAACTATATAAGTTTTATCCACCAACATTTCCGATAGGTGGCGGAACTTCGCTTGGTTCTGGTTTGGAGTTTCTTATGGAGGATATGGATAAATCACTGCAAAAGACCACAGTGGAAGTTAAGGGAGATTGGAGACCTATTGTTTTTCTTTTTACCGACGGGAATCCGACCGACCATTATCAACAGGCTTTCAAGAAATGGAACGAAAAGTATCGCCCTCATTGCAACCTGATAGCTGTATCCATCGGAGACAATGTCAATACGCAGATTCTTGCGCAATTAACGGAAAATGTATTATTGCTCAAGGATACCGATGAAGAATCCTTCTCCAAGTTCTTCAAATGGGTTACGGCCTCCATTAAAACAACCAGCATGTCGGTGAGCGAACAGAATACTGATGAGGTGAAACTCGCGCCGATAACAGGCATCCATTTAGAAAAAGTGAATCCCGAAGAACAAATAGGAACTGTAGATGAAAATTTTGTTGTTCTTCACGGACGCTGCCAGACTACAAAGAACGACTATCTTGTTAAGTACGCAAAACGACTGCGGACACTTGAAGGGCTTGAGATGTTCAAATCCATGGATTTCAAATTAATTGGGGCATATCCAATTGACAAAAAAACATATGCCGAACTCTCAACCGATAGCAAAAACAAAATCAACACAATGGAACTCGTCGGCGTCCCGGCTTGTCCCTGTTGTGGTAATCAACACGGTGTGGTTGTTTGTGAATGTGGAAGCATTTTCTGTGTGGGTGAACAGCGGCATAACGAATGTCCTTGGTGTGGCATGGAGGGTGAATTAGGTTATGGTGATTCTGAAGGTATGAACATTACCCGTGGAATAGGTTAAAGCAATAATAATATGGAAAGAGGACGTCTTGTAAATGGGAGAGAGCAACCGATAGAGGATTGTAATGAAGCAGTCTGCGCGATAGACAAAGCTATGGCGAATGTTGGTGTTCCATCATCTGATAAAGATGCATTTATGAACTGGACTATTGGTCGGTCATGGAATGCATATAAAAAGAATCGTATGAATCAAAGGCTTATTATAGAGAATGAAATAAAAAAACAGGGTATCCGTTTTCCGAATGGAACAGTCCAAAAACAATATCAAACACGCTTTAATCTTCCAGTGGATAAAATATCCAATGTAGAAATTGTTGGTGTTGAAGAGCTTGGCCTTCAACTTTTCAAAACCGTAAATGGAGTTTTTGAACTATCTGGAATCCCCAATAAAACAGGTGATTTCAATCTGATTCTCCGTTTTAACACGGTAGAAGGAGAAATACCATCGGAGCTGGCTCTACCCATCGTATTCAATCCTAATCCTCGTGATTTATGGAAAGCCATACCCACAGACCCCGACATACCGTATCCTAAATCGGATAGTGAGTCTGAATATGTAAAAGTGGAAGCTGGCGAAGACGGATCTCCTAAAAAAGATATGGTGGCCGCCAGTCAGCGGGGACGCAGCCATGCCCAAGAAGGTAAGGCTCGGGATGACGACTTCAAATTGTTTCACTGCCCGGAATCGGATTGGTATATCATGGCGGTAGCCGATGGTGCTGGTTCTGCCAAGTATTCACGCAAAGGTTCGGAGGTTGCCTGCAATACGGTGGTCAACCATTGTAGAAACCTCCTTGCAGACAATCCCGACTTTGAAACGGCCATACGTGACTATGCGGACAATCGGGATGATGACACAAAACGAACAGAGCTCACTCAATATGTCATAGACATTGTGTACAATGGAGCGTTGAATGCACACGAGGCGGTTAAGAAAGTGGCGGAGGCAAACGAATCGGCCAAGATACAGGACTTTGCAACCACGCTGATGTTCGCTATCTGTAAGAAATATGAATTTGGCTGGTTCTTATCCTCTTTTTGGGTGGGTGACGGTGCTATGTGCCTCTTTGATGAAGATGCGAAGACGGTTAAACTTCTCGGTACACCCGATGAGGGTGAGTTTTCTGGCCAGACACGATTCCTGACAATGCAGGAAATCTTTAGAGACAAGGATGTAGTTGCAAAACGTCTCCGTATGGCAATCGTCCCTGATTTCACCGCCTTGTTCCTTATGAGCGATGGGGTTTCGGATCCTATGTTTGAAACCGATAAAAACCTCAACAATTACGCCAAGTGGGAGGAGTTTTACAATAACTTGAAGAATGGTTTTCCTGACGATAACATTGGCGGGGTTGACCTTATAGACGATAATGAAGCCTCGAAAGACCAACTCCTTTCTTGGCTTGATTTCTGGTGCCCCGGTAACCACGATGACCGAACCATAGCAATACTCTACTAAAATGGCAACTATAAAATTAACAGCGTTAGACGGATCTCCCATTGAGTTTGTTGACGAGATTATCGGAAGCGGAGCTATGAAGGATGTTTACTTCAGTACCGATAAAAGTTATGTGGTTGCCTTTTTCCGTCAAACACAGGATGCGAATGCAAAAGACCGTCTCCAAAACATTGTAGGTAAATATAGAGAACGTATTTTTGGTCAAATTGGTGGGGACTATTGGGAGAATCTTTTCTGTTGGCCCACGAAACTCGTTGAGTGGAACGGAAAACTTGGTATCGTATGCCCCGCTTACCAGAAGCAGTTCTTCTTCAAGGACGGTACATTTAAAGGAAAGGAAAAAGAGGGTAAATGGTTCGCTTCGGCAAAACTTCGCAACAAGTTCCTTTCTCCTTCTCAGAAGGGTACATGGTTGACACACTATCATATGTGCCTTCAGATTGCTCGCGCAGTACGGCGTCTTCATGCAGCGGGGCTTGCTCATTCCGACCTTTCTTATAAAAATGTGCTTGTTGACCCCGAAAGCGGTAAAGCGGCAGTTATAGACTGTGATGGTCTTGTCGTCCCTGGCAAATATCCGCCAGATGTTGTCGGTACGCCGGACTTTATTGCCCCGGAGGTACTTCAAACACGAAACTTGAAAGTTGGCGATCCCGACAAGAAATTGCCAAGTATTCAAACGGACCGGCATGCTTTGGCTGTTTTGATATATATGTACTTGCTTAATCGCCATCCTCTTCGAGGCGGCAAAGTAAATGATTTGGATGCCAACAAGGATGAAGAACTATCTATGGGAGAAAAAGCATTATTTGTTGAACATCCCACCGATAAGAGTAATCGTCCCAAAATTCAGAATCTTTCCCCATCAGAACTTCCACAGGGAGATGTGACAAAACGGCCATACACTATCTGTGGTCCGTATCTGACAGAATTATTCAACAGAGCTTTCATTGAGGGCCTGCATGAGCCTGCCAAACGACCCACCGCTGATGAATGGGAACTTGCCTTGATAAAAACTACCGATTTGATGCAACCTTGCCAAAACCCGAAATGCGATGCCCATTGGTTTGTATTCGATAATTCAACCAAACCCAGATGCCCTTTCTGCGGGCAAGTGTATCACGGTCAACTTCCCATTCTGAACCTGTACTATTCTCCGTCCCCTGGCAAATTTCTTCCTGAAAACTATCGTTTAATGGTTTATGATAAACAGTCACTCTATATGTGGCACGTAAACCGGTTTGTTGTAGCGAACGAAAAAACGGCAGTTGAAGATAAAAAGCCTATAGGGGACTTCCATTTTCACAATGGACAATGGATATTAATCAACCGCCGGCTTCCTGATTTGTGGGACAAAACAGAAGATA
>CAZJKZ010000136.1:0-4074 GCA_964546885.1 uncultured Bacteroides sp.
CATTTTCCGCATGCGTGAGTTTGAGCAGATGGAGATGCAATTCTTTGTGCGCCCGGGCCAGGAGATGGAATGGTTCAAATACTGGAAAGAATGGCGTTTGCGCTGGCACAAGGCTTTGGGTCTCGGCGACGATAAATACCGCTATCATGATCATGAGAAGCTTGCCCATTATGCCAATGCCGCTACTGACATCGAATTCCAGATGCCTTTCGGATTTAAGGAAGTGGAGGGTATACATTCTCGTACCAATTTCGACCTTTCGCAGCACGAAAAATACTCGGGCAAGAAGATTCAGTATTTCGATCCCGAGCTCAATGAAAGCTATACCCCCTATGTGATTGAGACATCAATAGGTGTTGACCGTATGTTCCTCTCTGTGCTATGTTCGTCTTATGAAGAGCAGCCCCTCGAAGGCGGTGACAGCCGTGTGGTGCTCCATTTGCCCGCTCCGTTGGCACCTGTGAAGTGTGCGGTTATGCCCCTCGTGCGCAAAGACGGCCTGCCTGAGAAAGCACGTGAAATTGTAAATGATCTGAAGTTTGACTTCGCGACACACTACGATGAAAAAGATTCGATTGGCAAGCGCTATCGTCGCCAGGATGCTATAGGCACACCGTATTGCATCACTGTTGATCATCAGACTCTTGAGGATAATACCGTAACTTTACGTGAACGCGACTCTATGCAACAGCAGCGAGTGGCTATCGCCGATCTTCACAAACTCATTCACGACAATGTGAGTCTCAACAGCCTCCTTCGTAAAATCTGATATGTCGAATAGGAGTGCTGACTGATATGTACACCCGGTGCGTTTTGCGCCGGGTATATTCTCCCCTTATAATTATATAAAATGAATAAACTACCTTTAATATCACTCGTTGTTGCGATAGTACTTGCTTTGATGCCCGCATGCAAATCAGACGATAATGATTTGTATAATACCTACAAAGAATGGTATGAAGCCAACGAAAACTGGCTTAACGAGCAAAAGGCACGAAAGAATGCCGACGGAACTCCATATTACGAGACCGTGGTGCCCTCGTGGAATACCGGTGCTTACGTGCTAATCCACTATTTTAACGACCGCAGCCTCACGGCAGACAATCTCTCGCCATTGAGTACCTCCACTATAGACACACGCTACATAGTGCATTATTATAATGATGTGCCCCTCGATTCGTCGTACAACGTGATTTCTCCTGCGCCCGGCGTATTTCGCACTCAGCTCAGTCAGACGATTGAAGGCTGGACAATTGCCTTCGAGACTATGCACGTGGGCGACTCCGCGGAAATAATCATACCATATGAGAGCGCCTACGGCGTAAGCTCCACGAGCGTGGCCCCTTACTCCAATCTGCGTTTCAATGCAAGGCTCGTGGACATACCCTACTACGAGACCTCCTCTAAGTGATGAAAATCGGCAATATCGACCTTGGTGAGCGTCCTGTGATGCTTGCTCCTATGGAGGACGTCACAGACAATTCATTCCGCCTTATATGCAAAGAGATGGGCGCTGACCTCACGTACACTGAGTTTGTCTCCGCCGACGCTTTGATACGCAACATAGCGGCCACCACTCGCAAGCTCTCTATATCTCCGGCAGAGCGTCCTACCGCCATTCAGATTTACGGACGCGAAGTAGAGCCTATGGTGGAGGCGGCTAAGATTGTGGAACAGGCGTCGCCCGAGATCCTCGATATCAACTTCGGCTGCCCGGTAAAAAAAGTGGCCGGAAAAGGAGCGGGGGCAGGCATGCTGCGCAATGTGCCTAAAATGCTTGAAATCACGCGGGCAGTGGTGGATGCCGTGAAGCTACCGGTGACAGTGAAGACTCGATTGGGCTGGGACTGCAACAGCAAAATAATAGTAGAACTCGCCGAACAGCTTCAGGATTGCGGCATACAAGCCATCACTGTGCACGGTCGCACCCGCTCGCAGATGTACACAGGAGAGGCTGACTGGGAGACTATAGCGCAGGTGAAGGCAAATCCGCGTCTCAAAATACCCGTGATAGGCAATGGCGATATCACTGATGCGGATAAGCTCAATGAGGCTTTTGACCGTTACGGCGTGGACGGCGTGATGGTGGGGCGCGCTTCTATAGGGGCACCGTGGATTTTCCGCGAACTTAAACAGCAGACGCCTCTCTCCAAGCACGAGAAATTTGAGATACTACGGCGTCAAATACGCGAGAGCATAGAGCGAATCGACGAATACCGCGGCATCTTGCATATACGCCGCCATCTTGCCGTATGCCCCCTTTTCAAAGGTATCCCTAATTTCAGGGACACGCGTATAGCCATTCTCCAGGCTGCCACTCTCGACGAGCTTCTGAGGCTGATTGACCATGTGGAATACAACATATTGCAATGAAACGATTATGATACGTCATATATTAATATCTCTATATTTAGCTATAAGCTGCGCTTTTGCTTCGGCTCAGGAATCCAAAACTTACACGCTTGAGATAGGCGACTTTACTGAAATCACCGTGGCGCACGGCGTGAATGTGGAGTACTTCAACAGCAGTGAGAATGCCGGAAACGCAGTGTTTGACGCTACTCCGGAGTATGCTTCTGCCATATCCTTCGACAACCGCAAAGGCTCGCTAAAGATTGAGATTGTGGCCGACGCCCCGCTTGAAGGTAAATTGCCGACCTTGAAGGTATATTCTTCGAGTCTTAAAAAAGCCACTAATCTCGCCGATTCCACTCTTACACTCTCATCCACTGCACCCGTGGAGTCGCTTTCGCTTAAAGTCATTGGAAATGGCTCGATAGTGGCCCCTTCGCTCCATGCCACTAAGGTGACGGCGGCGGTTGTTGCCGGTTCGGGCCGTATATTCCTCTCCGGCAGGGCGAGTGAAGGGAAATACACCCTTGCAAGCACCGGCAAAATTGAGGCCGGCGGACTGCAGGCCGAAAAGGTGAAGTGCAGCATGTTCGGCACCGGATCTATTGACTGCCGTCCGATCGAGAATCTCACTGTAGTAGGTGCGACAAGCGGCACAGTGTATTATGAGGGCAATCCCGACATAAAAAATCGAAGCATAGGCGCAAAAATCGTGAAAATGGACGAATAAAATCCTCCATAAACAAAATTCGACTCTCAATTTATAAAAAACAAAGCATAATTTTGGCTGATTGGCGAAAAATCACTACCTTTGCACCAGATTTTCGCAATCTCTGGCCGTACACGTGGTCGGCTACATTGCGCCTAATGTTAACATTATAATTTTCAACGAAACAATGGATTTAATCAAAGTTGTAGAAGACGCATTCTCTACCGGCGAACCTAAGAAGGTGGATTTCGTCCCCGGCGACACCATTACAGTTGCCTATCGCATCAAGGAAGGTAACAAGGAGCGTATTCAGCAGTACCGCGGTGTGGTAATCCGCATCTCCGGAGAAGGCGACCAGAAGCGTTTCACAGTACGCAAGATGAGCGACAATATCGGTGTTGAGCGTATTTTCCCCATCAACTCACCGTTCATCGACTCTATCACAATCAACAAATACGGTAAAGTGCGTCGCGCAAAACTTTACTATCTCCGTGGCCTCACCGGTAAGAAGGCACGTATCAAAGAGCGTCGCGTGAGTGCGCCCAAAAACGCTTAATCCACTATCCTCGTCAAACTCTAAATTTGTAAAAGGCAATGAAAAGAACATATCAGCCCCACAATCGTAAGAGAGTGAACAAACACGGCTTCCGTGAAAGAATGTCTACCGCTAACGGTCGTAAAGTATTGTCTCGCCGTCGCGCTAAAGGTCGCTATAGCCTCAGCGTTTCTGACAACATCGGTGGCAAATAATTTTTGCTTACCTTCTATGAAAGATATAAGGATGCTCAACGAGCATCCTTTTTTATGGTAAAATAGATTAATGTTAAATATCAGAATTTTTGGTGTTTATATTTTGACAATTGAAAAACAATTTGTAATTTTGTCAAGTCATACCTACACGGGCTTAAAAGCATAGCAATATTCTACAAACACCCGAGGGTAGTGACGGACATATTTAAAAGCGTTTATCCGCGCTGATTCTTGACCTTTCGAAATTCTCGCAAAATTTCTAT
>CAZJKZ010000137.1:0-3938 GCA_964546885.1 uncultured Bacteroides sp.
CGCTGCTATGAAAGAAGCTGCTGAAGGCGAACTCAAGGGTGTACTTGGCTACACAGAAGATGCTGTAGTAAGCTCTGACTTCCTTGGCTGCCCCCTCACATCTATCTTCGATGCTAACGCAGGTGTATACTTGACTGACAACTTCGTAAAAGTTATCTCTTGGTATGACAACGAAATCGGCTACTCTAACAAAGTTCTCGACCTCATCGCTGTAATGAAGAAATACAACGGCTAATTCAACCGATAAAAAAGATCCATCCCGCAGTCAAAAATCGACTGCGGGATTTTTTTGCAATAATTAACCTTGATATTACGCAGATAATGCCTAACTTTGCACCCGAAATTAGCGGAAGCCCGCTTGTGGACAGATTTGCCTGCTTGCAACCACAATAAAAAATGCTAAAATCGATATCAAAATTCTATCCACATAGGAATTTTGTTTTGAGTTTATGCATCGTGGAAGCTGAAAGGCTATCCGCGATTTTTTTTTGCTAACTATTCACAACAAAACACGCTCAGTATGAATTACCTGTTCACATCAGAATCTGTATCTGAAGGACATCCCGACAAAGTGGCCGACCAGATCTCCGACGCTATCCTTGACCAATTCCTCGCTTATGATTCACAAGCCCACGTGGCATGCGAGACCTTGGTTACAACAGGACAAGTGGTGGTGGCCGGCGAAGTGTCCAGCGAAGTATATATCGACATCCCCACAGTGGCAAGACGCACCATCAACCGTATAGGCTACAATCGCTCAGACCTGCAGTTCGACGGCAATTCGTGCGGCATACTCCTAGCCATACACGAACAAAGCGGAGATATAGCGCAGGGAGTCGATCGCTCAGAGCCGGAGCAGCAGGGCGCAGGCGACCAGGGCATGATGTTCGGTTACGCTACTAACGAGACCCCTCTATATATCCCCCTCACTCTTGCTCTGAGTCATGCCTTGGTGAGCACTCTCGCCGACATTCGCCGCGAGGGTAAGCTTATGCCGTATCTTCGCCCCGACTCTAAGAGCCAAGTGACGGTAGAATATGACGAAAACAACAAGCCTGTGCGCGTGCACACTATCGTGGTATCTACCCAGCATGACGAATTCATTCTTCCGTCAGAGCACATATCAGAAAAGGAAGCCGAGAAAATGATGCAGGAGAGAATCACCGACGACGTGCGCAATATCCTCATACCTTTAGTAAAGGAGAAGTTACCCGAAAATTTGCGACAGCTCGTAGGCGACGATTATAAACTTCTGGTAAATCCGACCGGAAAATTCGTGATCGGCGGTCCTCACGGCGACACAGGACTCACCGGGCGCAAAATCATAGTGGACACCTACGGCGGCCACGGAGCTCATGGAGGCGGTGCGTTCTCAGGCAAAGACCCGTCAAAAGTCGACCGTTCGGCAGCCTATGCAGCCCGTCACATAGCAAAAAATATCGTAGCTGCCGGATTAGCGGATCGCGCATTGGTGCAGGTAGCTTATGCTATTGGTGAGGCTCAGCCGGTAAGCCTTTGTGTAGATACATTCGGTACATGCAAAATCGGAGTATCTGACGCAGAGATTTCCGCAAAGGTGCAGAATCTTTTCGACATGCGCCCCAAAGCTATAGAAGAGCGTTTTGAGCTGCGTAAACCTATCTATCTGGAGACAGCAGCCTATGGACATATGGGACGCACACCGCGCACTGTGACCAAGCATTTCAAATCGATGTACAACGGCGACAAGGACATCACTGTTACGCTCTTTAAATGGGAGGAACTTGACTACGTAGATAAAATAAGGGAGGCATTTGGCCTCGTTTAAGGGATTTACATTGTGCTAACGGCTACCGAAAATTTCATTATTCGGCAGCCGTTAGCACAAATTCACCCTTATGGTATTCATAAGCAATCATACCCAGCGCCCCAAGTCGCACTATAGCTGATTCGGCCATGCGTCGAGACGCACCTGTGGTAAGCACGGCTTGATTAAATGTCAGAAAACCTCCAGTCGACAAAGCTTGCAATATCTTGTATTCAGGACCGTCAAGGTGCATCAGAGTATGGCGCCCGGATGTTATAAGACGCCATGTGCGCACCATAAGCGGATGAGCCGAAATATTCTCGTCAGCCACTCGATAATAGGCCTTCCAAGTGTGGTCCGGCTCTTGTGCGTACACCGGACGCTCTGGCGCTTGCGCTATCGAAGCTCGGATTACCACTCCCTGATCGCCACAACTGTAAGCCGTGAAATCAACTTTCTGAGCCGGACGGCAATACATTTCGGCAGCTTGCTCTATCACATAGATATCCTCTTCGTTGCGTACACCGGCTATTACACCGTTGTCTTTCACGCCAACGAGCAACCGTCCGCCCATATTATTGGCGAAAGCGGATATTGATCGTGCGATTTTTCGCGCGTCTGAGATCGAATACTTGAAATCTTGCTGCACATGCTCGCCCTGCGCAATCAATTCAAGCAAATATCCCTTACCCCTTATCGCCTTCAGATCTTTCATATTCAAAACGGTCGGCAGGAGCTGGCAGCAGCACTGTATCAAGAAATATTTTGGCCACTCTGCGGGCTTCCGGCAAATCATTGAATGTATAGTTGCCGCAATCTCGGGGTGTTGCACCAGGTATTTCTCCCTCGTAATCAGCGATAAACGAGAAGGTGTCACGCATCAAATCGAGAATATCCTCCGAATTCAAATGTCCTTGGAGTATAAGATATGAGCCGGTGCAGCAGCCCATCGGTCCCCAGTACACCACCTTATCAGCCCATACGGGATGATTGCGCAAGTAAGTGGCAGCAAGGTGTTCGATAGTGTGGAGGGCGCAAGGATCCACCGCTTCTTCTCGGTTGGGAGCAGTAAGGCGCACGTCAAAAGTGGTGAGGGCATCGCCGTGCGGAGTGGTGTCTCGGCGCGATACGTATACGCCTGGTTGCAGCGTTAGATGATTTATAGTAAAACTTTCTATCTTTTTCATAAAAGTACGATTTCAAGAGTCCGACTTTATAAATTTATGCCTTTTTAAGCCATTCTATAAGTTGGCGCACTGCGGTGAAGGTGTGGCGAGGTGCGTCGGTCCAGAAATTCTGATACTGCGATATATTATCTGCGGCGCCGGGCGTGTCGCTCACCACTCTTATACAATACATCGGCACACCGCGCAGATAACATGTTTGAGCAATTGCTCCGCTCTCCATGTCCACAGCCATTGCCTCAGGATACACGTCCAATATACGCTTTAAATCTTCTTCACGGCTTACGAATATATCTCCGGAGGCAATAAGCCCATGCTTCACTCCTAATGTCGAGGCAATCTCAGTGGCATCGCCCGGACAAGCAAAACGCGACGGACAGCCGGCCGCTTCGCCCCACTGTGTACCTGGTCCACACCATACATCATGATATGCTATCTCGCTTGCAAGCACCACATCGAGTACACCCGCATCTGCTCCTGTACCACCGGCTACACCGCTGTTAATCACAACATCCGGATGAAAATTATCAATAATAACAGCTGTGCCAAGAGCAGCATTCACCTTACCTATACCGCAGGTCATGGCCACCACATCCGCGCCCCCTACTCTGCCAAGGTAGAAATCATAGCCATTAATCGTCTCCTTGCGGCAATCGTCCACTATGCCAAGCAGAAGGTCCAGTTCCTTTTGCATAGCCACTATTATTCCTATCATAATAATCAAGTCAGTTTTAATAATATATAATATCCTATATGTCACCAACGCATGCGCAATGATTGTACTCTATATCGCACACTGGAGCATATGGAGTACAAAATTACAAAAAAATTAGCTCATTCGGTTGCAAAAAGGTCGTTACCTCAAAAAAAATTTTGCAGATTAAAAAAAACTCCGTACCTTTGCCCCACAATTACCAAGGAAAGATGCCGGAGTGGTCGATCGGGACGGTCTCGAAAACCGTTGTACC
>CAZJKZ010000138.1:0-3921 GCA_964546885.1 uncultured Bacteroides sp.
TTCATATCAATTCCGTGGCAGGATACTGGTCTACGTTCAGAGCCTGTCTGCACACTGCCTATCGCGACAGAAAGATCAAGGAGAATCCCAATGGATTTCTCGACCGCATAGACACTATCCCCACCGTCAAAGAACATCTGTCACAGCAGGAGCTGGTGAAGTTGGCGCAGACACCATGCGAGATACCGGTTCTGAAGAGGGCTTTCCTGTTCGCTTGTCTTACAGGATTACGCAAGAGCGACATAAAGAATCTGACATGGGAGAACATTCAGCCATACGGTGACGGAGGAATGTATGTCACAATCCGTATGCAGAAGACCAAAGACCTTGTGAACAATCCGATCAGCGACGAGGCTATGGAACTCATAGGCCCGAGAGGTACGGGCAAAGTGTTCGTCGGCTTTCAGGATTTCATGACGCAGGCACCCATGCGTAGATGGCTCAAAGATGCAGGAATCACCAAGCATATCAGCTTCCATTGCACGCGCCACACGTTTGGGTCACTGCAGGTTGAGGCGGGTACAAGTATCTATGTGGTACAGAAGATGCTTGCCCATAAAAACGTGGAAACGACGCAGATTTACGCTGCTATGGCGGATGAGCAGAAACGGTTGTCCGTGAACCGCATCACACTGAAATCCGCATCCATGACAGGCACAAATTAGCGGTTTGTTTTCCCCTATTTTCACTTTATTTTATTCTGAGAGTGTATATATGGGAAAATGTAAAGTGAGCGGGATTAAAGTATTAAGAGGCTATTTGAGAAGTGAACTGTCCCTAAAAGTTAGACAAATAACTAAAAGGGGCAGTACAAAAGTTAGATAGTCTCGTCATTTTAGTTTTCTAAATGAATACTGTAAGAACATTAGCATCTTAGTTTATTGTGATATTATTCTTTTTTCTTTAATGGAATTAGATTTACCGTATTATTTCTTTCGGGCATGGTTGCCGACTTATAATGCATATATGAATTACAGGTATGGGTAGAGTAAACATCTCCATATTTTGCAAGCCAATATACCAAACGACCACTTGGATGTTTCTTATTACCAGCAGCAGATATATAACACTTTTTCGGAGAAAGAGCCTCTATAATTGATGTGTTCAGATTTCTACGGCTTCCATGGTGCGGAACTTTAAGAAAATCCACATTCCTCAACCATTTATATTTGTTCAGCATCATCTGAAGAGAGGTTGTATTTGCATCTCCTGCAAAGA
Source organism: uncultured Bacteroides sp. (assembly GCA_964546885.1). Taxonomy (GTDB): domain Bacteria; phylum Bacteroidota; class Bacteroidia; order Bacteroidales; family Muribaculaceae; genus CAG-873. The sequence goes on from CAZJKZ010000138.1 coordinate 1,219, forward strand.
GTAGTCTTTGGCCGTCCCCCGGTTCATACAAGATAATAAGGCTGGAAGCATTGTAAGAAGATGAGTCTTCATCATTGTCGATTACACTCTTTATATCATTCTCATCAATCTTGAACGCATCGTCATATGCTTCTTTTGAGCTATCTTCATATGTCTTTATACCATAGTCAGCTACCATAGTCTTTACTACCTCACTATAATATTCATCAGAAGGGCCAACAATACTTATTGGAAGTCTTTGATGTTGGGCCCCATCAGTTACGCTTTCCACCTTTGTACATTTGTTCAATGCCAAATCAATAAGGTTTAGGTTGGCGTCTGTAGATTTTTGCCAAATCCTACGTACTGCTTTTGTTGCGTTCTCCACGTTCCTGTAACGTCGTATGTCATTAGCATTGAGATATTGAGCCGGATCGGTCAACCAGAATGTTTCTATAGTGATATCATCATCTTGAAGCAAATCGAAGAATCCATCTTTATGATCACTATCTGGATGTGTACATATTGCCAAGTCTATATAGTAGCTGTTATAATAATCTTTAAGATGCTTTTTTATAATAGCAGCATCACCTGCATTACCTGCATCAATCAGTACGATGAACGGTTCTTCGTCAACATAGTGTCTGATAAGTATTGCGTCTGCATCTCCCACTTTCAGGGTTTCATACTCATATTTTATTTTATTCTCTTTCATATTCTACACCTGTAATATATGCATTATACATTGCTCTTGCGTAATCATAGGCTTTTGACTTGTAAGATGCATAATCTATAATACCGAATAGTACTTGAGTTCCTAATGCAACTAACAATATCTTTGCATATGGCATATCTAGAATGAGATTTACAACGAGTGCAAGGAGGATTGCGCCTGTAGCATACACACATGCTCCAAGATAGTTACGACAGAATCCATACTTTCGATTATACTGTTGAAGATTCTCATTTTTACGAGTCACCTCCCTTATCTTTCCGACAGCATCAACAATAGCACGTTTAGCCTCGGTTGGATTAGCAATTTCTTCATCTTTTGACAACAGCTGAATACCAAAGTCTGTTTTCACCTTTGCCGCAATTTGTTTTATATCGGCTTCAGACTTTCTCTCAACACTACTCCAAAGAAGAAGTTTTGTTGTTGGCATCTCTGTTTCATCTTCCTTAAACAGACGAAACTGAAACAACTGTTTTGAAGCATCAATAAACAGTTGACGAACCCAATAGGCCAATGCACCATAGATTAAAGCCACCGGAATGAACAATCCGATTTTTGCAATTATTGATTCCCATACGTCAAAACTATCGGGAATAAACGAGGCAATATACAATGTAGTCAAGATAACGGGGATTATCATTCCCACGATAGCTGGATAGACTCTAGCTTCCTTTTCGTACTTATTCATTACTTCTTAATTTTTGAAAAAGACTATGCAAAATTCATGCCAAAGTTGTTTTTTATTTAATTTTATAGCGTTTTATATATTTACTCCCAAAGTTGTTATGACATTATGTCAGTTTTTCGAACATTATGTTAGTATTTAGGGTATGCATGAGAACAAGATACAAAAACAATAGATTAACAAATAGCGTGAATCTCAGCACGATAAGCTGAGAGATTAGACGTAATAAAAGCCACTGTGTGTATAGTATCAGATTGACAGATTAGATTTCTCGCGAGAGGTACTTAAATAAAAGCAAATGATTTTTGCGCGTTACGCAAATAGTCTTGCCTTTGCAGATGAACTAGAGCTAGGCAGCTAGCAGTATCCGTTTGGCATACCTTACGAACAGTCATATAGATGTGCTCCTAACAATTACAGGGTCAGGACGAGAGCTCTGCTGATAGTTTATAAGTGAGTAATAATATCGGAGAAGTGTCCAATTGACTCCGAAGTAATGTTTAAGGCATCTGTGACTTAGAGAAATGACCGGAGCAAAAATTACTATTGACTAGAAAGTTTTTGCCCATAATCTGAGGAACTGTCTTTATCATGGGACAAATTCTCTTTGGGAAACCAGTTCTTTTGTCTCCCAACGTCTAAACCTTCCTATCAGATCGTATTTTTTAGATGCATTGAGTATGATTTTGAGTATGAAAACATAATATAATTATAATAATTCATAAGAGTTGAGTTGCTGACGGTCAGCAATTAGGAATAACCGACAAAATTGCGATACTTTTGCACATCATAAATCAGAATAACGATGAACAACAGACAAACAAAATCAGACACGTTTTTAGATGTGAGCCTGTTCTACGGGCTTCCCGGCATTGCCATTCTCGCGGTATCAGTGATGGCTTCTGTTAAAGTTGGATCCGATTTCGGAGGTGACGGCATGGTGCGCACCAGCACCTTCCTCGGGTGCAATCTGCTTCTTTGGCTCAGTTACTATACTATTTTTATCTCGATGCCCGAAAGCCTGGCACAAAGCTTCGGCAAAAGGGACAAGACTGCGGTAATGGTTGGCATTTCCGAACCGACCGGTATAGTGGAAGCTCAGGTGTCGGAAGAGTCTATAGTTGCAGCAGAGCCGGGAAAAGAGGACTTAGAACCAGTTGCAGAAAAACCGTCGACTGATGATGTCCCAATTTCAAAGGATGCACCCATTGCCGAGCCTTCGGTTCTGCCGATTGTAAAATTGGACTACCGTGCCATCTGTCTTGAATACGAACAACGCCAAACGGCTGAAAGGACAGAGCTGATC
>CAZJKZ010000139.1:0-3882 GCA_964546885.1 uncultured Bacteroides sp.
TCCCCTCAATCTTGAAAGATTAGGAACTCCGCCATGCTATTCCGTATCACAAACTTCTTTGCCATAATTTCACTTTAGACGCTTACAGTCGTTATACAGGTCTATAAGATGGGATATAGACATATCAATTAGAGGTTCAAACATAAAGCTGTTAATATGAATAAACTCAGGAGTCATCATATTGACTCGGTCGATAGTAATCCTATTTGGATGGCTAGGATATAGTTCTTTAAATAACTGTGACCATTTACCCAGTTGATTGGATGATGATTCAAATTTTTCATTCGGAACAGCATCTTTAATAAATTTATTGTAGATGTATTCCTCAGTAATGAGACGGATTGCAATTGAAATCGCAATTTTATTTTGTATTAATACACTGTTGACAGTCGAATTGTTGCTAATGCTATTGGCTGTATTTATAATAATATCGTATATGGGAACATCTGAAACAACTCTTTTGAGTGTCTTTCCTTTGATATATTTCCTGATTATATCCGATATATTACGTTCTGTAATAGTGTGAGTATCATTCTTACGATGTAAACATGATGTGAGAGTAAGATAATCGTGTGAATTTTCTCCTTCGGTATACATCACAAGGTTCCTTACAAACGGAATCATGCTTATGAATATTTCATCCTCGTCATCGTGCCCAACAAAAGCATTGGAGGATACATCGCCACGATACTGCCCTGGAACAATAGAAATTGATCCATCTTTATTTCTAGTACTCATCCATAAATTATCTCGCTTGAGAGATAATCTTAGGGTAAGGTTCCGATAAAAATCGTAATTGTGTGTTAGTATTATCATGAATATATTATTCTTCGTTGAGAATATTAGGTCTCGGATATATTCAATGATTGCATACTTATTTTGGTAGTCAAATGAATCCGCAACATCATCTAGTACAATTATGGAATCCTTATCAGAGTTCTTACGCGCCTCCATCTCAAAAAGAAATTGAAGTATATAAAATGCTCGAATTTCGCCTCTGCTTAAAACTTTTGTAAGCTTTTGTTTATCAGTCTCAGCAGTGTTTATTCCGTCATCGTATTTGAAAGAAAGTTTCGCAGCATGATGTTTAAGTATGATATCTTTCTGATTTGTTATATTCACTCTCAATGGAACATGAAAACGAGCGTTATACAAATCAATAATATCTGTCCATACTTTTTGTTGATCATCGGCAGATTGTAGAATGTTCAGAAGTTCATCCCTATTTGCAAGATAGACATTATAATATTGTTCAAATAAAGGAAAAACTTCATTATTAGAAAGAAATCCTATCCAAACATTTCGTTTAAACATATCATATTCAAGAATCTGAGGTATCCAGTCAGGATGTTGTTCGATGATACGCTTAAAGCCACGGAGTTCCGTATTCTTATCAACAGCTTTTGTGATTTTTTCAAATGCCTTTTTTAGTTTTGAGTCTGTCAGTATTTTATCTTGTTCTTGCTTAATGAATTGATTCAAGTCCTCATTTGAAGATAGTATTGTGCCATCTTGTAGTACTAGTTTGTGTCTTACTCCAAAGAAATGTCCATCAGAAACCATTTGAAGCAGCTGAGAAACCTGATAGGTGCCAAAATGATGTTCACCTTCTACACGATATAATATAGAATTTTTAAGCAAATTTAGGTAAATGTTAAAGTAACCTTGAAGAGTATCTTTGAATTTTTCTATGAAAGCTCTAACGGTTCCTTTTACATCAAAAATATCGTTATATCTGAACTTATAACAGTACTTATTAGATGAACAAAGTCCATAAATCTTTTCAAGAATATTGAAAATAGTATCATTATTATCTGAGGAAAACGCATCAATAATCTCCTTTTCGCAATCGGTACTAAGTGTAACAGTCTTCAGTTTAGAAATTAGAGCATCCTTTTCTTTATTAAGACGTGCGTATATATTTTCATATCTTTGTTTTAATTCAGCACTAGCAAGAAAATTGATGAATGATTTGCTGCTATCTATATCGTCTTCTCCATTAAAAACAAATAGATTTTCAGATTGAATTGGCGATCCGTCAACATTTATGGTGAATGATGGAATACGATCAATGAACACCGTGTCTTCAGGCTTTTCTTTTGACTGATTTGATACAAACCGTAAAGTTTTAGCCAAAGATGTTTTCATAGTACCATTAGGAGCATAAATCAAGTGGGCATGCTGTTTGGTGAACTTAAAAGAATGACATAAACGCCTAATGCCATGGCAATTAGAAAGAGAGATGCTTAGTTCCTTTATCATGACTAATGTTTTATTTTATCTATTGTTGTGAAGTAAGGGGAGAATTGTTGTGTACCTTTGCGCTCTAGTTGATACGCGGAAACATCTATATCTTTTACCGGGGAAATGCTTTTAATCTCGAATCCGAGGTAAAAGTCGCCCGACGGCGAGAAGCCTTTGGCTTCGAGCGCGGTTTTGGGGAAGAACTTCGGGCCCTCACCTGTTAGACGCATGAGCATACGGTCAGTGCCGTGGTGAAGGAGCAGATATTTGGTTTTCTCAAAACCGCTGACGAGGTTAATTGAGCCTTTGCCGAGAGCAGCGGGAACATAATAGAGTTTGTTTTCCAAGATGAGCGGAAGTTGCTCGGTCTTGTAGTAGCCTACGAGAACGAGGTCGACCGGTGCGGGAGCAAAGGCGTTTTCATACCGCAGTCCTTTCTGAGGAATGGCGTCCTTGATGTGGTCGTAGGCTCGCTCCGTGCGGAGAACGGAGTTGAGAAATTCGTAGAGCAAAGAGCCCTCGTTCTGTGGGTCGGTTGCATCGGGCAACAAGGGGAACGCCCCGATGTTTACCGACTCAATACTTTTATAGAAGTACCGTTGACGGACCGAGTCGTTATCGCCACGACCGGGGAAAAGAATGTAACCGCCTATGATTTCCTTTGCGGAATGGGCGGTCTTGTCGCTGCCGTAATAAATCGCATCGCGGTAGCGGTGCATCTGATTTATTGCGTCAGAGGGTGGCGTATCAGCCCCCTTTGCAGCGTCAAGTTCTTCTCGGTCTTCCTTGTTGAGTCGGCTATCATCGTTGAGACGATATTTTGCATCAAACAGGTATGTCAGCTCGAAGCCGTCGGGTTTTATGATTGTCAGCACAATGTCGGGGCGGTTCTCCGTGGTAGCGGTATGAACTTCGCCCGTCCGGCGGCTGTAAGTATGCTGGTAATGCAGACGCACTTTCGAGCCGTCAGCGCAGAAGTATTCGACAATGTGCTCCTGGTTGTTATCCTCGAACGGCTTCACCATTGGCATAGGTGTTTCCTTAATCTCCGAGGGATTGGCGAAGTCAAGACCGAGAATGTCGGCAACCATTTGCCGCATCTTCAGGAAACACCAAAGTTCGTAAAGTTCCCAAATGGGGCGCACACCGATAGCATTAGCCCCCTCGAAAAGCTCGATACCCTTTTGGAGCAGTAACCAGTGACGGTAAACCTGAGCGTAGCCGGTGCGCTTTTGGAGCACCATGCTCTCCGAGTGGAGCGGTTCGCCACGCAGACCGCGAAGCAATGGAGAGTTGCCGAGGCGGCGAAGTGCTGTAACGTAGCCGTCAAGTTCGTCAAGTTCGCTGTCTGCCACTTTGTCAGCCTCCTTCGCTTTTTCATTCTTGGTTTTGATAGTGGCCACAATGGAGTTCAAGCGCCGACCGATGCGGTCAAGCGTAAACTTGATGAAGCGATTCTCGCGTGTGTTGTGGGTGTTGATGGTTTCCTCGTGGCGGAAAAATTCTCGGTCAAGCCGTTTCTCCGCTTTGATGTTGGCAAAGCGCTCGGTCATTTGCGGAGTCCACCGCTTTATGCGGTCGGGGCGGCTATAATGCACTTCGGTAGTCTGCCGCAGGTGCGGACGGTTCACGATGTAA
>CAZJKZ010000140.1:0-3866 GCA_964546885.1 uncultured Bacteroides sp.
AATACATCAGTTAATGAGACGGCTTGAACCATCCCATTAACTGGGAATTAATTAAGCACCTTTTTGAGAGCGCCCTATAGTAACATCACTTTTTTAACTTCCAGTTTTTCCAGACATTATCGACCATTCGCCGGTAGTTCTCATCAGACCTGTATCTTTTCGCGGGCACGCATATTTCCAACAGGTGCACATATTCGCGCCCCTCACGCACCACAAGGATGACACGGTCATCGGTAAACAATTGTTTGAGTCCTTTTGGGGTGACTTTCCAGCCTTCGTTTCTAACCTCCATCGACTTCATGTAGCAGCCTTCAATCTTTATCCATTTCGAAGAGGGATATTGGGGGGGAAGACACGCCTTACGCCTCACAAGCTTGATGTCGGGCTTGGCGCCCGATGGCAAAATATAGCTTTCTATATGGCAAGACTGTGCATCGTCAATATAGTTTATATCAAAGAATTTCCATGACTGATGGGTCAGATGGCACTTGGTCTCACCCCCATTGTCGTCATACAACAACGCGCCGCGTGTCGGAGGCATCCCGGAGGCATCAATCGGATCTTCACTAATCCAGTTTTCCGGCAACTCGAGCTCGTAGAGCTTACACGACTCTTTGCGAACCCCCTTTGCATAGTTATCGGCCGGAACCGCAAAAAAGGGAGTGGACAGTAGGGCTGTCAAAAACAAAATTCTAATGATCAGCGGGCAATTCATACAGGTATATTTCATTGGAATGTTCGGCGAAGTATTGCCAATATTATCATAAAACTAACCAAGTAGGAAGATTATATACAGCAATATTCTCATCTTCATCGGAATTTACAGTAATTAAGCGATGATATTCCTCGTCTATACTAAATGAACTCGCCTGTTTAATATTCAAGCGCACTATAGGATTCCCTTTATAGTCTGTAACTAAAATAGGCTTTCCCCCATCTGTATCCGCAGGAATACAACCGTCTCCTAAAAGCGTGAATATACAATTATCTGTCAACCATACATCTTCAATCATTATAGGAGAATCATCTGTTAGGGAATTAAGAAGCGGCATATCGGCATACTGAATAATCCTAACAACCTCACCTTCGCCATTATGCAGAATCAGTACGGGTAAGGAAGAGTAAAATTCAGCAGCGATATCATTTGCCTTATTATACGACATCCCGCGACCGCAGGAAATATCATATTTTTTCTCTTCGGGCAAGTCCAACCCTATAGGCCAATAGCTAATACTATTATTACACGGGTCGTAGGTATATAAGCCATACTCATAATCCATATAGGCCATCAGGTACTTACCGTCATTCATTTCCTGCAAATAAAGGGGAGTTGGAATATTACTATCCAAGGACAAATCCAATTTAGGAACCAATTGATTCCAATTGTCTAAATAACATCCGTATACCATACGCTTATTCGGATCAAGCACACAAAAATCCGCATCTTTCAGTATTTTTCCGTATAGAAAAGAAATTTGTGACACTTCTCCCGGTCCGCCTCCCCTATGAGCGGTATATCCCAATATATTGAAATCCCTATCAGTGACCATGAGGTAATTATCTGAACGGAAAAGATAACAGAAATACAAAGAGTCTACGGGAATAACACTCCCGACAATACCGGGAATTGTATCAAAAGAGATTGTCTGACCTTCCAATGTCTCGCTTTTGATAAATTTATCGGGACTAATTAATATCGTCGAATCTTTTCTATTACTGCATGAGATCAGCGTTGCAATCATACATGAGCATATATAATATATGATCTTGTTCATATAACGATATTTTTATTTAGGCATATTGATATAAACATTTATCTATTGAACGAAAAAATTATTTGCGGTTCAATAGATAAATGTAGTGTACAGATAATTTATTTGGGATAGCATAAAGCCTCTGTTCCTTCACCTTTGTAGCCCACTACTGGTTCACAAGTGCTGCAATCTGTATATCTTTTTTTTATATTAGTACCTCCGCTACTATGACACGGTATGGGGAGACTTGGTCTCTCATCTTCAGCTAATGCCTCGGCATTTGCGAGCTGAATCGCGGAGAGGCCGTCTGCTTGGTTGATGGCAGCTTTGCCGAGATAGCCGCCAACCAGCGTCAGAGCCGCAATAGCGGCTGCAATCATGATTTTTTTCTTCATAGAAAAATTTTTTAGTTAATAATTTGGTTTATTTATTATGAATCCATGGAGCGTGATGCGCTCGGGATCCTCTTTTTCTTTGTAAAAAATGTCAATATGCCTTTTAAACGGTCCGTCAACTGAGTCGCCCACCAACGTGACTGTCACGAATTCTGTGGAGCCGGGCGCGATTGCAGATGAAGAGACTACTGCAGTAAGGCAACTGCACGAAGGCACAGTCTCCTGAATTGTTAGAGGCGCTTCGGATGTGTTAAGTACTGCAAAACGCTTTACTATTGTGTCACCGGGATTTAGCGCACCGATAGCTTCCACAGGCACTAAACAGAAATTTGATTTTTCACATGCGTCTTCGCCTTTGATAATGCGGTCGTAGACCTCTCTGACTTTGGGGTTTATCACAGGATTTCCAACAGCCACCACTTTATTATCCGTATCAAGCAGCAGAGTATGATATGCATTTTCTGACGGCAAAGTATTAGCCGTAAAAAATGCATCATCATAATCAATAGCCACCGGATGATTAAACTGATACTTTGCGAGCACCCGGCGTGTCTCATCCGGTTCTTTAGTATTGAGAATCATCAGAAAAGCAACATCAACATCATCCGACGTCATCACACTATTGATATATCGATCCCATTCCTGAAGCCTCATCCGGCATGCGGTGCAGCCCTTTGAGTCGATATACGTTACAATCTTGAAATCAGCATTATCCATCGTATAGTCAATAGGGGTGTCCCCTATATAGTACACCAGGCTGTCAGGAAGAGTAATCTCCTGCCCCAGCAGGGAGACAAGAATCCTGCGCTCCTTCTCGATTCCGCTTGAACAAGAAGTGGTAAGTACAAGAAATACCAGAAATATGATGCTGATGCAGCGCATAATCTATTAGTTAAAGTTCTCCAGCAAATGTGTGCGAGCCTATAGTAATATATATATAGGTGTAGTTGATATCTTCCTCAAGGGAGATGTAGTACTCTCCATAGATTACGGCGGATTCATCGTAAACGATGGAGCCTGTTTTGTCTACCATAATAATCTCTGCCTCGTCGGTGGAAGTGCAGAATAAAGTAAGACAGCCGTCTTCGATACAGCCTGACACCGGACAGTATAGCGGCTTCTGAGGTTTATTTGGATTTTTCTCATTACCTATAGGATTAAGTTTCAGATCTTGCTTTTCCGCATTAGCAGGAATTGAGACTGAGAAAGCTCCTATTATGAGCATTAATAAAGTGATGATTTTCTTCATAGTTGTGTTTGTTTTTTTCTGCAAAGTTAGGTATTTAGATCATTTCCACCAAGCTTTTTGCATCTTATTTCATCTAACCTATAGATTTGTAATATGCTGATATTAATGCTATTAACTAATGGAATTTTATAAAAAATCTAACCACCATCTAACCGCTTCATTTCCGTCTCAAAAAACACCCTTCAAAATCTCTATTTTGTGGGCATATTGCCTGCTATCCATAAAAATTTATTATGCCCTTTTTGACGCATGATAGTAGCAGAGGGCCGGAACCACGAGCGGCCCGTAGTCACGTATAGTCCAGTTGTCGATCGAGTCGCTAAGGTCGGCCATATACCCCCTTCGGCGCTCCGCCCTCGCAATCGAGTCGTCAGGGTAGTGCCGCTCGACTGCCTCCGGGGCTGCGGCGCAAAGCGGCGAGCCGTTCGTCATCATAATGGTTGAGAAATTCCCGCAGCTCCCCTGCAT
>CAZJKZ010000141.1:0-3846 GCA_964546885.1 uncultured Bacteroides sp.
CAAGATCAGTAAATCATGTAGCTTCAAGAGCTCGCAGAAAGAAAATCTTAAAACTCACTCGCGGTTACTTCGGTTGCCGTCGCAATGTCTGGACCGTAGCCAAAAACACTTGGGAAAAAGGTCTTACTTACGCTTATCGCGACCGTAAAGATAAAAAACGTAATTTCCGTGCCCTTTGGATTCAGCGTATCAATGCAGCTGCCCGTATGGAAGACCTCTCTTATTCTAAACTGATGGGTCTTATCCACAAGGCAGGTATCGAAATCAACCGCAAGGTGCTTGCTGACCTCGCTCTTAACAATCCTGCCGCTTTCAAGGCTATTGTTGATAAGGTAAAAGGCGCATAATAGAATTTAAGAAACAACGCAAGTTTTTCATAAAAGAAGAAACTCTCCCGCAGGTTTAACTGTTGGAGAGTTTTTTTATATTGTCTTTATTATTTATTTTACGTATAAAATTTATATCATAGGGAAGCGTTTTCTATAATCAATCCTCATCATCTGCTGAATGCTTGTTTGAACCGAAGTTGCCGAGCATACGGTTCAACAGCGAACGCTTTACCTGTTTGACGTGGAGATGTGATTTAGAGTCGTGTTTGTTGAGAAACAAAATCGATGAGTGGAGCACAATGGCTATCTTATGTTCAAATTCCACAATGGCATGAATACGATTGAGCGCAATCTTGCGAAAGAACGATGTAGGAGGTAGCGAATTTATGATTAGATTGCCACGGTCATCAATCATCACATCGTGGGTGTCGAGCAGATTCTCGAAGAGAAGAGCTATGTCAAGTTCGTCGGGCGATGCCGGCGGCTTTTTATATTTTTTATAGAGAGAGTCTATTACGGCGTCTGTAATCATGTGCGTTGGTTTGTGGGCACAATAGCCCTTAAGTCGGTTAATACTTAGGTTTGTTATTAGAACACTCTCGGTTTGGAATATGTTTAAGATGTGAAATTAAAAATGTGTTACAAAATACGATGTTTTGTGTGACATTGAATAAAAAAACAACTGTGTCGTGACTATAACAGTCACGACACAGTATTATTAAAATATGATTTCAAATGCTGATTAAGCAAGGAAGCCTAAGAGTACACCTGCAGCGACAGCCGAACCGATTACACCGGCCACGTTGGGACCCATGGCGTGCATCAACAGGTAGTTCGACGGATCGTATTTCAGACCGAGGTTGTTCGATATACGTGCTGACATGGGCACAGCCGATACACCGGCATTACCGATAAGCGGATTGATTTTTTTGCTTTGGGGTAATACGAGGTTAAATAGTTTGACAAACAGTACACCGCTTGATGAAGCTATAATGAATGCCATGAAACCGAGGGCAAAGATACCTATAGTTTCTGCTGTAAGGAATTCTGATGCTTGTGTAGACGCACCTACAGTCATGCCAAGCAGAATAGTGACAATATCGGTGAGGGCGTTGCTTGCAGTCTTGGCAAGACGATTGCAGACACCGCATTCACGCAGCAGGTTGCCGAAGAAGAGCATACCGAGCAGAGGAATACCTGAAGGCACTACGAAGCAAGTGAGCAACAGACCGAGGATAGGGAAGATTATCTTCTCGTTTTGCGATACGGCACGAGCCGGGCGCATCTTGATCAAACGCTCTTTTTTGGTTGTGAACAAGCGCATCAGCGGTGGTTGGATCACAGGCACAAGAGCCATATAGGAGTATGCTGATACGGCTATCGCTCCCATAAGGTTTGGCGCGAGCTTCGACGAGAGGAAGATAGCTGTAGGTCCGTCGGCACCACCGATGATGGCGATAGCACCTGCCTGATCAGGAGCAAAGCCCAGCAGCAGGGCCACCATATATGCACCGAAGATACCAAATTGTGCCGCAGCACCTATGAGCATCAGTTTAGGATTGGCGATAAGAGCGGTAAAGTCGGTCATCGCACCGATGCCGAGGAATATCAGCGGAGGATACCAGCCGGCGCTTACACCATTATATAATATATTGAGTACTGACCCCTCTTCATAAATGCCGATTTCCAGACCGGCAGAAGTGTTGAAGGGGATATTGCCGATAAGCATACCGAAGCCTATGGGCACCAGAAGCATGGGTTCAAAGTCCTTCTTTATGGCAAGCCAGATGAAGAAAAGACCCACCCCAAGCATGACAAAGTGTTGCCATGTGGCGTTATAGAAACCTGTCAGTTCCCAGAATTGTTGCAGGTTGGATTGTAGAAAACTCGTAAAGTCCATAATTATATTAATTGTGGATTTAACTTATTAATCGATTATCAGCAAGGGTGCACCTTCCAATACTGCATCACCGGCATTGACACTGATGGCTTTAACCACACCGTCACGGCCTGCATGAATGGCGTTTTCCATCTTCATGGCTTCGAGTACGCACACTGTGTCAGCTGCTTTGACTGTATCGCCTACTTTTACGGCTATTGATACAATAGTGCCGGGAAGCGGTGATTTCACTTCGTGTCCTGCAGCTCCGGTAGCAGGCTTGGTAATGACTTTTGCTCCTGTTTCGGTGCGGGGTGCAGCCGAAGGACGGGGTGCGTTGACCACTTTGACAGGTTTTTGTGAAGCATCAAGTTCTACCTTGTATGGAGTGCCGTTGACTTCTACCTGAGCAACATTGTTGTCAATATCGCCTACGGTTACCTTGTAGGTGGTGCCGTTGATTTTATATTTATATTCTTTCATTGATTTTAGAAATGAGATGTTAAAGTAAAGTGTTGATAACAAGATGAAAAATCAACGGCGCGGTATTTCGCGAAGACCGTAAATTTTTGAGCTCCAGGGCGAATATGCACGTTTCACTTTATTGATAGTGAGGATAGTGTTTTCGCTGTCGTGGGCGTTGAGGTGCTCGTGAAGAGCCATCACTATGGCTGCGATCTCTTCACCTGTATCATGCGAAGGACGGTCAGATTTGGGAAGGTCTTTCACTGACGAGCCATGGGCTTTAGCCTTCTTTTCGCGCAGCGATTTAGCTCCTATTTTGCTGATGATGTAGAAGCAAATGCATAGCATCAGCAGGGCGGAGAACACGATGCCCATGGCCATGATGGTCATGGCGAAGCCGTTTTCATCTTCTTCGGCAAACATTGCTATCTTCTTGTTGATGCTTCGGATCTGATTATTGCTGCTTGGAGTCACAGGTTTGTTGGAGTCATCGCGTACTTCCCAGGTGGGAGCGCCATTTTCACCATCAAGGCCATCGACGATGCGTGCATACGACTGGTTGGGCTGAAGCGATGCAGGAACCAACACTTCATCAATGAGCGTCAGGCCGTCGGCATCGTAGATACCAATCCAGTTGTCTACGCCCGGTTCGAGTGTGAAGTTCATGTGGAATGTGCCATGGGTGGGTTCGTTGTCGGCCCAGAAAAGTACATGCTGGCGTTTGGGGATTTTAGTGTTGACATCGCCCAGGGGCACAGGATATTTGGTCTTGTTTTCTTTGTCGTTAGTGATGTAGATGCTTGATATTTCGAGTGGAGCAAAGGTGGTGTTGAAAAGCTCAATCCATGCCGAATGCTTTCCATAGTCATCTACAAAGTTGCTGTCGTTCTGCACCATAACTTCATTTATGCGCAGACCGCGGCGACCTTGTGCTGATGCTATGGTCACACAAGCCATCACTGCCACTAACAGTAATGTGAGTTTCTTTTTCATAAAAACTGAGATTTTTATTCAGATTACTGAGTGGATTACAAAGGTATATTGCCAGTTGCTTGAAGCTTTAAAACAACAAAACGAATTATACAAGCAGGTGTTGGCGGGGTTAGCTCCCATAGCAGAAAAGAGTAAAGTTGAAAATCGTCGGAATGAGCTGAAATTTACAAAAAAGGAGAT
>CAZJKZ010000142.1:0-3787 GCA_964546885.1 uncultured Bacteroides sp.
ACCGCCCTCACACTTTCTTTATATCCACCCCGGAGCCGCAGAGGGCACAGCTCCAACAAAAACCAATACCATCTATGAATATCGTGAAAAAAGGTCGAGCCAAGTTCACCTCGAAGGAGATTGACACACTTCGCGAATTGATACGACAAAAGTGTAATGCCACCTCTACCGACCAAAAGTCTATACGTGCAAAAATGAGGAAGATGGGCTTTCATATCAGAGATTTTGTAGAAGATATCACATCAGTTGAAGAATTTGATCAACTCATAGCTACAGGGACAATAATATGTGGTGATTGCAAAGAAATTCCGTCCGCTAGATCAATAGCTCATCATGCTCCCCAAAATAAAATTCCTCTCATTAAGTTGGCAAATGCAGAGAAAAGAAACCGCAAAGAGGGATTGGAAGCAGTAGTAGGAGATGAGCCACGTATACTGATTCTCGGTACTCTGCCGGGAGATGAATCTCTCCAAAAGAAGGAATACTATGCCAAAGCCGGTAACAGATTTTGGAAAGTTATCTATGGACTATATGGTACAACAGAAGTGCCTAAAGACTATGAAGAAAAAGAAGCCTTCCTAAAGAAGCACCATATTGCAATATGGGATGTGCTATCAAGCGCGGAGAGAGAAGGTAGTTTGGATGTAAATATTATGCAAGAGATTCCAAATAACATCCCAGCTTTCATAGAGAAGTATCCTACCATAAAAGTCATAGCCTTCAATGGCAAGAAAGCCAAAGAGAAGTTCGATGAGCATTTTTCGGAGTTGTTCGACAATGAGAAGCTGAAAATAATAACACTGCTGAGTTCCAGCGGAGCCAACAATCAGTATTCTCTTGATGAAATGAAAAGAGACTGGAGTAGAATCCTCAACTAACGCCACCCTACCAACTACATTTAAGTTTATTGTCTTATGCGAGGAAAATGGATAATATTCATTCCTATCTTGATAGCTGCACTTCTGTTAATCAATGATTGCAATAATACGAATCATAGACCAACAACAAGTGTAACTAAATCGTCTAACTCCACTTACTCAAACAATAGTTATCAAAGTTCAAGCAATGGCTATACAAGCCAAAATAGTTCAGCTTCAACTCAGTCACCCTTAAAGGCACAGTCAGGGGAGATGATTTTAGCAAAAACAAAATCTCCCGGATATTACAAGTTGAAAGGGGAACAAGTAATTGAACTTTGGGATGACGGCACAGTGGCCGACGTTTATCAAACTATAGGTACATATAAATCTGTAGCAGCGTTTAAGAAAGCATGGAAAGGGGTCAAATTAGACAACCCGTTAAGACCTATCGATACCGGTAAAATAAATGGATTACTATTATTTGGGCCTATTAACCAAGATTATGACGAATATAGAGGTGAGATGTACAATGTCTATGGACTAATAACAATTGTCGGCACCGGATTTGAGTATTTTGAGAATACATTTGGGAACTCCAATACCTTCACATATATTCAAAATTTGAGGCTTGTGGATCAAAAGAAGTAAAATATTCAGACATTTACGCGCTGGCTCAAAGTAATACGAAGTTTAAACCGTCTGTGTGCGTCGTTATTCTGACGCAGCCAGACGGTTTTTGATTGTGGTGGGGAATTAGTGGATTTGGTCGATGGAGCAGGTGAAGCGGCAGGCGGGGTAGTTTTCGCATCCTACAAATTCGCCATTTGCGCCTTTCTTTACTACCAAACTGCCACCACATCGCGGACAAATCCCTTGCCTTATCTCTCGCGATATGTTGCGCGACGTCTCCTTGGCATAGGCTGTGTGTTCTTTCGCTACACTGCGTCCGTGTAAAGCCACTTTTTCGATAGCTTCCTGTATCTCCGGGAGGTCGTCTCTATCAAGTATACGCTCTCGTCGCTCAATTTCCTTAACCATTCCGTCAATGCCGGTAACGATGTTGACTTCGTCGAGCCTTACCTCTGCACCGGGTCGCCACCATCTTCTCTTCCTGCGTTCAGCCGGGATAAACGTCCTGCGAATAACCCGGTCGGGCAATAGGGAACGTGTTTCGATTATATCATCGGCTTTAATGTCGAGTCGCCATGCTTCGGTGAACACTACCATCGACACGAATAAATCGGCATCAACGTCTGGTAAAAGACGCTTCAAAGCACGGATATGTCCCTTATTCTGAAGCAAGGGATTATAAATCTGTCGCGACTGCGAGGAAAGGTGCTGTGTCCAATACTGGCTATGTTCGTTGCCTGAAATCCTTCCTGCAAGACTCTTGGTTTCAATCACAAAGATTCCGCGTGTTGAAATTACGATATGGTCTATCTGTGAGGTGCGACCGTTTGCCATAGGCAACGTTACGTCGTTAAGCACTATTGTATCACGTCGTTTCAGGCTGCGCAATTCCTTCGCCACAATCTGCTCACCGCGCCGTCCTTTACGTGCTGCCCTACCCGCCTTCCACCGTATCACCAAGATGAAAACCACCAGCATCAAAGCTATCCCGGCTAAGATGCCACACCATAGTTTAATATCCCACATTTATCCGCGAATGATGGTGAAGACCATATATGCCACGTAGAGCACGGTCAAAACGACTCCGGCAAATCGGCTGATACCTTTATACTTTGTGAGTAAGGTGAATAGCCATATCAACAGAGAAGCGCCCACGAGGGTAAGAAAATCAACAAAACCAATTGTGTCGGCACCCAACGGAGTGATAGTAGCGCATAACCCTACGTTAAGCAAAGCATTGATTATACAGGCTCCCACGATATTGCCGAAAGCTATTCCACTGGCTCCTTTGACAGTGGCAGTCACGGATGTCACAAGGTCGGGCAATGAGTTGCCTATCGCCACAACGGTCAATGCCACCATTCCCTGTGACATTCCCGCTTTCAATGCCAAACCGCTTGCACCGTCTACCACCCAGTTGCCACCTATCACCAACGCACCGAGTCCTCCGACAATAAGTATCCAAGAGAACCAATGCTTACCGCGCCAAGTGTCTACCTCTGTCTTCAAGGCTGCCACCTCCGCTTTCAACTTATGTGTAGCGGCAACGCCCAATTTTGAGTGTGCTTCATTGCCGTTAGTAGCAGGAGTCGCCTTTGCCGAATTACTTTGGCTAACCGTATTTGTAATTTTGCTTTGATTGACTGCATTAGTATTAGCGAGACCATTCTTTTTAGCATTTGAATTGCTATTCTGAGCAACGGCGGGAATGGGAGTATCTTCAGCGCGTGAGGACTGAATCATAAACCACATATAGAATATGAACACCACGAGAAGCAATATGCCTGAGGAACGGTCGATGATGTTATGATGACCACCGTCAAAGAGCACCGTGTCGCCGGCGATCCACAACGCTGCCGACGCTATGAAGAGGATTGGAAGATCCTGCTTACGCATAATCTCACTTGCTTTCCAGGGACGCACGATGCCCATAATTCCTATTACAAGGAGCAAGTCGAAGATGTTGGCACCGACAACTTCACCCACGGCAATGGCTGTCTTATGTTCAAGTGCCGACTCCACGCACACCACTATATCGGGCATAGCGCTACCGAGAGCCACGACGGTAAGACCGATCATCAAATTTGACACGTTGAACCGTTTCGCCACGGCCACGGCACCGTCAGTCAGGTAATTAGCACCCCCGACAAGGAGGATAAGACCGAGTAGCAGAAAAAATATATCGTGCAGCATAGGGATATAGTTTTAGAGAAGTTTGCTATATCAACGCTCACTCTCCCCAAACGGTTCGTAATCCCCACCCCAACTCACAACATTGCCAAAAACTCATCCGGGGT
>CAZJKZ010000143.1:0-3770 GCA_964546885.1 uncultured Bacteroides sp.
CATTCGTGGGCTTCGGCGTGCTGGGCGCCATGTTCCCCTTCCACACATGGAGCCCTGACGGTCACGCTTCCGCGCCTACCGCCGTGTCAATGCTCCACGCCGGTGTGCTCATGAAGCTTGGTGGTTACGGCTGCTTCCGCGTGGCTATCTACCTCATGCCTCAGGCTGCCCACGATTTGGCTTGGATCTTCCTTATCCTTACAGGTATCTCTGTAGTCTACGGTGCGTTCAGCGCATGCGTTCAGACCGACCTCAAATACATCAACGCCTACTCTTCAGTGTCGCACTGCGGTCTGGTGCTCTTCGCAATCCTTATGCTCAACACCACAGCAATGACAGGTGCGATCATGCAGATGCTCTCTCACGGCTTGATGACAGCACTCTTCTTTGCACTCATCGGTATGATATACGGACGCACTCACACTCGCGATATCCGCGAAATGGGTGGCTTGATGCAGATAATGCCTTACTTAGCCGTATGCTATGTGATAGCCGGTATGGCATCACTCGGACTCCCGGGCCTCAGCGGTTTCGTTGCCGAGATGACCATCTTCGTAGGTTCGTTCCAGCATGCCGACACTTTCCACCGCTTCTTCACCATCCTTGCTTGCTGCTCTATCGTTATCACCGCCGTCTACATCCTTCGTGTTGTGGGCAAGCTCCTCTTTGGTCCGGTGTACAACGATCATCACCGCGAGCTCACCGACGCTACATGGTGGGAGCGTACATCCACAGTGACACTGATACTCTGCGTTGCGGCTATCGGCTGCTTGCCTAACTTCTTCTCAGACCTCATCAAGGCCACTTTCTCCCCCGAAATATTCACTGTACTTGGTATGAACTAAATAAAGACTGACAGCAATGGATTATTCACAATTTTTAGCAATGACGCAAGAAATAGGCTTGTTAGTCGTATTTCTGTTAGTATTCCTTTACGATACGTTCATGCCCCGCTATGCGAGCAAGGCGCTCCCCGGCTTCACAGCAATCCTGATGCTTATACTCACTGCTTTCGGCTTCTGGGAATGTCAGGGCAATGTAGAGGCTTTCTCAGGCATGTACGCTACTTCACCTGTGATAACAGCTATTAAGAACATTCTCAACGTGGGTGTGGTGATCGTGCTCATTCAATCCGTTTCATGGGCTAACAGCGACGAAATGAATATGCGTCGCGGCGAGTTCTACGAACTTCTGCTCGTCACCCTGTTCGGTATGTATCTCATGATCTCGGCTCGCCACTTCCTTCTGTTCATTATCGGTCTCGAAAGCGCATCTCTGCCTTTGGCAGCCATGGTGGCTCTCGAGAAGAGTAAATATGAGAGCAAAGAGGCAGCCATCAAGTATATCCTTACAGCTGTGTTCTCTTCGGCTGTATTCATGATGGGTCTGTCATTCGTTTACGCTCTTTCAGGTTCGCTCTATTTCGAAGGCATCTATTTCTCGCTCACCGGTCAGAACAGCCTCATGCTCATCATGGCTCTTGCCTTCGTGATCTCAGGCGTAGGATTCAAGCTTTCGCTCGTGCCTTTCCACCTCTGGACCGCCGATGTTTATCAAGGAGCTCCTACTCCTGTCACCTCCTACCTATCGGTAATCTCCAAAGGAGCTGCAGCGTTTGCGTTCCTTGTGATTCTCGCACAAGTGTTCGGGGCCGTCTACTCTGATATCTGGGAATGGATGCTTTACATTCTCATCATTCTCACCATCACCGTCGGTAACCTCTTCGCTATCCGCCAACGCAACATGAAGCGTTTCCTTGCTTTCTCGTCAGTATCCCAGGCTGGATATATCATGCTTGGTGTAATAGCGATGAACACTATGGGTCTTGCAGCGATGATGTACTACATCCTCGTGTACATCTTCTCCAACCTCGCAGCCTTCGGCGTAATCGGTGCCATCGAGCACGCCACAGGTCGCCTTAGCATGGAAGATTACAAAGGCCTATACAAGAGCAATCCTCGCCTTTCGGTGGCTATGATGCTCGCTATGTTCTCCCTCGCAGGTATTCCGCCGTTCGCAGGCTTCTTCTCGAAATTCTTCATTTTCACCGGAGCCATCAACCAGGGATCTGTAGCAATCTACGTGCTGGTGCTCATCGCCCTTATCAACACCATCATTTCGCTCTACTATTATCTGCTTGTGGTAAAAGCAATGTTCATCAGTCCTGACGAACCGGTTATACCCACTTTCCGCAGCACAAGCTCTGAGCGTCTCGGTCTGTGGATCACAGTAGCCGGCATCCTGTTCCTCGGTATCGTAAGCTGCGTATACAACTGGCTTCTCACCATCGCAGCCAACACCCCCATGGCAGCATACTTCGTGTAAGCAACTTCGCTTAGCAATATCAAAAAGGTCGCTCTATCCGGGCGACCTTTTATTTGTGTATTGGCAGAGAGGGCAATGTGATCTGAGAGAACTAAGAGAGCTGTGATAGCTGAGGGATATTGTAGGTCCTATTGCTCTTTTTGCTCATAGCTCTCTTATTTCATCCTCCTCGAGCTTTCCTATTTCTTCGAGCTCTACCCTATGATCCCTTATTGCTCCTATACTCCTTTCTTGCACGACTCATTTGCTCTCTTATCCCTCCATTTTGGAGAAAATCTCTTTTTTGCCTTTCTATGAGTCCGTAAAGTAGTCGGTCGGCTTGATGGATTAGTGTTATCGCTATATTTGCGATTGTCTCGTCTTTTCTTTCAGGCAACTTTTGGCATATCTCTGTAGAATCCACCTGTTTATTGCAGTAACGGCGCGTTTGCCTTACTTTCTCACTGTCTTTGTCCCATATTTCTAATCTTCTCACTCTGAGGTAATCCTCGTAGTCGACAAGCAATTCCTGCAAACTTGCTTTGGCAACATTTGTCAACTTTATTTCTGTTTCCTTGGAAGTGACCCCTGCAGAACTTCCTTCGGCTATATTTTGCTTGCCACTGCGTGCGGCTTGTATCATTTGATCTATAGTACGATCACCCTTTTTTAGAAAACGTGTGGCAAAATAAAAAGTAATGTCATAAATTATTTCTGCCAGCTGATACACGCGTAGCTTTCGATAAAACCCTTGTTGTGGAATAAAATCCTTATTTTCCATATTATTATAATACTTTTATGCTCTTAAGGTGCACAAAGATAGTAAAATTTACCGATAACCGCAAATTTTACTATAGGATTTGATTGTTGCGTTAGCTCTCTTAGAAATCATAGTGCTCCCAGCTCTCTTATAGCTACAAACTATAAAAAAGCAGTCGGCTACAACTCCGAAGAGTTACAGCCGACTGCGTTATAAGTTAGGGATCTAACCTGTATTTGATTGATGCTAAAGCCTATTCTGCTATATTAGCCTTGATAGTGTCAACGATGTAGCGAACGTCATCGTCCGTGACATACGGACCTGCAGGCAGACATATACCCACGGCAAACAGAGCTTCCGAAACCCCGTTGGTGTACGCCGGAGCGTTCTTGTAGACCGGCTGCTTGTGCATCGGTTTCCATAGCGGGCGTGCCTCTATATTAGCAGCGTCGAGAGCCACACGCAGAGCCTCGACATTGGCGTTCGGCTGGCAGTCGGTGGTGGCTGTTGTTGCAGCGTGTGTCACGCCTGCAGCACCTCCTACAGCACCCGTTATCACCTCCTTGTAGGCGTTTTCCTGTCCTTTGATTTTCAAGTCCGGATCGAGAGTGGCAGTACAGAGCCAGTAGTTGGAGGAAAACCTCTCCCCACCCCTCCCCGCAAGGGAGGGAGCTGAGTTTGCTATGGAGGGCTTCCCCCCTGCGGG
>CAZJKZ010000144.1:0-1540 GCA_964546885.1 uncultured Bacteroides sp.
TAGATCGGTCATAAACTCAATTTCATTTCCGGGAGAATGGCATCTATCATTGACTGTGGCACATCACATTCCCTTGCAATTTCCGGCCAGCGCGAAGCGGCCTCTTTAATATTCTCTATGATCTCTGATGCTTCCTTGATATTGTTTCTTCGGCCAAATTCAAGTAGGTCTTGTCTTGTTATGTCATCAAACTTTCCATTTATCGACATCTGATGTTTTGAAGTCCAATCTCCGGCAGGATTATAGTTAAAGCCCATATCGTAGGCTGGTGAAAGACGCCACTTACCTGTCTTATCCATAAGGAATGATATGTTTTTTGTATGATCATCTTGATTTCTTACAACTACATTAAATACCATTCTACGGAACATCTCCTGAGCCTGAGAATAGGGCAACCGTAAAGCTCTCATTATATTAAAAGCTTGCTCATAAGAGTATGATCTCAATAAGCGATAGTCGTAATGCGCGATGCCACACAACGTCTGCATATGGATTTTCTCACCATTGACACGATCAAAACGCTTCGTAAGAAAGTGTGCTCGTCCGTTTTCCTCAATAAGACTACAATCTGACATTTCTATACCGCACTCACCCACAAGACGCGAAAAGGAATATTCAAGTCTCCCGAAATTCTGGGTCTCACGGAATCCGGCTTCTGCGGAAACTCCATCCAATTTTATCAGATAATAATCGAATCCCTCTGGTGCATTTATCTGCCCCGATCTCACCTCTCCGGTAGCCTTATTATACGCAATGATCGCCTTGGCTCTCTGACCTCCCGCAGAGGTGCCCAAACGCACAATCTCTGCAATAGCGGCTTTCTTGTCGGCTGAAAGATTTGCTCCAAATTCATTCTTCTCCGCTAATGCCTCACTCGCAACTTCCACCAGAGAGTCAAGCTCAAACTTAACATCATTTGAGTATGGAGCATCCATAGCAGGCTCAAACTCTAAAGCTCCCATACATCTTTTGCCAAGAAAACATAAAGTCTCTACCACATTGCCTGTATGGCGCCCTGTAAGAGCAAGCCAACGCTCAAACAGAGCTCGTCCGTAGGTGTCAGGCAACGAATCAGCCAATAAACCAGGCAGCCCCTTAAACGTCTCTCTACCTATATCTCCAAATGAATACACACGCCCATAACGAACTGGCATAAGTATCGGAGAAGGCTCGAGCCCTTGACCAATGAAATTGTCTGAATATTCGAATAACGCTGTTTTTTGTCGGTCGTCCCAACGGACTGAGCCCATTTGTTTACCATAAAGGTTGACCTTTGCTATTTCTACCATTCCGACTCCTCCTTATTATTTAATATTGTTTCTCTTTTATCTGATCTTGATCTTTTACGCTGCTTCTTTTGAGCTGCCTCCACAAACGCCAAATATTCATTGGGGCTCATTTCTTCCTCTTTCATTAATGGAGAAAACACATTGAGTTCTCCAAGTATACGGAGCACACGCAAAAGCGAATCGAAAGAGCCGATCTCTCCTCTTTCAATCTTCTTAACTGATGACACCGAAATCTGCGATTGTTCTGCCAG
>CAZJKZ010000144.1:1640-3671 GCA_964546885.1 uncultured Bacteroides sp.
ACACGGTATGCCCATGTTGCGGATATCATAGATATTGGCATTGGCTACCTCCTCCGATGCCGCTGAACAACAGTCTGTCACAACGATAGTGTTGTAGTCAAGACCCATAGAATCTACAGCAGTTGAACGTACACAATTCGGATATTGGGTACCTGTAAGGTAGACATTCTTCACTCCTAAACCACGGAGCACAATATCAAGGTCAGTTCCGAAGAATGCACTGAAACGCTGCTTTGTGATCGAAATGTCTCCCTTTTGCGGGGCTATCTCATCAGGTATAGCCGCACCTTTTGTTCCTTCAATACAAAAGGGATGACCCTCCTCAAAGAAGTGGCGACGGAATAACTCTGCATCTATGCCCGAAATACGGTGTATTCTGTAGATATAGATGACGGCCCAGTCGTTGGCACGTCCATAATCCAAAAACTTCTTAATAGCAGGAAGGGTAGCGTATGCTCCTTCCACTCTCATCGGTGAATCGGGAAGAACAAAATCATTTTCCATATCGATCACCAATATTGCATTTTCAGCATGCGTCAGCATGCCATCAATCCGATTTGGTGTTTCCATAATTTTTTTATCATTACATCATTATTAAAACAAATCTCGTAATACCAATGTTCGATATTTTCCATCACCTAGCCAAACAGGAAGAATCCTAAACAAGATTGGAAAGTTACCACAAAAATAATTATAGTCTGCTTATCCACATTTCAGATATATAGGAACCATTTTTGTAAAAATCCAAACAATTAAATCGTCGTTTTTTGTAAAAATCCAAACATTTAACGTCTAAATTTGCGCTGCCCCACGGAAATTACAGTGCGCCGTACCACGAAATTTACAGAAAAATCAGGGCCACGCCGGTAACAGCTATTATGGCTCCAATGATATCCATTGCCGTTATTCGTTCATGCAAGAAAACGGCTGAGGGAAGAAGGATAAGTATCGGGACAAGAGCCATCAACGTGGCGGCTATTCCCGTGGATGTATAAAGCACTGCTAACAACGACAGACTCACTCCTAACACAGGCCCGAATATTGTAGCTATTATCATGGCTATCATAGCTTTCTTATTTCTCATCATTACAGGCACCTCCTTAAATCCGTGCTTGAAATATGTAATTACCGCAAACCCTACGATAGCCGCCAGACACCTTATCAATGTGGCGGCAAAAGGCATCATCACGCTCTCCTCTCCGACACCGACAGGCAACGACATTTCATAACTGATCATACCTATCTTACTGATCACAAGACCAATACCCTGACCCATGGCAGCGCCGATTCCCAAAAGCGCAGCTAACGGTGTTATCTTCAATTGCAGATGGTGACTGGATCCCGGCTCCGGAGATTTACCTAATATCGACATACCTATACCTATCAATACAAGCATGATAGCTATCCAGGTGACACCTTTCAACTCTTCTCCGAACACAAAATATCCTCCTATGGCTGAAAAGATGGGAGCAAACGTCATAAAGAGCTGACCATACCTCGACCCCATCTCTTGATAGGCACGGAAAAGGCAGATATCGCCGAATACGTATCCCACAAGTCCTGCAACCGATAGCCACATCCAGGTCTCGGCATTGGCATAGAGCGGCAAACATGACCCTGTCGTAATCCAAAGCAACAAAAAGAATATCGGAATCGCTATGCACATCCTCACTACATTCATCGTTAAGGCTGAGGCATATCGGCTCGCCTTCTCTGCCGCAAGCGCTGTCACGGTCCATGACACTGCCACTATCAGTGAGATTATCTCACCTGTATATGAAATGCTCATTTCTATTGTATTGTCCTGTTGTCTCTGATGGTAAAACTACATTAAAATAATTTCCGGCTACAAATTAAATAATTTCCGGCTACAAAATAAATAATAAAAATACAACTAAACAAATAAAACGGATTATCATGCATTTTGAAGGATTTTTATCTCCACTACCACGCGAAAAATTAGACACGAAAAATCATCTTTTCAACGCATATGTAAAGATTTATTTGTAAATTTGCCTCTGGAAAGGCTAT
>CAZJKZ010000145.1:0-3561 GCA_964546885.1 uncultured Bacteroides sp.
CACAAAGGTAGCAATCTGGCAAAGAACTCGCAAGGCGGTTTATGGGACGTTTACTTTAATATTATAAAAGGAATCTCAAAAATACGTTTGAAGGTATATGCCATATACGTTCAAACGTAAAAATCAATAAAAATGGATAAAGTTCAGAATCTATATAGTACATGCCAATCGCTACATCCATAGCTCATAATACTTTTAAAGAATATCTTGATCATCTTATGAATAAGGTTGAACTCACTTTGCCTATAAATACTATGACAAGTAATGGAGATAGTAAAAGAAAAAATTTCTCAGGGACTAAAGGTTTCTTACAAAGAATCCAGTAAGGGCTCGACTTGAAAACAGAATTCCCCGGTCACACCGGTTTTTCTGTTACAAATATCAAGTATGCTAAATGATGGTATGAATTTTATAATCAAGGAGATAAAATTCGTCAACGACTTGTTGATGAATTTCGTCACCAACTTGGTGAAGAATTAGAAATGCCCTTTTACGCTTCTGTCTTTTATTGATTATATCTTTATAAAAATCTTTTGGCGGTAGAGGATGCGGAGGATAAGGAAGAGGATAAGGAAGTTGCCGAAGGTGAGGAGGGTGGGGTACCAGTCGTCGAGACGAGGCTGGAGACCATAGGTCAGAGAGTGGACTATGCTACGGAAGTTTATTACTTCGCCGAGACAGTAGGCTGTGATGGGATTCATGCCGTAGATTTTAAGCCAATTGAGTCCACGGGTATGACCGCATATATCCACCCACCAGTAGGTGAGAGCCATTAGCAGTGCGCATATGCCGCCTGAGAAGAGCGTCATTGACGATGTCCAAATCCGTTTGATTATCGGTTCGAATTGTCCGGCTATCAGTCCTGCCACTATTAGGGCTACCCCTACGCCTGTAATAATGAGGGCGATTTTAGGGCGAGGGATCTGACGGGAATTTTTCATCAGTTCGCCGGTCAAAGCTCCGAGCATCACTGTGGCGCCGAATGTAAGCGAGCTCCATATCCATGTGTATGACAGGTCGCCTCGGTAGTCAGCGAGGATGATGCGGTCAACGTGGAATGCGAAGCTTTGTCCGTAGTCGTAGTTGCCCCACAAAGCCATCGGCACGGAGTAGATTATCATCAGTGCGGCAGTGAGCACTATCTGCCAGCGCAGAGAGCAGTGGAGCAGAATCAGAGATGCGATAAGATATCCGGCGGCGATAGCCTGAAGAGTATTATTGTAGATCTGCAGGGATTCGATGGAGAATGCGAGCAGATTGCCCTGCACAATTAGTCCAAGTAGGAAAAGAAGGAGCACTCGGCGCGCGATACGGCGGTAGACAGGCAGGCGAGAGCCGCCGGCAGTGCGGTACTTGGCAAAAGAGAAAGGCATCGCAGCCCCTACCATAAAAAGGAATAGGGGCATTACGAGATCCCAACAGCGGAAGCCCTCCCACACTTCATGGTCGAGCTGGTAAAGAACGCTCTGATACCAAGGAGCCTGGTACACTCTGCCAATCGATACGAGTATCGGCTGCAGAAACAGCAGCATGAAGAGGTCGAATCCGCGCAATATATCGAGCGATGCGAGTCGTGGATGAGCATTATTTTTAGTCATGGTACTATTCTATAGTTTATGCGGCAAAGTTAATAAAAAATATTAATTACAGCAGCTGCATAAGCAGAATTTTCATCGGCAATAAAAAACGAAGGAAAAAATGAAACGACCCAAAATTTCCGTTTCGCTTTTTGAAAATAAGGCGGTATGGCTTCTAAAACGCATAAAAAAATTGTAAAACCAATAAAATGAGGAAAAATTTTAAGAAAAATTTCTTTAAATATTGTTGGCAAATAATATTTTAGTTAACTTTGCAGTTCAGAATGTGTCCACTGTGCGCAGAAAAGCAAACTCTATTAATCAAAATAATTAATTTAAATCAATCATCTTATGTGGTTAACAAGCTCATCTATAGGACGTAAGTTCGTGATGGCAATCACGGGCATCTGCTTGGTCCTATTCGTAACTTTTCACGTGCTGATGAATGCTGTAGCTATCGTGTGGCCCACGGCTTACAATGTGATTTGTGAGTTCTTAGGAGCCAACTGGTACGCTCTTATTGCGTCTGTCGGTCTGGCAGCGTTATTCATCGTGCACATCGTGTACGCATCGGTTCTCACCGTGCAGAACCGTAAAGCCCGCGGTAACGACCGCTACGCTGTGACATCACGTCCGCCCCAGGTGGAATGGTCGTCAAAGAATATGTACGTACTCGGTATCGTAATCCTCGCATTCCTTGTGGTGCACCTTATCCAATTCTGGGCAAAGATGCAGTGGCAGGAAATCCGCGGCACAGAGTATACAGTTGACGCAGTGACTTTCGCTCCTCAGTTCGGTACACTCTTCATTCAGGACGCATTCTCCAAAGTCTACACTCCGATCATCTACATCATCGGTTTTGTGGCTTTGTGGTTCCATATGAATCACGGCTTCTGGTCGATGATGCACTCAGTAGGCTGGGACAACGGCGTGTGGATCAACCGCCTCAAATGCATCGGCTGCTGGTGGACATCAATTGTAGTGGCTCTCTTCATCGCTCAGGCTATTGTATTCACCGTACAGGCTCATAACGACCACTATATCACCGACCCCAAACTTCAGGATCAGTACTCAGAATACTTCTCACAGGAGACTGAGGACGCCCTCATGCAGCTTCAGGCAGTGCAGTCAGTGGCTATGCAGCAGCAGACACCCGAGTCAATGGAGCAATTCAGCAACGCTATCGACGTGGCTATCGCTAAGCTCACTCCCATGACAGAGACAGTGAAGCTCCTCTGCCCCAATGCCACCAACCAGAACCTCCAGCATGTAGGCGAAATCGTGATGCAGCTCCAGACCTGGAAATCGCAGATTGATGCTCAGAGACAGATGATGCCGTCGGCTGCCGCTCAAGAAAGCGTAGAGGTAACAGAAGAAGAAGTAGAAGTCACCGAACCCCAAAACTAATAACACACCCTGAATATGGCTGACATAAATAAAATATTGGAGAATATGAAGGGTCAGATTGACTCTACTCCCATTATGAAGGAATTTGCTGACATTGAATCATCAGCACTTCCCGAATATCAGGTAGATTCTAAAATACCTGAAGGCCCTATCGCCGACAAATGGAAAAACTATAAGGCTCACCAGAAACTCGTGAATCCCGCCAACAAGCGCAACCTCGACATCATCGTGGTTGGTACAGGCCTCGCCGGCGCTTCGGCTGCCTCTACTCTTGGCGAACTCGGATTCAACGTATATAACTTCTGCATTCAGGATAGCCCCCGT
The DNA here is from genome assembly GCA_964546885.1 of uncultured Bacteroides sp. GTDB lineage: Bacteria > Bacteroidota > Bacteroidia > Bacteroidales > Muribaculaceae > CAG-873. The sequence goes on from CAZJKZ010000145.1 coordinate 3,309, forward strand.
CGCGCTCACTCTATCGCTGCACAGGGTGGTATCAACGCCGCTAAGGACTATCAGAATGACGGCGACTCAGTATATCGTCTTTTCTATGACACAGTGAAGGGTGGTGACTTCCGCAGCCGCGAAGCCAACGTTTACCGCCTTGCCGAGGTGTCAAACAATATTATTGACCAGTGCGTTCAGCAGGGTGTGCCTTTCGCTCGCGAATACGGCGGTCTGCTTGCCAACCGCTCATTCGGCGGCGCCCAGGTGTCAC
>CAZJKZ010000146.1:0-3416 GCA_964546885.1 uncultured Bacteroides sp.
TTGCCACTAAATTTTGTACCATTAAGAAGGTGTTTATACGCAGAGCAAAAATAATTACTCTGTGAATTTTCTGATATTCCTTCTTTGGCAGCCAATGCCCTTACTTCCTTTATTGTAAGTTCCTTTTGGTAATATTTTTGAGCCAGTAGATATGAAGTATGGAGTTGTGAGTCAGTCATCATAAGCGTATAATTTCCGGCAAATTTACGAAAAATATTTGGAATATGTCATATTACGCCGCTCATAGACAGCGAGAAAGAGTCTCGGTACGGGAATTTTTCACAGCCGATGTAGAGGGTATCGAAAGCGTCGATGCCGTCGATGCCGTCGGTGCGGTGTTCGAGCAGGTCTTCTTCGGACTCTGCGAGTTTTTGCTTCAGATTGAGTCGTTTTAATAAGCCTTCAGCGATGTATCAATTCGCCGGACTTGTCTTTGCGGAAGCCGCTGCGTCCGCGGCTGACTCCGGCAGACTGGATGGCGAGTATCAAGCCCTCGTTGTTTGAGCGGTTGAAGAACGGCACAAGGCGTTGCTTACCTGCGAAGCCCTGATTTATGAGCAGGTATTTTTCATCGTGTCGCATCGGGTTTCCGAGGTACACGGCTTCGCAACGCCACCCCCTGCGCTCAAATTCGTGGACTACCCACCAACGGTAATCCTGTTCGCTGACGGCATAGTTAGAGCCGAGGGCGGTTGCGTCGAAGTAATAGACCACTGTCTTATTGCGATGCTCCGCGTAGTAATGGCAGAAGTCGGCAACGAGCATCGAGAGTGGCGAAGTCATTTCGGGTTGATGATGGGTTGCTTGAAAGATTTAAGCGATTTCTTGCCTACAACGTAGTGTATGCCCTTGATGAAACCCCAGCGTTTCCACACGGCGAGCAACCCCGGAATGGTGTTTGTCAATCCGTGCTTTAAAGTCAGCATGACAATACCGCCAGTCGAGCCGGGCATACGCTGCATATTGCGCAAAACAAACGGAGCGGCGATAGAATCCGTCTTGCCGGTGCGTCGCCCTGCGACGATAACGGTTGTGTTGGCACCGATAAGCTGCGTAAGGGGTTGGGGCTTGTTAAAGTAGACTCTTTTTTCGCTCATGGAAAATTCGTATCTTTGTGGCAAGATTCAATTCTTTAATATGAAAGCAACCACGATTTTAACTATTATAATTGTTTGTATTATCTTCCCGATGATAGCGACACCCATAAATAAACGAGTAGAAAAAAGGATTACAAATAAAGTGCTGTCCTATATCGTTCAACTGCTTATAGATGCGACAATCTTACTATGTCTTTATGGAATTGCATCATTGTTAGGCTTCAACTTATATAAATAGTCTCAATGAGCAATGAGTAGATGATTATTGTTTAGTTGAACTATTACAGTAATGTTCGCAGCAATAAGATGCGTAAGTCGTTGAGGCTTGTTAAAGCAAACTTTTTTCATAGCGAACAGTTGACAGCGAACAGCGAACAGGGGATGAGGGATAATGATATTTTTTGTAATTTTGCAAAAAATAAAATCATGGCAGTACAATCATATAGGGATTTAATTGTTTGGCAGAAAGGGATGGATTTGGTAACAAACATTTATCAGATAGTCCGTTCCTTTCCGCCTATTGAGCAATATGGATTGACAAGTCAGATATGCAGAGCGGCTGTTTCAATTCCTTCAAATATTGCTGAAGGGCATGGTAGAAATTCCATAAATGAGATGCGACATTTTTTATCCATTGCGAGAGGATCCTTGGTAGAGACACAGACTCAAATAGAAATAGCTTACCGGCTTGGCTATGTGAGTAAAGATGAAATACAACATATTTGGGCATTACAGGAAGAAATTGGAAAAATGTTGTGGTCAATGTTAAAGAAGGGGCGCATCTAATCTGTCTTCTGTTTCCTGTTCGCTGTTCGCTCGCTCAGGGAAAAGTGTGTCGAACTCCAAATCGACTTCCTCAAATTCCACGTCCTCTATGGTGAACAAGTGCGCCCGGCATACATCTATGGCGTTGGGATAACTCATAATTATCGTATGTGTAAGCAAAGTTATGAAGCCGCTTATATTCGAGGAAAGACACTCTGTTTGATGATATTAGAGAATTTTCGTAAATTTGCAGTCATAAATGACCTTCGAAGGAGACGCCGGGTATTGCTGCAGCCCTCACTAGGACATTAAGTTTGAGAAATGAATTGGCTTCTTCTCATTATCGCCGGGTGCTTTGAAACAGGCTTTGCGTTTTGCCTCGGCAAGATGAAAGGTTTAACCGGGGCTCCGTGGTGCCTTTGGGGCATTGGATTCCTTGTTTGCCTCACCCTCAGTATGATATTGTTATCAAAAGCGGTACAAAGCATTCCAATTGGCACTGCATACCCCGTGTGGACCGGAATTGGCGCAGTGGGAACAGTGATTGTCGGCATTATATTTTTCAATGAGCCGGCAACTTTTTGGAGAATTTTTTTCATAACAACTCTGATACTTTCAGTAATTGGACTAAAACTTATGCACTGATGGAAAAGAAAATGAGACGCTTTAAGCAATTACTATCGGAAGAAGAAAGTTTACAGATTCTCCGTTCCTCAACCTCTGGCGTACTTGCGTTATGCGGAGAAGATATGCAACCTTACGGTGTGCCTCTCAGCCACGTATATGATAATGGGAAACTATATTTTCATTCGGCATTAACCGGGCATAAAATTGATTTAATCAATACAAATAGCAATGCAAGTTTTACTGTCATTTCCAAAGATGAAATTCACCCTGAGATATACACCACATTTTTCCGAAGCGTTATAGCATTCGGGAAAATCAAGATAATTGATAGCGAGGTGGAGAAGAAGCGTGCTCTTGAACTAATTGGTCGCAGATGCAATCCGAGTGATGACGAAAGTCTATGCGAAGAAATCAATAAAGGCTTTAGTAGATGCTTGGCTATCGAAATGACTATTGAACGAATAACCGGAAAACAAGCAATTGAATTGGTAAATCGTAAGTAACTACTAGTCGTCCTCCATATCAAGGAGATTTTGGTGTGCGTTTTCAATTGCGAGTGGCGAGCCTACCTGCGCCAACATCATTTCCCTGGAATGGAGCTTGACTTTTGATGCAGCTTTGCCGCGTCGGTCAGCTTAATACATCAGTTGAGCGGTCGAGACGTTTATCCTTAGCAGAGCTCTCGTCAGCTGTGGCGGCGAGAGGGATATGCTCAGCCACGATTTGCTCCACCTCTTTATCCATTTGTTGCACCTGTTCGTGGGTCAGTGCTTGGAGTCGGAAGTTAAGAAAGTTTCAAAAGGTAAAGAGCGCCAACGGTGTAGTCTCGCTCGGCTTCCGGGGCTTCAAGCCACTGCCTTATTTGTTCAGTTAATTTGTGGTCCATAATGCGTTAGCTTTTGGTTGCCACAAAATTACTTTCTCAAT
>CAZJKZ010000147.1:0-3300 GCA_964546885.1 uncultured Bacteroides sp.
AGCCGCAAAATAATAAGTAATCATGTTTATAGCAGTCCTTACATACAAGAAGCCTCTGGAGGAAGTGGATCGCTTTCTTCAGGCTCACCGTGAATATCTCTCCCAGCATTATGCCGCCGGCGATTTCATTGCCTCCGGTCCGCTGAATCCCCGGATTGGAGGGGTGATTATGATAAAAGCCTCCGACCGTGAGACGGTCAACTCAATCATCTCGCAAGACCCTTTCAAAATAAACGGCATTGCTGACTACCGGATTGTAGAGTTAACCCCGACCATGTTCTGTGACGACAATCTCAAATCAATCCTTCTATGATCGAGAGCGAGAGATTGATTCTTCGGCCGTGGCGTGATTCGGACGCTGAGGCGCTCTATAAATACGCGAGCGACCCCGATATTGGACCGAAAGCGGGTTGGCCTCCCCACACCTCGGTAGAAGATAGCCGCGAAGTGATCCGCACAGTTTTTTCCGCTCCGGAGACCTATGCCGTTGTGTTGAAAGACACCGCCGAACCTGTCGGCTGCTGCGGCATAATGTTTGCTGACGGAATGCATACTGCAGTCATGAATCAAAAAGAGGCTGAAATAGGCTACTGGATTGGCAAACCCTACTGGGGACAAGGGCTGATTCCTGAAGCTGTCAAAGCCCTTCTCGCGAGATGTTTCAATGAATTGGACCTTGCAGCCGTGTGGTGCGGATACTACGACGGAAATCTTAAATCGAAGCGCGTCTGCGAAAAGTGTGGATTTCAATTTCATCACACCGACCACGATGTCGTTTCACCACTCGGCGATAAGCGCACCCTGCATTTTTGCATAATGACCAAAGACGATTACAATCTCCTACACATCCATTGAGAGCGGTAAACAGACGGCACCGATAAAAGCTTTTACGCTCACCACTCCGTGTCATTCCTCAGCTGCCCGGACATGTTTTTGTTTTTTAAGATACTCCCGAAGCTGTTTTGGCGTCAGACCTGAATGTTTCTTTACGTATTTCCCAAAGAAGGCAGAGTTATTGAACCCCAATCGGGCAGAAATTTCTTTGATAGACTCATCAGTGTGAATCAGCGAGGTGCGCACATCGGCCATCATAGCCTCGTTGATCCATTCTGCCGTACACTTTCCGCTAATCTGCCTCACGACTTTTGAAAGATATTTCGGCGACACAGAAAGTGCGTCGGCATACCACTTCACATCCCTCGGCTTGGGATACGACTCCACAAGCAGGGTCGAAAACCGCCGGTAGAGTATGTCGGCCGACTGTCTTGTGTGAGTTTTTTCGCCGCCATGGTCAGTCAGGTCAACGGAACCAAGCACATCCTCCAGCATGGATATCATCGTGTAGCGCACATTTTCTATCCCCATTGAATACTTCTGGCACACCAGATTGCAGTACATTCCGAGAAGTATCTCCGCGTCTTTATTCAGACTGAACACCTCGCAATTCCCTCTTAGCGACGACAGTTGAGGCACTCCCCTCTTGCTGCGGCTTTCAAACGGCACTGTCGCCTCCAACCCACACAACATCCCGTCGCTATCCGGCGAGAAGAGCACATCGGATATTAAGTCGCCTGCCTTGTAGAATATTAACTGCCCCGCTTCCGCTCTAAGAGATATATCGTTGAGAGTCACCGCTATCTTGCCTGTCGTTACATAAATAAAGCCGACGAAGCTAACCGCAATTTTGCTCGTCAGCTTTCTTAAGGCCGAAAAATCACGGTAAAAAATGAAATCGGTGCCAAACATCATCCCCTGCGCGGCAGAGTTGAGGTCACTGATGGTCCATAGTGGCGGAAGTGAGTTTTGCGTCATCGTAGAGGCTTTTATTACGTTAAACATTCTTTTGGCCTCCTTAGTTTATCCTCCTCCCGGGTATTTAGGCATAAAAATATTCCAAACGTAGCATAAAACATTCCATAAACCGCTTTATGCGTTCTATAGCGAACCAACATATCCTGCAAATGGTTCCCAAATCAAACACAATCCATAGCCACGTCACAGCAAGGCTATAAACCAATAATAATAAGGAAATGGCTCAACAATTCACATCCAAGCATCTGATTGCAAAAGAATATCAGCTGCCCATAATAGATAAAATATTTGAGGCTTGTCAATACCCCTTTGATAAGAACCCTCTTATCGGCATGATTGGCCAAAGCGAGAAGCTTCCCGGCTCTCAGAAGGTCACAATCACAGGCATGGATGGCAACAGTATCGACCTCTATATCTGGCATCCTACCCATCTGACACGCAAGGGTCCACTGCCTATACTCTATTTCATGCATGGCGGCGGATATCTGATGGGTGACGCCAACACTATGGCCACCAAACCTGAAGTGCTAACCAACGGCTTGCAAGCAATCTTGGTGAGCGTAAACTATCGTTTGGCCACCCAAGCTCCGTTCCCCGCCGATTTGCACGACGCCTACTCCGGCCTCGAATATATCCACGACCATGCTTCGGAATATGGCGCAGATGCCTCGCGCATTGTGATTTTAGGTGAGAGCGCCGGTGGAGGCCTTGCTGCCCGCCTCGCTCTCTACAACCGCGACCATGGCAGAGTGAGCCTATGCGGTCAGGCCTTGACCTATCCGATGCTCGACAGTCGCACCGGCACAGACCATGACCCCATGCCCGACCCTTATGCCGGACAGCTCGTATGGACTCCGGCCTACAACCGCCTCGGCTGGAACACCCTGCTCGGCGGCCAAAAGCTGCCTGAAGATGAGCTCCCCTACTACTCCGCCTCTCTGGCCACGGATCTGTCCAATCTGCCGCCGGCATTTATAGCCGTAGGCACCCTTGATCTCTTCTGCATGTCGTGTCTCAACTACACTGCCCGACTGACATGTGCAGGCGTCAACACCGAGCTCCATACCATTCCCGGAGTATTCCATGGATTTGATTTATTGGTTCCCGACTCGCCGCAGACTCTGCTCTACAATCAGCTCCGCATAGCCCAAATCAAGCGAATGTTTGGCGAATAACTGCAACTTTATCCAATAGATAACGCATTTTCATAACCATAAAAATAAAAAGATATGAGCAATTACAGCAAAACCCACGTAGAAGCCGGCGTACCCCGCGTCGAGCTCCACGACACCCTCTCGCTCACAGGCGCTGAGGTATCTGTCAACAATCTTCCTGCCGGCACGGTAATCCCCTTCTACCACAGCCACAAGGAAAACGAAGAAATCTACTTCATCGTTGCCGGTAAGGGCTTCATGGAGATTGACGGTGAGAAAGTGGCACTCGAAGCCGGCGACTGGCTCCGTGTAGCTCCCGCCGCTAAGCGCAAAC
>CAZJKZ010000148.1:0-3272 GCA_964546885.1 uncultured Bacteroides sp.
TTGTATGAACGATAATTATTCCTCTAATATCTAAAACAATAGACAGACCAAGCAAGGAAGCCTGATCTGTCTATTGGTGAATGTCAAATTCCGGCATGACGTGACGGAAAACGTGGCTGGGTAACCGGACGCGGATAACGAGGCATTGGTTCTGCAACCATTGAGGATTTATGTCCCTGCTCGGTATTGGTCGATTGAACGACAACGGTGTTTGAAGGCGTTTCCGACTTTACCCCAGTCTGAGGTGACTGTGATAGCTCTTGTTTATTCTCCGTGCCGTCATTTTCATCATGCTTGGGAGCAAGTTCAGCGGTAATCTTACGGTCGAGGGCGGCAAGTTCGGATTTGAGTTGCTTCAACTCGTCCTCCTTGCCCCACATATTTGAGATTATGGCTTCAAGTTGCAGAATATCCACCTTGAGTCTGGCAGTCCGTTCCTCATACTGGGCGATTATTCCCGGTATTTTCTCCAAGGCATTGACAAAGTTCATACAGGCGGCATGGGGTCAGTGAACCATGGCTCACCGTCACCTTTTGACGGCACACCGACGCAAACACGAGCCGCCACGTCTCCCGAAGTTTACGAATTTGACCAGCAAGTAAATTAGTGATGGGAAAGGCACGAAAAACCATAAAAATTAGTAACTTTGCAGTCTAATATTTAGAAAAATATGATATTCATATGGCTTGATGAAAGTGATCGTCCCAAATACCATACCAGAGATACGTCATGAACCAAAAGGGCAAAAAAATAACCCGCGCAACCTACACTTGTGAGCTACACACTTGTCACGTAGCCGTTCAGTTACGAAGGGTATTTTCAGATGCATATTTAATAATAATTTCGCATCCTACAAAATTATAACGAAGAAAAGTACGTTAAAGTTTATAAATGCTAAATTTGAATATTCCGGCAATCAGGAAGAATCCTTTTGTCACAATATGTCAGGTCTGTGATAGTGGATATGCCATCTATTGTTGTCTGTTATTATATTACAGAGAAATTAAATAAATATCAATCAACCAAATAATTTTTTATGAGATATTCATTTGCTTGTAGGGCGCTTTTGGCCGCTATATTAACTTCTCAGGCTGCTTGCGTCAGTTTCTCCAATCGCGGCACGGTGGAACGTCCGATGATTGGGGCTGCAAATACCGCTACAATCAGCTTTGAATCGGTGGAGCTGACTGATTCGGCGACTATCCTCAGAAGCGTTATCCATTCATATCCCGGAAATGGGGTACTAATTCCGTTGGAATCTGTCATAGTAGCCGATAGCGTTTTATATCCACTTACTACCGCGGTAGGAGTGGATATAGGGGAACAGGTGTCAATACCCGATTCAGGTGTGATTCATTTCTCTCTTGTGTTTCCTCCAATCCCTGCCGGAGTGCGCAGTATCGATTTTATTGAAGGAACTTCAGAAGGATGGAAAATCTGGGACATTGACTTGACCGGCAAAGTCCGTCATGACAAGAATATGACTTCCGTACCTCCCCAGTTACGAAAATCAGCCAAGAATGATATGCCCGAAACAAAAATAGTTTTCGGTGACAGCGCTACCATCCGCGTTCATGTGCTTGGTTACCGTCCTGAGATGGGCAATCAGATGATGTGGGGCGCCAATACACTCCACGGACAGATCGGTGTTGACAAAAAGGCAACGGTAAGTGAGGAAGGGATTTCCGAGGTTAAGCTGTCACTCGTGTCGCCAGCATTGTTCTTCTGGATCAATATTAATGGTGTGTCGCTCGGGTGGAGCAATGGCATAATAGTGGCTCCTGGCGAGAATGTCGACGTATTCGTTGACACTCATTTTTCGGGTTTACTCAACATGACGCTCCGTGATACCGGGCAACAAAGTCCATTTGAAGCCGGACTACCTGATGAATATCAGAAATTCTTTTACAGCAATGGGTGCTATCGGGGTCTGAAGTGCTACAGAAAATATGAAGTGGATTTATATAGCGGCGAATTTGGTGACTACCGCATGGATGGAGACGCCTACACGAATTATATAATTGACAGATACAACGCTCTAAGCGACTCGATTGATGCCGATACAGAGCTCAGTGATGCCATGCGCCGTTACGAAAAAGCCGGACTTGCCGGAGATCTGATATATGCGGCAGCCAATGCGAAAGATCTGCTTATGCGTAACTATAGAAATGTGAAGGATATCCCGTATGATCAAGTGCTTGAAGAAATGAATGACAGTATTCCGATTCAATTATCTGCCGATAATTTTCGTGAGGTAGCATCACTTGTCGATCTTAATGATAAAGACTTGCTCTTGAATCAATTAACTCTGCCAGGAAGTGAGGCGTGGGAAAAAGCAGGAATCGAACCGGGAGTGCTTAAACTCGTAGATCTCTATCGCAGAGCCTATAAGGATGCTGACAATGGCGCGCTTACTCACACTTTAACTGATTCGCTTCGCATATTGTGCTCTCCGATGGCTGATGAGGTGACGGCACACGATGCGGCAGTGAAGGCTCGGTTGGAGGTGGCTGATAGATCAAAAGTCACACCTGTGCCTGATGTGGCTCCTGATAAAGTGTTCGACGCCATTGTCGCTCCTCACAAGGGGAAAGTGGTGATAGTGGATCTGTGGAACACATGGTGTGGTCCCTGCCGCTCAGCCATAGCTGCGAATGAGCCGGAAAAGAGTGGCGATCTATCGTCGGACGACATCGTGTGGATCTACATAGCCAACCAGACATCACCTTATTCTAAGTACATGGAAATGATTCCCGATATCAAAGGTATTCACTATCGTGTGGAAGAAGATCAATGGAACGCCATCTGCGACCGTTTCGGCGTCAACGGTATTCCGTTCTATATACTTGTTGGCCGCGACGGTATGGCACATGGTCGTCACGACCTCATTAATCATAATGTATATAAGAAAGCCATTATTGAGGAACTTGCGCGCTGAAGAAAAGTCACAAAATCGATAAGGTTTTGTGGCTTTTTTTATGTCCGTAAGCAATCTACTGCCAATGGAGAGTAAATATTTGTTAGTTTCGATTTACTAAGTTGAAGGGTTAATGGGGGGCAGTTGAACCACGGCTCATCGTCACCTTTTGACGGCATACCGACGCCAACACGAGCCGCCACGCCTCTTGGAGTTTACAAATTGAGAAATTTTAATCAAATGCAACGATAAAGTTGTATTATTGGGAAAGATATATTATCTTTGCGCTATGATTACCTAAGAACAAGTCGAAAAATTCTTGGAGGATTTTAGTCTGAAGGTCAAAATCTTCGG
>CAZJKZ010000149.1:0-2993 GCA_964546885.1 uncultured Bacteroides sp.
GATTTGTGGGACCCGTTTTCGACTATCTCCAGCCCGGTGGCTATTTCAAGACCAAGGAGGCAGACATTTCACGCCAGAATGCTGAAATAGCACATTTTGAAGAGAATAGTCTTATGAAAGTAAGAAGTGAGTATGAGGAATTTAAAGGGAAATTGGATGCTGAGTTGGAGGCTTATAAGGAGAAATGCCGTGTGTCGAAATTGGAAAGAGACGCCAAAAGAGAGTCGGGTAAGGCCGATGAGGCTGAAATGGTGGCAATGATACGCCAAAGTCAATTTGAAAAAGCAGAACTGCGTCGTCTTAAAAAGAGGGCAGAGGTTGCTCTTGAACCGTATACTACAAAACTAAGGAATGCTCAAGCTCAACTCGAAGCTATGAAGGCTAAACGACACTCAGATTCTGAAGCGTTGCAGCAATGGCTCTTCTCCAACTTCAAATTGCTCAATGCACGCGGAGAGAGTAGAAGTTTGAGCGAGATTTTTGCTGATACAGCCATGCGGATTCCCCCTTCCGGAGCGGGTGAGTGTTGCGCTCCCAAACTGTTACAGGCAGCTTATCTGAAGGGGTGGCAACCGATTGCGATAGCTGAGTATTGGTATGGGCAGCCCAAAGGGGGAGAGGTACGCTTACACGGTGAGCATTATCCCGCATGTCGTGGTAAATGTCTTCCCGTGCTCACTTGGATGCTTCAAGGATTGTCAGTAGAGCCACCGCTCGACAATGATGATAATCATTTTAGGGGAACGACCCCTGAAATAATCTATGAAAACCAATGGTTTTGCGTAGTCAACAAACCCTCCGGTATGCTCTCGGTGCCGGGCAAAGGAAGGGCTATATCCGTGCAGCAGTGGCTCGAAGAGCAGTACGGCGCAGAGAAGCTTGTGAAGTTAGCTCACCGTCTTGACCAAGACACATCCGGCTTACTTATCGCTACATTCGGACCGCTTTCATTCAAAGTGATGCAAACACTTTTTGCCACACGGAACGTTAAGAAGACCTATGTTGCTGATTTGGAGGGTGATTATGTGGCACTTGGCATACCTCAGAAAGGACGTATAGCGCTGCCGCTTTCACCCGATTATCTCGACCGTCCCCGACAGTGCGTAGACTTCGAAGGTGGTAAAGAAGCCGTCACAGACTACGAATTCATAGAGCCCACGGAGAATGACCGCGCTATCGTTCCCACGGAGAATGGCTACAGTCGTGTAGTGTTCCATCCACTCACCGGTCGCACCCATCAATTACGCGTACACGCTGCCTCCACTCTCGGACTCGGTATGCCAATCGTAGGCGACCGTCTCTACGGTATCCGCTCTACCTCCGGCAATCCCATCCTTTCTCCTGCTTCCGGTAACCACACCGCTCACCGTCTCCACCTCCATGCCCAGAAGATAGAGTTTACTTTCCCCATAGATTGCCAATCCTACATATTTGATCTTCCCATCCCCTTCTGACAACCTCATTAGGCCTCTCTTCGTGCGTTATCTGATTACTGCGTTATTTAGTGCGAGGGTCCGTCCGCTCAGAAACTCGACCCGGGAGATATTAAAATTGTTGCAACTACTTCAATGGAAATATAAAACTTGTTGCATTTAGAATATTTGGAATATAAAACTTGTTGCATATGGTATAATAAACGTATAAATAACGATTTTTTTATATTATGTGCATATTTTTTTATAGGTTTCTCATTTTTTAAAGACCTAATTTTGCGGTGTCCTTGATAGTCGCAGAACCGACCACATACAGGGTCATATGAGAAGAGTGAAAAATGTATTTCCTATAAACTTTTTACATTATGAAAACTTTTACATCTATCGCGGCAGTAGCCGCCGCATGTATGCTTTCTACCAGTCTCTACGCGTCTGCTGGTAAAATAGCAATGGTTGTTGCTTCCACCGACGTTGAGTCTCTCCCTAATCAGGAAAAAGTTGCAGCTCAATATTTTATGAACACCTTCGCTGATGGTGAGCTCGTAAGCGTTGCAGACGCTGCCAACCTCAAAGCAGATACATATGATGCAGTGTGGGTACACGTAGACCGTGTAGGTATAGGTATGGGCGCAGCCAACCTTCCCGATGGGTTTGGTTCAGAGGCATTTGCGGAAGCACTCGCTTCTTATCTCAATGAGGGTGGCAACATCTATCTCAGCAAGCATGCCACTCAGCTCACTCCCTCTACCGGACGTATTCCTGATGAATTCGGTCCCCATCTCTTCGGTGACGGCGACGGCGGTAACGGTACAGATGTCTGGACAATCCAGGCAATCATCGGCGCAATGAATGACGCATCACTCTTCCCCGATGCCGATCCGGATCGCGTATTTGATGCTTCTCAGGTTTACGACCATACAGGCCACGCAATCTATGCCGGTCTTCAGACTGTACCCGCCGGTTATGAGTATGCCGCTTTTGTATCTCCTACTTACCCTATGGAGGGCACAGGTGATGGGTCTGCAATGTGGCGCGAAGACCACAACTGTATGTGGGACCTCAACTCTTATCAGTATACTTCCGAAGGGAAAAACACTACTGAAAAATTCGAAAAAGATTTCAATTGCGAAGTGCTTGGCACCTGGGGTCATGTTCAGGACTATTGTGTTGCCGGCATCGTAGAGTTCAAGCCGGAGGATGGCAAGGGCACAGTTATCGCCAACGGTCTTGCTGCTTGTGAATGGGCTCCGCGTGAAGGTGTCAACGCTTTCCATAGCAATCTTGAGAATCTCACTACCAACACCTTGAATTATCTCTCTTCAAAAGCTACTTCAGGCGTCAAGACTGTAGGTGTGGCTGAGACTGAGAGTGCAGCAAAAGAATACTATACCCTTAGCGGCGTACGCGTGAACGCTCAGAACGTTCCTGCAGGTATTTACATCGTTAAGCAAGGTGGTAAGGTATCAAAAGTAGTAGTTAAGTAAGCAATCAAAGATCATTTTAAACAAAGATCATTTTAAACAAGGATCGTTGTCAAATAAAGATCGTTGTTAAATAAGT
>CAZJKZ010000150.1:0-2977 GCA_964546885.1 uncultured Bacteroides sp.
CCACCAAACTTTTCGCCAAAGAACAGAGCTACAAGTCGATGCTCAAAATCTTAGGCTACTAGACACCCGCAGCTTCGCCCGGTCTGTTTCCTAAAAGTGTGTAGTTACACAAAAAAAGGAAATGGACGGTGGTTGCGTGCGTTCTGATAATTTTATGTAATTTTGCAGTTGCACTTCAAATTCGCATAAAATATATGGAGCGTAAATATATTCAGAGAGATATGGCCGGCGCGATAGAGGAGGCTGCGCGTTATTTCTCCGTCATCACGGTCACAGGGCCTCGGCAGTCCGGTAAGACAACGCTGATTCGGCACCTGTTCTCGCATCTGCCCTATTATTCGTTGGAAAATCTCAATGTGCGGAGTTTTGCCGAAAAAGATCCTGTTGCGTTCTTGAACCAGCATAAGGAGGGGATGATTCTCGATGAAGTGCATAACGCTCCCGATTTGTTGTCGTATATTCAGGGTATTGTGGATGAAGACCCCGAAAGGCAGTTTATCCTGTCCGGCAGTTCGCAGTTCGCTATCTTGAAAAAGGTGACGCAGTCGTTGGCCGGGCGTACCGCGGTTTTCGAACTGTTGCCGATGTCGTATGCCGAGGTGCGGGAGGCGGCAAGCAAGCCGCTCGATGAATTGCTGTTTGAAGGATTCTATCCCGCGATATGGAGCGGGAGCAACCGGGCGGAACTTCTCTATCCGGCTTACCTGCGGACTTATTTAGATAAAGATGTGCGCGATTTGTTGCAGATAAAGGACATGATGCAGTTCCATACTTTTCTGCGGCTTTGTGCCGGTCGCATCGGCTCGGTGTTCAAGGCTTCGGAGTTGGCCAACGAAGTAGGGGTGGGCGTACATACGATAACGGCCTGGCTGTCTGTATTGCAGGCTTCCTATATCGTGAGCCTGTTGCCGCCCTATTTTGAGAATACGCGCAAACGTCTGACCAAATCGCCCAAACTGTATTTTACCGATACGGGCTTGGCTTGTCATTTGTTGGGCATCGAGAGTCCGGAGCAACTGACGCGGGATAAGATGCGCGGCGCGTTGTTTGAGAATTTTGTTGTGATAGAGGCCTTGAAATATCGTTATAATCAGGGGAAAGAAAGCAACCTCTACTTCTATCGGGATTCCAATCAGAATGAAATAGACTTGTTGCTGAAACGGCATGATGGACTTTATGGCGTGGAAATCAAGTCTTCGATGACCTATCACGCCGATTTTGAAAAGTCGTTGAAGAAAATGGAGCAATGGGTCAACGAGCCTGTGGCGGGGCGGGCGGTGGTCTATGCCGGTTCGTTCGAGAATAGCGACAGCCCGATAAAACTGTTGAATTACGCGGATTTAGATAATGTGCTGTCAACTAAAAATAATAGAGATATGAGTCTAGATGAATTGAAACAAAGGGTAGAAAGTGAGTACGACAGACGAGAATTGAAAAGTCAAGTCCGGCCTAATCAATTGGGCCATATTATCGACTATTTGAAAAGACAGTATGGCAATAGCGTGGCCTGCCTGTCGAAAGGCAAGGAAACCTTGAAAGAGGAGTATCGGAAATATAGGCAAAAAGAAGACTTGTCAGGTGCAGAAAAAAGCGCATTCAATGAAATTTATAATCAATGGGAAAAAAGCAAATGTTCCCGATGATATTTATCCAATGATGCGTAGGGGCATCCGAAAGGACACCCCTGCTGCTGAATAAATCTAACTATTGTTTGCGGAATGTCATTTGGTGGTCATACCTTGTCCCGCTATAAGACTCCCAATAATTAAGAGTCATGTAATTGCCAGAAACAGTTCCATCTGTAAAATGAAATCGCAGGAAAGAATAGGATAGCGTGAAATCATCGAATACAATAATATTGTCCGTAAATGAATAAGTTCCATGACAAATGCTCCCACTGATGAACTTACCATTGGCATCCGTTCTAAATCCAGTCACCTTGCTATTATCTTCAAATTCTATTACGAATGATGTAGCACTACCGTAAGATGTACTCCACGTCGTACCGCTTAAAGTATTTTTGTTATCTTCATCATTACATGCTGTGAATGTAATTATTGCTGTAAGTAGCAACATAAAGTAAAAGAATTTTCTCATTGTTAGTGATTTTTAATTGTTGTTATAGTGGTCGAGGTTATCCATTACCAGAATTTTATCACATTTATGAAATGATCAATAACAGCATGTTTGTCATCCCAAAATGAGGGATTCTTCAATTCGGGATTTTGTGTCAAATATGCCAACCCTTTATTTGTTAACTCTCCTTTTATATAGCCTCCTTGCGTGT
This sequence comes from uncultured Bacteroides sp., assembly GCA_964546885.1. Taxonomy (GTDB): domain Bacteria; phylum Bacteroidota; class Bacteroidia; order Bacteroidales; family Muribaculaceae; genus CAG-873. The sequence goes on from CAZJKZ010000150.1 coordinate 2,288, forward strand.
CTTTGGTTACGGTAATCAAGCTTTCTTCTTCCAAAATGGCAAGCCATCCTTTTTCTTTCGGAGAAAAAGAAGGGTGAAATGTGCGATTGTTGATGGCTACAAGTATCAACTTGCACTCATCAGGTAATTGACTCTTACTCATTGTTACATAATTTTGGGTTTATTCAAGTCTTTTTATCTCCGAAAGTGTGCCTGAATCGCTCGATGCTTTACCCGAAAGGGTATAAAAAAAGTGTGGAGCGATTTGTCTATAGAATCGAGGCTCTGGTAAGCCCTTGTACCAATAAACAATACCCCACACCGCCCGTATATATCAGAATGATATATGCAGATAACGGTGATGAGTGTTTGCATTGTTATCCTTGGTACAAAAGAATTTACCAGATTCCGATTCAAGGACAAAAGTTAAAACACTTTCATCAATATGTCCTGCCGTCACAAGGACGACATTGGTACAAATGTAGGCACTTTTCTCTTTTCTGCCAAACTGTAGGATAGAGAGCAATAGATAGATGATGTCCAAAGATAGGATGTGCTACTGAGTCGCGTTATCACCCTCCAAGTGTGAAATCTTTTCGCCAAGGAACAAATTAACTATACAAACAACGGCCGATTAACCCCAGCAAGGTAGTATCCTTACTTTTTCGTAAATTTGGCGTTGAAACAGAAAAGGATATTGGGTTATGTCGG
>CAZJKZ010000151.1:0-2891 GCA_964546885.1 uncultured Bacteroides sp.
TCAGTTCAAGTTTGCCGGACCAATCTTCCATACTTTTGATTTTGAAATCGGGAACATCGCTGTGCGAATATGTGCGGAATACCTCACCACCGGCACCTATCTCCCAACGGTCAAAGAATGTGCGTTTGTAATTGGCATAGAGTCCGGTCTTGTTAGTAGATAAGCAATTATATGGAATTGTGTTTATAGTGCTTGTTTCGTCAAATCTGCTGACATATCCGATAGCATCAGATGCAAATGAGGTGTAGAGCACGGCATATAAACCTCCGAGTCCATAGTAGTTTATCTCGGCATTGTTGTATATGGTAGGTTTCAACGCAGGGTTTCCTGCGGAATATTCGTCGGTCGTTGAATAGTATCTGAACGGATTAAGCTCCCACAGGTTCGGACGACCCATACCCATTGAGTAACTTATATTGAAAGAACCGATGCGGTCTTTATTCCAAGAGAGGTTGAAAGTCGGGAACAGGTGTCCGTAGTTGTCGCGGTCAATTTGAGATAGGGAGATTTGTTTGCCTTTCGTCCACGTGTATTCATATCTCAATCCGATTTTACCCCAAAAACCTGCGCCAAAACTACGGGAAGCGGTGATGTATGCTGCGGCCACGCGTTCCGAATAGTCAAAATTATTGGTTTCAGCATTTGGTGCAGTACCGTTGCCGTAAGCATACTTCATAAAGTTGTCGGAGGAATTGAGTATGTCGGTATAAGCGATACCTGTTTCCAATTCCGCCCAACTGTAAGGAAGTTTGAAGTCCGCTTTACCGCTGTGAAAACGGTAATTGCTCTTGCCGTCTTCGTGTACTTCATAAGGGTCGGAGTTAACGCTGTATGTGGTGCAAATGTCTGATACTTCCGGGCTATGACGGTTGAAATAATTGTAAGTCAGCTGTAAGGACTCACCCTTATTTCCGAAATTCCAGTCATAGAAGCCGGTAAGAGTAAGGGCATTGTTAGGGCGTGATTTGGAAGTGGTCTGCGATGATGAGGAATATCCGCCGTAATCGGTAAAGTTGGTTCCGTTGTTGGAGGAGGCTTCGTAATTGTAGTTTGCAATCAGGCCAATATTCATATCAGGGGTAAATTTGTATCTGAACAGAGCATTTACCCCGGCATCAAACAGGTGTGATTTATTGCGTGTGGAGGATAAACGGGAGGGAGTGCCGTCGGAAAATATGTATTCCACATCGTTGTCGTTGGTGCCGTAATGGTTCATCACGCTTGCATCAAGCGACATTTCGATTTTTCTTGTTGTATGGTTGACGCTACCGCTGACATATTCGCGAAGTTTGTCACCATAACTTAACGAGCCATAGAGGTTGCCTTTGGTGCCAAGAGTTTCATTGCGAGTAGTGATTGAGATATATACAGCATTGGGTTCTGCTGCATATCGGGAGGGTGGCGTTGTCAGCAACTCGATTTTCTCAATATCCTCCGCCTGCAAGCTTTTAAGACGCATTGACATGGCCGACGCATCAAGTTCCATAAGTAATCCGTCAATTATATAACGGACGGTTCCTTTACCAGCAACGGTGACAGCACCGTTATTCACGGAAACACGGGGTACGCGGTCAAGTACGGATACTCCGTCAAGACCCTTGGCGTAGGGGTCGTTCTTGACAAGATAAACGAGCTTACCCTCCTGTTGCTTTACAACAGGGCGTTTTGCCACGACGACAACTTCGTTGAGTTCAAGCTCTTTCTCCCACGAATCCGTTATGGAATCGTTGGGAGCCTGTGCAAAAGCCGAGGCAGATGCCAGGATTAGAAGTGCGAAATTAGATAATATTTTCATCGGCGTAAGTTTTGTTGATTTTACTGATGCAAAATTAGTAAGCAAAATCAGCGTGTGCCATACCCAAATGGGTACGATTGCATATCTGCGAAAAAAATTTTTTTATCCTCACATCAAAACGTACCCATTTGGGTATGGCAGAGTAATAGAGGATATTATAATTTTGCGGAGTAATTGAAAATGATATGACAAACGAAGAAAGACTACTTATAAATGAGTGCCCGGTGATTATAGTCGGCGAGGTAGATTTTATCACATATATTAAGAATGAATTGGAGCAAATCGGCTTCAAAGATATTTATAATGAGGCTGAGACTGACTCATCAAATCTCAGTCATCGCAAAGGTATCACAATAGAGCATTTAGACGAAAGAACGCCACTTTCAACCAAAGCTACGGACATACCTATAATATATACGTTTGACTTTATTGAGGGAGCTGCGGCTATTGTCGTGTTCCCGGAAGTTTCACCTCATTATCCGGTATAAAAAAATCATCTACACTGCTTTGCATGGCTGTCACTTGGATTTTTTAGAGTCCTGATTATACCGTATTCTCTGAATCTGACGTCGAGAAATATTAAGGTATCAGGCAATATCACCGTATGGCACGATATTTCTCTTCCAAAGAGTCGGATTTTGCGTGCGTATCCCTTTCATGAAAAATACTATGCCTGATTTTTGACTGAAGAAGTTATAAGCATATATCTACTCATAAGTAGTTTGACAAATTAAAAATATACTTTAGGCAGCATGAGAAAAGTTGATCACATATTCTTTCCCGATCCCATCCAAGATTTCTCGGGTGGCTTCGTGGAGTTTTCTCTTGCTGCAATAATGATGGGGCTTGAGCCACATCCCCTTGAGGAATCTCCACACTGTCTCCGCGATGTTGAGATGAGGGGAATAAGTCGGAAGATAGAAAATGTAAAGTCCTTTTTCCTTCCACTCGTCTCTTCTCTTGGCAACTTCACCTTTGCGATGGATAGATGCGTTGTCCAGAACGACAAAAGTCACTTTGTCAATCGTCTTGGAATAATCGTCCAGCCATTCCGCAAGTTTTTGTCCGGTTATGGAGTCTGCGGTGTCAAACCCAT
>CAZJKZ010000152.1:0-2735 GCA_964546885.1 uncultured Bacteroides sp.
CGCTCTCAATACAATCATGGATTGTGTGGATAAAATACGCGACACCGCCACCAGCCACGAGCGCCTCTTCTTCATCGAGGTAATGGGCCGTGACGCAGGATTCCTCGCTCTCAACGGTGCTATCGCCTCGGGAGCAGAAGCCGCCATCATCCCCGAAATTTCAACAGAGGTAGACCAGTTGGCGGAACTGATCCAGAACGGTTTCCGTAAGAGCAAAAACTCATCAATAGTGCTTGTCGCCGAAAGTCCTGTCACCGGAGGAGCCTACGGCATGGCCGAACGTGTGAAGAATGAGTTCCCGGGCTACGACGTGCGCATATCCATCCTCGGACACCTGCAGCGCGGCGGTTCGCCCACAGCGCACGACCGTATCCTTGCCTCGCGCATGGGTTCTGCGGCTATTGACGCGCTTATGGAGGACCAGCGTAATGTAATGATCGGTATAAAGAATGACGAAATCGTGTACGTACCCTTCTTCAAGGCCATTAAATACGACAAGCCTCTCAACCGCGAATTGCTCAACACCCTCCGCCGCCTGTCCATCTAAGATATGATTTATCGAGTAGGAAACGGATTTGATGTGCATCGCCTTGTGGAGGGGCGCAAATGCATCATATGCGGAGTGGAGATTCCCTACAGCAAAGGTTTGTTGGGCCACAGCGATGCTGACGTGGCTCTGCATGCCTTGTGCGACGCATTGCTTGGCGCCTGCGCGAAGCGTGATATAGGCTACCACTTTCCGGATACTGACGAGCAATGGCGGGGTGCAGACTCGCGCCGGTTGCTGAAAGCCGTACATGGCATTATTGCCGATGATGGGTGGGAGATATCCAATGTGGATATCACTATCATAGCGCAAGCTCCAAAGATGCTGCCGTATATGGAGCAGATGCAGCAGAATGTGGCTGAAGACCTTGGTCTCGACTTGGATGCCGTGTCGGTAAAGGCCACTACCACCGAGCGTTTAGGCTTCACCGGACGTGGCGAAGGCATAGCTGCCCAAGCGACTGCCTTGATTTACAAATAGATTTGATCATAAATCGAATAGCACTACAAATCAATGGCCCGGAATTTTCCGGGCCATTGATTTGTAGTATTGTAGAATTATCTGCCTCCGAATATCTCTTTGAGGCCGTCCATATCGAATGTAAGCGAGAAGCGCAGTGTCTGGTCGAGCGGCGACGTCTGAGCCGTTGCCATCATATAAGAGGCGTCGAGTCGCAGCACATTCAGTGCGAAGCCCGCTCCAAGTGCGAAATACTTACGGTTGCCTTTGTTGGCATGTTCGTAGTAGTAGCCGCCACGCAGAAAGAATTGGTCGTTGTAGCTATATTCGGCGCCGAGCGACCAGTTGATTTCCTGAAGCTCTTCTTTGAATCCTCCCGGAGCATCGGAGAACGACTTGAAAATACCCGAAATAGACGACATATTTTCCCAGTCGATCAATGCGGCCTCATAAGCGCGTTGACCTTCCTCGGTGAGCATGTCGTAGTCGGCTTCTCTCGGGCGGGTAGGCACAAGGAGCTTGTTGAGGTCAAGACCGATAGCGAGGTTGTGATAATCGGCGAGCGGGAATTTAAACATACCGCCTATCTTTAGGTTGGTGGGTAGGAAGGCCGGGTCTTCTCCGTTGTTATATGAAATCTTCGTACCGATGTTGGATACATTCCATCCCCAGGAGAATTGACATTCGTTTCTGCCTATTATAGGATAGGTGGTATAATATCCGGATATATCCGCTGAGAAGGCTGACGCTCCGGTGTTCTGGTCGCCGGCATAGGAGTCAGAAAATCCAAGATCGGAGTAGATATAGCGAAATACCACGCCCATAGAATATTTCTCTGATAGTTTGCGCGAGTAGCCCACGTCTACCGACATTTCGTAAGGGTTGAGGCTCTGTATTGCGCCGCCTGTCTCGTCGCCGCCCGACACCACTTCGCCGAGCGAGAAGTAGCGCAAGGTAGCGCTTACGGCCTGATTGTCCTCCTGTCCTATCTTAATATAGCCAGACAGATTGGCAAGGAAGATGTCGTTGACGAGTTTGCGGAGCCAAGGGGTGTAGCTCAGCGAGAGTCCGCCGCGCGAGTAAGCGAACGCATATTTCGACGGATTCCAGAATTGCGAGTTAGCGTCGGGATCGGTTGCCGCTCCGAGATCACCCATAGACGCACCACGCGCGTCGGGAGCGATATTAAGTGAGTTGACACCTGTCTGTATAGGATTGAACTCGCTTTTTTGAGCCGTGGCAGTCATGGAAGCGGCAAAAGCCATCACCAGAGGCAGAGTATATTTTATCACGTGTTTTTTCATGCTTACTATATGATATTGTCAAATATATAACTACAAAAGCGGTGATTTATTGTGCTAATCCATCCACAATTTCATTATCATCGCACACGCAAAATCCATAGGGCACATCGCACGCAATGTGTCCTACACTATATCATTAAAATCTTATTTGTGAGGGTGAATGAAAATTTATATCTTTGCACTGCGAATGGCAAACCTTAAATCATATCTAAAGCCGGTTGACCTAATAATATATGTAATATGAAGACAATTTTATATATTATTTTATTTATATTTTTGTCCAGTGCTGCCCTTACCGGCTGCCGAGGAAATCGTGAGGTGGATAACCGACTGAGTAAAGCCGATGCCCTGATGACTAATACCCCCGACTCGGCTCTAAACATACTGACAGGTATGTGCGCCGACAGCATGAGCGAGAAGCAGCG
>CAZJKZ010000153.1:0-2499 GCA_964546885.1 uncultured Bacteroides sp.
GGGACACAAGGATTTTCAGTCCTTTGCTCTACCAACTGAGCTATGACACCATCGGGTGATTTATGATTGGGACTGCTAATTCTTGGAAAGGATTTTAGCGGTCTTAGTGGTGTCACCAGGAATCGAACCGGGGACACAAGGATTTTCAGTCCTTTGCTCTACCAACTGAGCTATGACACCATCGGGTGATTTATGATTGGGACTGCTAATTCTTGGAAAGGATTTTAGCGGTCTTAGTGGTGTCACCAGGAATCGAACCGGGGACACAAGGATTTTCAGTCCTTTGCTCTACCAACTGAGCTATGACACCATCGCTTTTTGTTTTGCGATGCAAAGTTACTACTATTTTTCGGATTGTGCAAATTTTTAGGCATACATTTTTGAAGTTTTTCAAATTTTGTGCTGTATATTTTTATTTACCAATAAGTTAATTATGCATCAAATATTATCTTAATTTGCCGCGATATGACTCGATGGGAAAGATAATGTAAAGAATATTAAAAAAATTTTAGATTATGGGGGCTTATTTCAATATTATTTGCTAAATTTGCAATGTTGAAAAAAAGTCGCTACGTAAGGGCGGCATTTTTTCACGCATACCAATATTATTTATAGTTTTTGCTATGGCCAACTGGTTTGAATGTAAAATAAGATATGATAAACTACAGGAAAACGGCACTGCCGTGAAAAAGACTACGGAGTCGTTTCTCGTCGATGCCCTTTCCTTCACCGAGGCTGAGGCGCGAATCATTGAGGAGCGTCAGCCTTATATATCCGGTGAATTTTCTGTTACGGCAGTTAAACGCACCAAGATAGCCGAGATATTCTTCAGCGAAGACGAGGCAGCCGACAAGTGGTACCAGGTGAAATGGCTTATCACCACTCTCGACGAGAAGCCCACCGCTCTTGGCAAACCGGCTGTGGAGAAGAAGGTGAGCGTGCTTTCGATAGTGCAGGCTCCTGATTTCCAGACGGCTCTCGACGCTTTCAACGAAGGTATGAAAAATACGCTTGCAGATTATGAGATTGCAGCCATCAACGAAACTACTATTCTCGATGTCTATCCCGTGAAACAGCCTTCCGACAACAAGCATGAATGACATTTCAGAAAAGATAAAGCAGCTACACGCTTCCGTGCCTGAAGGCGTTACGATTGTGGCTGTATCAAAATTTCATCCCATCGAGGCTCTACGCGAAGCTTACGATGCCGGCCAGCGCATATTCGGCGAAAGTCGGCAGCAGGAGTTACTCCAGAAGATACCTTTAATGCCCGACGACACTGTATGGCATTTCATCGGTCATGTGCAGACAAATAAATTAAAATCCCTCATAGGCAAAGTGTCGCTGATAGAGAGCGTGGACTCTCTGCGTCTGCTCGAAATGATTGACGATCTTTCGGCGCGCCAAGGCGTGGTCACCAACGTGCTGCTGCAATTGCATGTTGCGGCCGAGGAAACAAAGTTTGGATTTACGCCCGAGGAGCTAATTGATTGGTTTGCAGCGCGCGGATATGAATCGTTGAAAGCGACACATATTCGTGGTCTGATGGGTATGGCTACCAATACCGACGATGAGGAGCGGATACATGCAGACTTTAAAGCAATCGCCGACACCCGACGTAAGATATTGGAAATAGCACCTGATTTAAAGGACTTTGATGTCCTTTCGATGGGCATGAGCGACGACTATAAGCTTGCGATAGCCGAAGGGTCAACCCATGTGCGCATCGGGTCAGCGATTTTTGGTCAACGGAATTACTAATATTTAAATAAACCAAATTTATTATCATGAGCAACAACTCAAAACAATGGGGCGCTATCATTGTCATGATTGCCCTCTTCGCAATGATTGCCTTCGTGACCAACTTGTGTTCTCCGATGGCCGTCATAGTTAAGAATCAGTTTGGTGCTTCCAACCTCGAAGCACAAATCGGAAACTACGGTAACTTCATTGCTTACCTGGTGATGGGTATCCCCTCCGGTATGTTAATTAAGAAGTACGGCTACAAAGCCACAGCACTTCTTGCTCTCGTAGTCGGTATCGTTGGTATCTTTATTCAGTGGATGAGCGGATGGGAAAGCATGCAAGGATGCGCATTTGCCGTTTATCTCGTAGGTGCTTTTGTATCTGGTTTCTGTATGTGTATGCTTAACACTGTTGTTAACCCTATGCTTAACATCCTCGGCGGCGGCGGCAACAAGGGCAACCAGCTTATCCAGCTCGGTGGCGTATTCAACTCTGCTGCAGCTGTGGCTGTGTACATCCTTATGGGAGCGCTCATTGGCGACGCAGCTAAAGCACGCGTTAACGATGCAACCCCCGCACTTTTCATCGCAGGCGGTATCTTCATCATTGCATTCATTGTAATCCTCTTCACTCGTATCGACGAGCCAGCTCGTCCTAAATTGGAAAAGACAGAGGAAGGTCACGACCCGCATAGTGCATTCTCATTCCGTCACTTCAACCTCGGTATCCTTGCAATCTTCCTTTATATGGGTA
>CAZJKZ010000154.1:0-2436 GCA_964546885.1 uncultured Bacteroides sp.
TTGTTTAGGGATGAGGGTATGTCATTAATAAATTCTCGTTTTTTAATTACGCCACAAAGTTAGAGCGGCGCTATGCCACTTAGCGGCAGAATGATAAATTTTTTAAGTCTGCCATGATATGGCAGTGCGGGTGGATATCTTTGCACTTAGTCTGCAAACTTTGCATCAAACATCATCGACACACACAACCTTCAAATAAGTAAATATATGCAATTAGCTCAGGAACAAGAAATAGCCCTAAAGGAAATGCTTTCCGGAACTAACGTCTTCCTAACAGGAGAGGCCGGAACCGGAAAATCCACTATTGTCAAGGAGTTTCAGCATCGTACCACCAAGAATTGCGTTTTCCTTGCGCCAACCGAAATCGCAGCCGTCAATATCGGCGGCTCAACGATTCATAGCTTTCTTCGGTTTGCTCCCGGCCTAATGTCGGAGGAATCGATTGAACCGATAAGCAACAAAAAGCAACGTGAACTGATACGGAATGTAGATGTAGTAATCATTGATGAGATTTCGATGGTGCGGAGCGATTTGTTTTGGGCTGTAGATTACCGAATGCGTCAGGTAGCACAAGGGAAGAATAAGAAGCAACCGTTCGGAGGCAAACAGGTCATTCTTGTCGGTGATTTCTATCAGTTGCCTCCGGTGGTGAAGTCGGAAGAAGAGGAACGTTTTATAAGAAACACGTATGGAGGTGAATTTGCTTTTCAGACAGAAACCTGGACAAGAGGCAAGTTTAAGTGTTTCTGCCTGAAGACAGTCCATCGACAAGGCAACGACAACCTCTTCCTGACTATATTGAATCATATACGCCACAATGACATCGAATCGAGAAATATTGAGGATCCTGACACTGGCCTAATGCTCAATGTTAAGGAAATCCTTAATAAGTATGCTGATATAACTCGGCCATTGTCTGTTACACCCGTATGCCTTTGTACCACTAACCGTGAGGCCAACATACTCAATGCCCTGGCAAATGAGCAATCCAATGGTGACAGCCGCACATTCTCAGCTGTCGTGAAAGGGAACTTTTCAGAGAAGGATTATCCTACACCGGCAAGACTGGAGCTCAAAACCGGCACACGGGTTATGACCCTCATTAATCACCGCACTCCGGCCGGCATACTTGAGTTTGTAAATGGTGATGTCGGCGAAATATTGGGATTCACAAATCAATCAGGCGTTGATGCTGCAATAATCAAGCTTGACAACGGAAAAGTCGTGACAATTTCCCCGAATGAATGGAAAAATTACCAATACGTTCTGACCACTGACCCAAAGACCGGGAAAGAAAAAGTGACGCAGAAAGAGGTGGGCAGCTATATTCAGCTCCCATTAAAACCGGCCTACGCGATAACGATTCATAAATCGCAGGGCATGAGCGTGGACTCTGTGCTTATCAAACTTGGCAACGGATGTTTTGCGCACGGCCAGCTTTACACGGCTCTATCGCGCTGCCGAAGCATAAAGAATCTACGCATTGACCGCAACATATATGCCGAGGATATTATCATTAATCCGGCTGTAGTGGACTTCTATCGCTCGATTGAAAAGCCGAAACAGGAAGCTGAGGTCATAAAAATGGACATCCCCGCCGAATATCAGGACGCGGTCCAAGCATTATTACAAAAGTTGATGAAGGAAAAAGAGTCTCACGCAAATGAGACACCATCAACTCTTCCTAATAATAAGGTGTCAGTCCACCCGGATCTTGATCATCTTGTAACCGTCTATCGCAATCAGACCGGAGATGAAAAAAGCGAGGGTGAAACACGAAATAAAAACGGCAAAGGCTTCAATAAATTTGATGCGCCGATATTAACGGCTATAGCCGAAAGATATTTAGCCAACGGATTCGTATTTCAAGACGACTTTGCCACCGTTTCACGCTTAATTCAGAAGTATCACGCTCAATGGGACGAATAGGCGAAGGCCGGTTTGAGTTAGAGGAACGCATTTTTTATAAAAAATTTGCGGTCTGCCGCCATCTGACACACTGACCTATTTATTTTGCATCATCAAAAGAACTTGAAGGGCTGACCCGAAACTCAATGTCGCAAAAAAGACTCTGAGGCTGCAAAAAAAGCTGTCTGGAAATTGGGTATTCTTCATTCCTTTTTGTAATTTTGCAAATGATAGGAGATTTGTGCGCCAAATAGGCGTAGTCCGACAGAGGTCGGTGTGAATTTCTTATCACGCCAAAGGCATTTGCCTGTCGTTCCGTATATCTAAATCGCCAATTTACGAATATCAAATGAACGATTAGTGAAGAATGCCCATTTCCGGCAGCGTTTTGACATGGCGCGGCGCGTCATCATCATATCCGCACCGGACGTGGGGTGACGTATTCTTCAAGTTCTATTTGATAAGGTGTTTGGCGATACCGGATATACAAGGACGTGGAGCAAAGAAGCCTCACGTCTTTGGCGTTTT
>CAZJKZ010000155.1:0-2422 GCA_964546885.1 uncultured Bacteroides sp.
GGAGATTTTTGTGGCAGTGATTTTGTAACTGAGGCCATTCTTAAACGTAATCCCCGCACTCTCGTTGAATTCCTTAAAAAAGCATTAAAATGAAACAGCCCGAATACGATCTGTTAGGCGTATATCTTGATTTTGCCTTCAATTCACTTGTGAGCGAGCTTAACCGAACGCTTCATAGCGTTGGATTGCCTCTCAATCATGCACAGTTTGTGATACTGCAAAAACTGTTTATTAAAGACGGACAAAGCCAAAGTGATATTGCCAGAAGCGTAGGGAAAGACAGAGCCGGTATTAGCCGATCTCTTAACGCTCTTGAAGAAAACGGTTTTATCAGGCGCCAAGCTGTCTCCGGCTCCAAAAACGGAATATTCCTGACCGAAAAAGCCATTGAAAACCGCAACAGGATAGCCGAAGCCATAAATCTGGCTACAGGAAAGGCCCGCCAAGAAATGAGCGAAGCGGAGTATGAAATGGGTATATATTTCCTCAAAAAAATACACTCAAACTTACTGCCAAGATAAACGACTAATCATTTTAACATTCAATAATCTATATAAAGTCCTACATGAAAAATGATTAATTTTCTTATTGAATTTCCTTTACTATTAAATCTTAGAGAATTATGAACGCAAAAATAGCCTTATGCACACGGACTTTTACAAGTGTATTAATGGCGATAATATGTATGACAGCTATGGCACTAAACAATAATATAAACACGATTGATGTTCATTCACATCTCATTACCAAACCCTACCTTGAATGTCTTGAACGTAATGGTGCCATTATGGAAGATGGTTTTCCACTTCCGGCTTGGAATGAAGACGGGCACCTTGCATTTATGGATTCACTGGGCATAGCTACGTCCGTGCTCACCCTCTCATCCCCATACCCATATTTCGGGGATATTAAGGAGACGAAGGATGTAATTCGCTCGGTAAATGAAGAAGGTGCGGCTGTGAAGCTGCGGCATCCGGGGCGCTTCATGTATTGCGCATCCGTGCCGTTGCCTGATGTGGAGGCTGCCATTCAGGAAACCATATATGCCCTTGACACACTGAAAGCCGACGGAATAAAGCTCCCTACAAACAGCAGGGGGCTTTACTTGGGTGATCCTGCTCTCGACCCCTTGATGAAGGAGCTTAACGACCGCAAAGCAGCCGTGATAATCCATCCGCATCGTCCTGCGTCACTGCCCGACAGCGTGTTCACTTCCGGCCCGATATTCGTTTATGAATATCCGGTAGAGACCACACGCGCGGTGCTGAATATGGTGGCCAACAACATAATGACACGTTATCCCGACATTAAGTTTGTTGTGCCGCACGCCGGGTCATTCCTCCCTACAGCGGTTGCACGACTTAAAAACGGCTATCCGCTGATGTCAGCGATGGGTGTGATAGAAAAACCTTTCGATATTGACGCGAACATGAGCAACCTCTACTACGACGTTGCCGGAGGCCTCTCGGATGAGATTCTTGACCTCATGCTGACGATTACCGATCCGAAGCACATCCTATATGGTTCCGACTATAGCTTTGTTCCCGCAAAAGCATTACAGAAAGTATATGCAAATCTGGTTAAGTCAATAGATAACAATAAGCGACTTTCTCCCTATAAGGAGCAAATATTAAGGTGCAACGCTTTGACTCTTTTCGGAATTGAAGACCATAAATCGAACTTGTCAGATCCAGTGCCGCACTGCAAGAAACTACCAATGGCAGAAGATGGGATTGTCAGGCTCTCTCGGATTGAGGTCTATCCTCAGTATCTGGATGAATACATGAATATGGCTACCGAAGTTGGTGCTACGTCACTGCGCACGGAGCCGGGTGTGTTGACCATGTATGCTGTTGCAGACAAGAACAATCCTTGTCTCATCACCATATTGGAGACATACGCGAGTCAGGATGCCTATAAATCGCATATCGACTCTCCACATTTTCAGAAATACAAACAAGGTACTCTCCACATGGTGAAGTCGCTTGAACTGAGCGATCAAACCCCACTGAATCCTAACAGTAAAATAGTAAACAAAATTAAATAATAGACAAAAAATATCTTCACCATCTGATTACCAACAAAATGTACGGACGTGTGTTATGCTTGCCAAACATAACATACATGCCGCAGCAAACCGATCAAACCCATGAAAAAGTAGGGACGCTGCCTCCGGCACGTCCACATCCGCATGTCGCGTCCTCCAACGCAAACCCAATGACCCTAAACGCATTGTACGGACGTGCGTTCCGCACGTGCCACCCGCATGGCACACCATAACACATTGGGTACCAGCAAATGTACGGACGCCGATTCATCGCGTCCACCCCTGCATAGGGTAATTTCAATGTCCACATGGCTTCCGACCCGCAGCAAACCGATCAAACCCATGAAAAAGTAGGGACGCTGCCTCCGGCACGTC
>CAZJKZ010000156.1:0-2248 GCA_964546885.1 uncultured Bacteroides sp.
AGCCGCTCCATGACCGCCCTCGCCATCCAGAGGTATTCCTGTTAAGCAATTGCTTCAGAAATACAACGAGCTTCAGGACATCATCGCTATTCTTGGTGTTGACGAACTCTCTGACGAAGACAAGCTTGTGGTGGCACGCGCCCGTCGTGCTCAGCGTTATCTTTCTCAGCCTTTCCATGTGGCAGAGCAGTTCACCGGTCTTCCCGGTGTAATGGTCCCCCTCAACGAGACAATACGCGGCTTCAAGATGATACTCTCCGGCGAAATGGACGAATACCCCGAACAGGCATTCCTCAACGTCGGCACTATCGAAGAGGCTATCGAGAAGGGTAAGAAACTTCTTGCCGAAGTGGCTAAATAGTGACTTATAATTTTGATGTAGGTTACGGTATCCGACAGCAAATTTCAATTAATCCTGAAAAAAGATGACACTGAAAATCATATCCGCAGTAGAAATCGTGTACGAGGGCGAAGTGCAAAGCGTGACACTTCCCGGCACCAAAGGCAACTTCACCGTGCTACAGAATCACGCATCGCTGATTTCGACCCTCTCGCCCGGTAAGATAGTGTATCGCCCTACCGACTCAAGCGAGCCTGTGAGCGTGCAGGTAAGCGGTGGATTGGCAGATGTCGACAATAACATAATATCAGTTTGCATATACTAAAAAGAAGATATGAATCGGCTGTTAATAATCATAGCGATGGCTTTCGGGCTACTTTCCATACCTTGCTCTGCTTATGCTGAGGAGGCTGAAAAAAGCAACGGACCCATCAACCCTAAGGAGATCATTTTTGAGCACCTTGGCGACGCCTATGGATGGGAAGTCCCCTTCAACCATCATGTGCGTATACCTTTGCCAATAATTGTAAAGGCTAAGGACGGTGCCTTTCATATCTTTTCTTCAGCTCGTCTTAACCACGGAGCACAGTATACCGACGGAGGCGCCACATTTATGCTGGCACCCTTCGGAAGCCCTCATGAGGGAAAGGTCGTGCAGGTGATAGACGGTAAAGAGTATCGTCCTCTCGACATATCCATCACAAAGAATGTAGCGGCACTGTTCGTTTCCATAATCTTGGTGGCAGGATTGATGCTATGGCTTGCCAACTGGTACAAACGCAAAGGACACAAGGCCCCGCGTAAAGGACTCGGAGCTGTGGAGCTATGCGTAGAATTTGTGTACAACGGTGTGATAAAGGCAACATTAGGCGACGAAGCGAAGAAATTTGCGCCTTATCTACTTACAGCCTTTTTCTTCATCTTGGGTATGAACCTCTTAGGTCTAATCGTAGTATTCCCCGGTGGCGCCAACCTTACTGGCAATATAGGAGTTACGCTCGTGATGGCCATTCTTACCTTCCTTGTCACAAATCTCAACGGCACAAAGCACTACTGGAAGGAAATCTTCTGGCCCGATGTGCCTCTATGGCTTAAGTTCCCAATCCCAATCATGCCGATTATAGAAATCTTTGGTATGTTCACTAAGCCGGCAGCACTTACCGTACGTCTTTTTGCCAACATGATGGGAGGACACATGATTGTGATCGTGCTGACACTGCTCATATTCATCTTTACATATATGAGCCCGATAGCCGGAGGAGCCACAACCGTGGTGTCGTTGCTGTTCTCAATTTTCATGCTGCTGATCGACGTATTGGTGAGCTTCATTCAAGCCTACGTGTTCACGATGCTCTCCACAATCTTCATTTCTCTTGCCCGAGAAAAAGGACATGAAGAAGTGGCCCATAAAGCTTAAAATAAACAATTAAAAAAATAATAAACCCTTAAAAACAAACAACTATGTTAGGTATCTTAGCAGAATTGGCCATCGCAGGCCTCGGAGCAAGTATTGGTGCTGGCATCGCAGCTATCGGTGCAGGTATCGGTATCGGTAAAATCGGTGCATCAGCAATGGAAGCCATCGCACGTCAGCCGGAAGTGGCAGGTGATATCCGTAGTAACATGATCGTTATCGCCGCCCTTATCGAAGGTGTGGCTCTCTTCGCTGTTATCGTTTGTATTCTCGCACTCTTCGTATAATCATAAAGCTCTCTGTGTAAATGGAACTATTCACGCCTGATTTCGGCTTGATATTCTGGATGTTTGTGTCCTTCGGCATTCTCTTCCTGATACTCTGGAAGTTTGCCTGGCCGCAAATACTCAAGGGGATCGACTCCCGAGCCGACCTGATAGACAAAGGTGTGGAGTATGCGCAAAATGCCAAAGAGCAGCTTGACAACGCCCACC
>CAZJKZ010000157.1:0-1707 GCA_964546885.1 uncultured Bacteroides sp.
GATTGCGGAAAAAGGCAAACAATGTTAAAATCATTGACTCTCAACATTTGTTGAGTGTTTTTATTTTAATTGTTTGTATCTTTGCTAAAGATTCAGATTGCGAACCTTCTGAAATTCGTTAATTAAGATGCAAACGTACAAATCATGGATAAATACTTGAATAAATATCTGCAAGATCGGGAAAAAATGAATCAGCTCTACAATGCTCCAAGATACCGGACGTTGAAATACGCGGCCTTGGTATTTATTGCAGTAGCGATCATCTTGCTCTTATGTACAGCTTTCTGGATAGATAATATCTCGCCAAAAGCAATGTTGATAATGCGTGGATGTGCCGGTTTGTGTGCGATAACATTTGTCGTACTTGTCACAATCTTAACATATCGTGCAAACAAAGAACACATAACCAATCGTAGAAATAATAAGAGTTAAAATCTTCGTAATTTAATAGTAATTTAAACCAACGAAGATGCAGACGGTGGAATATATGACCCTCGCTGCATACTTGATACTATTTTGGGAATCTGCCAACAATGCCCATAACATCGACATCAGTTTCATCAAGGGAATAGCCTGCGAAAATTCCGATTCCTCCTTCTATGTTAGAAAAATATTTAATCGGCTCCGATATTCCAAGGTCAATCATGCCTCCATGCAGTCCTTCTGAGTCAGTGTTGTTGTATAGTACACTTAGAAGGTAGTGGTAATAGTTATTTGAAATTGAGAACAGCTTGAATTTTCGGTTCATCTGAGTGTATTTTGTCAGATCCCTGCCATTTGCTCCCTGGACTATTTCCCTTACTATTAAGGTGTGTGTTTTTCCATCAATCCCATAGTCTGTAAATGGAAGTCCATAAGGTGAATAGGGCTCCCATCCCGGAATATTAGTGTTTATGCGGTTGGCGAGCTGCTGAAACACATACTCATAAGAATAGTCGCGTTCACCCATCGGGACACCCTTGCGAAAGTCGGATGTATCATAGTGGAGGAAATAATAGTTATCCTTTCCCACCGGGTCAGAGAAAGTTATCTCGTATGTAAAGATGTAATCCCGGTCAGTATACACCGCCACAGGACCGCGACGGCTGACTTTGACCGACTCAATGCTTACAGTCATTGGAATAATGTCACTGCACTTTATCACTGAGTCTCCATAGACAGTTGTGAGTTCCACGGCATCGCCGACATTTGGCCGAATCTCCGATTTATACATGTTTGTCTTATCATCAAATGTAAGGATGCCACGGTTTTCACCGTTTATTGACACTTGAATGTCAAGATCCTTGACATAGTCCCGTGCATTATGTTTGTCGGAAAAGAAATATGTCTTGGTTGCAGCCACTGCGATTGTGGAATCAGGATTAACAATTGAGTTGATTGTCATGAGATGTTCTCCATTCTGACCTTTGTAGCGGTCAAGGTCTATATCCTGATAGCAGCCGGTAGTCAACAGCGACGTTAATGTACAGAGTAAAATAGTATATTTAAATTTTTTCATATCTTTCAAAATTCGTATGTGTAAGAAACTGACGGGACAACAGGAATAAGGCTGAACTTCTGGAAAGAGCGGGTGTCGTTACCCAAGCCCACGAAATTGTCCTTGCGTATTGTCATGGCATTCATACGGCAATAGGCATTGTATAGGCTGAAATTCCATATTGTTCTTCTTCCGTTTTTCAATTGCTTGTAGATGCTCATGCCGATGTC